>NZ_JACHCW010000007.1:0-336458 GCF_014200825.1 Pedobacter sp. AK017
AAGTGGCTTGGTGCGCGGCCTTCTGTTCATGGTGCTTCGGGCAGGCAGGATACAAAGCGCCAAAAACGGCCTGGAGCCCCGCGCTCTTTCCCCCCGGAAGAATAGTAAAAGCAGCATTGCCTGGGATGGTAATGGGGCTGTATTTTCCATCGCTGCGAAGGATAGCACATTGCGGAATTGTAATTGGCGTAAAGGGAGAATGGTGTGAAACCGTTGAGGGTAATACCAATGTTGCGGGTTCAAGGGAGGGCGATGCTGTGATGAGAAAGTTGAGGCACAAAAGGACAATTGCAAAGTATGCGGATTGGTTGTAGTATTTAACCCGTCATATCGAACCGCAGGGAGATATCTCTTGTTTAGGCATAGTTCAAGAGATCTCTCCTGCCGTCGAGATGACGATAGAACAAAATAACATCATGGGAATCATTAGACAAGGAATATTCGGTGGTTTTGAAGGCAGAACCGGGCCATTGGTTGGCCGTAAAGTGAAAGGTAAAAGTGTGATATCGGGCTTGCCGCATAAGGCTACAAAACCACGAACAGCAGCGCAAATAGACCAGCAGCTAAAGTTTGAATTGGTTTTTGGCTTTTTGAAATGGTTAAAACGCTTAATAGCTATAGGGTTCAGAGACCCTGATGGTAAAAAGAACAGCTTTAATGCAGCAGTGAAATACAACTTTAAACACATTATTACGGGGACTTCGCCAGATTACGGCATTGATTACAGCAAGCTGGTTTTTAGTAAAGGTAGTTTGGCCGGGCCAAATAGCCCTTCAGTTAGTTTAGGAACTAATGCTATAGTGATTAACTGGCAGCCAGATGTGCAGCATCAATTTAGCCAACACACAGACAGGGCCAGCTTTTTGGTGTATTGCCCTGGCAAAAATGCTTTTGTAATAAAGGTAAGTGCTACCGAAAGATTAATGCTGGGCTACAGTATGGGCATACCACAGGACTTGACAGGTTATGACATGCATGTGTTTATGAGTTTTACGAGTGCTGATGAGAAAGTGGTTAGTGACAGTGTTTATTTGGGAACAATTTAAAAATTAATAAAATGGGAACTTTAAAAAATGGAATAGCAGGTAATTACAGTGGTAAAATAGGAAACCTTGTATTTTATGAAATTAATGGTAAACAGGTGGTGCGTACTGTTGGCAAGATAACCAAACCACCCACAGAAAAACAATTGAGCTGCAGGCAGCAAATAACCGTAATAAACAGCTTTTTAAAGCCAGTTATCGAATTTGTGAATGTCGGGTTTAAATTAAAAGCGAAAGGCACAAACAAAGGGGCTTACAATATGGCCGTTTCTCATAACAAAAAGCAAGCATTGCAGGGCATTTACCCCAGTATTGAAATGGATTATCCATCGGTATTGCTTACTCAGGGTAGCCTTACAGGCGCCATAAGCCCAGAGGTTGAACAGCTACCGGAAGGGCTGAAATTTACCTGGCTCTGCCCTACCGAATTTGCCTGGCCCTTCGGAAATGACCAGGTGATGCTGATGGCTTATTTCCCAAAGCTAAAAAAGGCTGTATTTAATTTATATGGTGCAAAAAGATCGGGCTGTGAAGATGTGCTGAACCTGCAGCCCGATTTACTTAGTGAATATATGGAGGTTTATATTTCTTTTATAGCGGAAAACAGAACCCGGATAGCTAATAGTACTTATCTGGGGAATTTTAACAAGTAATTAAAAAAGGGATACAATTTACCATTGCATCCCGTTTGAAAATTCTTTGTTGCGTCAAAGTGCCAACGGATTATGTAAGTTTTTTACTGTTAAATTATTTTGGTTAGATGTTATCATATCCAGGTTTACGGTATCCACAATAGATGTTGTATTACCTTACGCCTTTTAACTCGAACGGCTTTTCAATTTTGCCAAGTTTTTCCATCTTCATCAAAAAATCATTATTAAATTGATAAGAAAAACCTGGCCGACCCTGGCTGTCGGTTTAGAATAAATTATATGATTCAAATTTGTAAAATAAAAAGAATACGAAAGGATTACCTTTTATATTGTTTTCGCCTTACGAGGGCCCATTTTCAAAACACTTCCGTCTTTTCCGACCCCAATTTTTAGTTCATATTTATTGTCCATTTCATCCTGAAACGTTAAATCAATAGAAAATAAAAGCGGATCTTCAATTTTACGATCCCATAAGTACCCTAAATTTATCTTGCTATTTAAGACATAAGTTGACGGGGGTTGATTTACTATGTTACTACAATCAGTAATACCGGCTGATACCTGAGATATCTTGTATGTAAGATAACGCAAGGCCCGATTTATAGGAGTCAGAGTTATATTAATTTTGTCCGTCATGAACGATGCCTCTATTTTTACGTCAGGTCGAATTTCAGATTCAAAACGTCTTTGTTCAATTTCGGTGGCTAGTTGCTGAGCTTTCTGAACTGCAAGTTGTGATTCAAGCGTTTTTTGTTGTATGCTTAACGAAGAAGACTGAGCTTTAAATGTCTTTATTAGGTAAATAAGTGTAAAGCTTGTGACAACTACCATGGTACAATCAAAAAAAGTTCCCCAGACTTTGCTATCGAACGGGCCAAAATTATTTATATCCATGAGGGCTAATTTACATAAATGATCAGAGTTTGATACATCAGCGAGACTTATCCCAATAAATTCTATAAAAAGATGACTAGCACTTATATTTCGAATTCAGCAACTTATGTATATTATTGTAAAACCAAATCTAAACTGCTCTCTTCCTAAAGAATTAAAAATGAAAGAAACTTACAATCTATATTGCGATGAAAGCTGTCATATTGAAAATGATCACAAAAAGTATTTATTCTTAGGTTCAATAAAATGTCCCTATAATCAAACCAAACTTCATACTGAAGCGGTAAGGGAATTAAAAAGGAAACATAATTTTTATGCAGAGATTAAGTGGACATCCGTTTCGAAGTCAAAAATACATTTTTACTCTGACCTCGTTGATTACTTTTTTAAGACTCAATTAAAATTTAGGACAATTGCAATATTAAAATCAAAAATAGACTATCAGGCGCACGGTAAGAGTTATGATGATTTTTATTACACCATGTATTACTATCTTCTTAATCATAACATTGATACTTCCTATAATTACAATGTATACCTAGACATTAAAGACAGCTTAAGTGCTAGAAAGGTTAGAAAGCTAATGGAAATACTCAATACTAAATATGGTGTTTTTCGAAATGTTCAGAATATTAGATCTCATGAAAGTATATTAATGCAGTTAACGGACTTCTTTATGGGAGCCGTTTCTTATTTGCACAACGACAAACTTCACGCTAATGAGGCAAAGATGCAGATAATCGAGAAGATTCGACAACGAATCTCTGATGATCTAATGCAAACTAATTATTTAAATAATTTCAACCTATTCATCATTGATTTCATTAAAAATGCCTCTTAACTTGATAAAAATATATAACGCATTACTTGATATACATGCGCTTAATGCATATCAACGATCTGCTTCATTAATGGGTATATTTAACAGAGACATAGCAAATCATCCGAATTTTTGTTTCAGGAATAGGCCAATCACCCCTACACCCAAAGATGGAGTTATAGAAATGCAAACATTATTTACTCACCTTACAACCGTAATGGTTTGCAAAACCACAAGAGCAAGAGAATATGATCCAGACAGATCATGCCGTTTACATTGGCTGAAGTATCATATCGAAGAAAGAAAGCCAGATAATATGTTAATATTCTCTGTAGAAGAGCCAGATGGATTTCGTACTTACATTTATGATGTTGAAGAAAAATATGTGGTAGTCCTGGAACCCCTTAGAGAAATCGATGCGTATTACTTACTTAGTGCTTACCACGTCACTGGAAAAGACGCCAAAAGAGATAAATTTGGATCAAAATATCGAAAAAGAAGACTACCTGATATTTTATAAAGCAAAAAGCGCACAACTTCTAGGTTATGCGCTTTTCGATTTCCTTTCTTCGAATGAAGAATGAACTGATACAAAAGTAGTCTTACATTCTGTAAAAAAAAAATATTTTCTAAATATTTACATAATATGGGGGATCGACCAAAATCATACCTGTGTTACTTGCCGTAAAAAAAGCTAGTCCATAGACAATTAATCCTTTGACTTCAGCACTATATAATGATAATGCTTTTTTGTTATTGACAAGCAAATGCTGTAAATTTGCAGTTCATTTAAATAAGAAAATATGTCATCAGTAGAGACAACTTACGTTCCTTACAAGGTTAAGGACATTTCACTGGCAGAATGGGGCCGCAAAGAGATCGGACTGGCAGAGGCAGAAATGCCCGGATTAATGTCATTGCGTGAAGAATTCGGACCATCAAAACCTTTAAAAGGTGCCCGCATTGCAGGATGCTTACACATGACCATCCAGACTGCGGTTTTAATTGAAACATTGGTAGAACTTGGAGCAGAAGTGACCTGGTCATCATGTAACATCTTCTCTACCCAGGATCACGCTGCTGCTGCTATTGCCGCTGCAGGTATCCAGGTTTATGCATGGAAAGGCTTGGACGAAGAAAGCTTTGACTGGTGTATTGAGCAAACTTTACACTTTGGTCCTGAGCGCAAACCTTTAAACATGATCCTTGATGATGGTGGTGATTTGACCAATATGGTGTTCGACAGGTTCCCTGAACTGATTGCCGACATTAAAGGTTTATCTGAAGAAACCACTACAGGTGTACACCGTTTATATGAGCGCATGAAAAATGGCACTTTACATTTACCTGCCATCAATGTAAACGATTCTGTTACCAAATCTAAATTTGACAATAAATACGGCTGCCGCGAGTCGCTGGTTGATGCGATCCGTCGTGCAACTGACGTAATGATGGCTGGCAAAGTGGCTGTTGTTGCAGGTTATGGCGATGTAGGTAAAGGTTCTGCAGAATCTTTAAGCTCTCAGGGTGTACGTGTGATTGTTTCAGAAATTGATCCGATCTGTGCATTACAGGCAGCAATGGAAGGTTATGAAGTAAAGAAATTTGCTACAGCAGTTAAAGAGGCTGACATCATTGTGACCACTACCGGTAACTGTGATATTGTACGTGCTGAACACTTCAAAGCCATGAAAGACAAAGCTATCGTTTGTAACATTGGTCACTTTGACAATGAGATTGACGTGGCCTGGTTAAACAAAAACTACGGTGATACTAAAGTAGAGATCAAACCTCAGGTTGATAAATATACCATTGATGGCAAAGACATCATTTTATTGGCTGAAGGCCGTTTGGTAAACTTAGGTTGCGCAACTGGTCACCCAAGCTTTGTCATGTCTAACTCTTTTACCAACCAGACTTTAGCCCAGTTGGAACTTTGGACCAACACAGATAAATATGAGAACAAAGTATATGTACTTCCTAAATATTTAGATGAGAAGGTTGCCCGTTTACATCTGGCTAAAATTGGTGTGGAACTGGATGTTTTAGATCAGCACCAGGCTGATTACATTGGTGTTCCTGTTGAAGGTCCGTTTAAACCGGAAGCTTACAGATACTAATCTGATCTACGATCGGGGATTGTCTCGTCGCTACTTCGTAGTGAGATTTGTGATTCCCGGGATACAATAGAAGGGGAGCAGTCCATTTGGACTACTCCCCTTTTTTATGCGGTATGCGGTATAATTTTACTGACCGAATTCTTCTTCCACGCTTTGTCTCAGGTCATACATCATCCACTGCTTTCCTTGAACCTGTAATTGTTTATCCTTCAATAGCAGGATAAAATCTTTAACACCAAGTTCTTCATTGCCATTACCATGGATGAGGACAATACTACCGGCTTTGGCAGATTGCCCTTTTGCCAGCCAGGCATCGCTCCCTACCGGAATAAGACCATAAGTAAGCAATTTGGCCACCGCCTGTGAATCTGAGACCAGTCCGGGAAAACGAAAGAAAACAGAGGGCATTAAACCTTGCTGGATCATGGCTATTTCTGTACCCAGTATCTCAAAATCAAGATCTGTACCCGGCTCCAGCAGGAAATTGGTTTTAAGTGGGGCTTTGGCACTCACCCGGTGATTGTAAGAATGATTTACCCATGTAATCAAAATATCTCCGGAGGACACCAGCTCCTTTAACCATTTCAAATCGCTGCTATGGGTAAGCATCCATCGCCCGCTAATTGAGATCGCGATCGGGACTGGCTTTTCTGTTCGCTGAAACTCTGTGATCAATGAGGTAAAAATGACCCTGTCGAGTGGTTTATGCGATGGGCAAAGGTCTATCGTTAATATTATCCCCTTTTCTTTAGGAAATCCATGAATAATTCCTGCATCCTGTAAACTGCCGGATAATCGGGCAGCATCTTTTATGGTTTTAACATAAGGGCTATCTTTAAAATAAGAAAGGACATCCTGCCAGCTCAGCACTTTTGGGCTAAGGTTACCAACAGGAATAACTTGGGTGCTAAGTACCGCCGGATCAACAATCAGAAAAGATTCAGCATCGTCCTTTTTAAATTTACGCAATACCAGTTGATCTTTGTTTTCATATTTAATTACGGCAAAGTAGCGTTTATAGCCGGCAACTGTAATTTGCGCCCCCGCAGTTGAGGTGATACCCCACCATAAACAGATGATGCAGGTCCATTTTAAAACACGATTAAAAAACCTTTTCATAATGATAGTTGATTAAGACACCTTAATGGGGGAAACAGTACTTGCATTCCCATCCCTAATGGCCTGGTAATGCGGCGACATGATTTCTACACCTGCAGCATCAAAAGCGATATGAATTTGCTTATGGAGCTCCGAATAGATACGGGGCATTTTCTGTGGATTATTGATATAAACATTCAGTTCATAGGATACATACCAGTCTTCAAGGCTGGTTTGTAATACAAACGGCGCTTTTTCCTTGATTACCCCTTCAGAAGCCAAAGCCGCAGCAATTAACAGTTCATGAATTTGTGCCCAGGGAAGATCGTAGCCAAGGGTAACAGATGTGTGGATAATCAACTCATTCTGACTGGCCATACTACTGTAATTTACTGTGTTCCCATTTAATATAGCACTATTGGGAATGGTAATGACCTCATTTTTAAAAGTTAAGATACGCGTGACCAACAGTGATTTTTCCAGTACAGTACCCGTTGTATCACCAATCTTCACAATATCACCTAACTTAAAAGGCCGCATATAGGTAATGACCATACCGGCCACACCATTGCTGATGGCAGACGAAGAACCAAAAGAGATGAGCAATCCTAAAAATACAGAAACACCTTTAAATATACCCGAATCTGAGCCCGGGATAAATGGCCATATCACCACCAGCATAAACGCATTTAATACAAGCCTGACAATGTTAAAGGTTGGCTTTGCCCAATCGGCATAAAAGCCATTGATCTTAAGTTTCTCCGCTTCAATCTCATTTGCCAGAAATTTAATTGCTTTTTTAATGTAGTGAAATACAAACACAATAACTGCTATTGTAATCAGGTCGGGGATAAAGGCAATAATTCCGCTGAATATATTTTTCAGGGGGTTAAGCACAAAACCAATCAGACTATCACTCCAGGGTTTTGTCCAAGGAAAAAGGCGGAATACGATAGGCAGCGTCAGGTAAACAAGAATAAATATCACAAGTATCTTAACCAGGTTAAGTACCTTTCGGATCAGCAGCAGCTCGTCCTTACCGCTAATCAGCTCATAATTTTTAATTTTAAGGCCTGCAATCCTTTGATGCAGCTTTACCCGGAGCCAGGCATTGAAACGGTTTGAATATTTATTCAGGAAAAATATACATATGCCCAGAATAGAGATGATCAGGATACCTAATGCCCCACGCTTTAACAATTCTGTCAGATCTGTATCCTTCTTATACTTATGGATATTATTGAGTATAATTTCCTGGTAAGCCTTAACCATTACCTGTCTATCCATTTTTACGGAATCTGCATCAGCTTTCGATAAACTCAGGAGCACATTACCTTTATAGCTAATCGACACAAGGGTTGAATCATCTTCTGTGACTAAAGAATCAGCTACAAAAAGCAGGTCTTCTGCCAGGGCTTCCACTTTTGCAGAGGTTCTCTCGGCCCTCTCCTGGGCGGATAAAGAGCCAAGCTTATTTTTTATATGGAATAAGGTATCTGCATGTGCAATGACAGGATAACCTTTAAAAGCATTGGTATCCTGCCGGGCATAGGTTAGGCTACAAATACTCAGAAGGGCTATAAAAACAAATAGAGATCGTATCGACATAGGTTATTTATTTTATATTTGTGCATGGCACATCTATCTGTAAATATCAATAAAATAGCTACGCTTCGCAATAGCCGCGGCGGCAATAATCCGGATCTGGTAAAAGTAGCATTAGACTGTGAACGCTTTGGTGCTGAGGGCATAACAGTGCATCCCCGTCCGGATGAAAGACATATCCGTTACCAGGACGTTTTTGATTTAAAGGCTGTAATTGCTACAGAATTTAATATTGAGGGCAATTGCAGGGAGCAGAAGTTTATAGAGCTGGTACTGGCCAATAAGCCTGCACAGGTTACTTTAGTACCTGACGCAGAAGGACAGCTTACCTCCAATCATGGCTGGGATACCATCAAACATGCCGCTTACCTGAAAGAGATGGTCGGGCTGTTTAAAGCGGAAGGCATCAGGGTATCTATTTTTGTTGACCCTGTGGTTGAAATGGTTGAAGCAGCGGTTTTAACCGGTACAGACCGGATTGAGCTGTACACAGAAGCTTATGCACATAACTATTACGACAACAGGGAAAAAGCCGTTTTACCTTACGTTGCTGCAGCACACAAGGCCCATGAACTTGGTCTGGGTATTAATGCCGGACATGATCTTGACCTGCACAACCTGAAATACTTTGCAGAAAGTATTCCTGGTTTGCTGGAAGTAAGCATAGGCCATGCCCTGATTAGTGATGCACTTTACTTAGGCCTTGAAAACACTATACAAATGTATTTAAAGCAGTTAAAACACAACTAAACCTATGAAGAGAATCGCCTCCTTATGCCTGCTGTTTATTGTTTTTATGACAGCCTGCAGCAACAATGCAGTATTAGATCAAAGTGCAGCAACAGCTATTGTTACAGCTTACCTGAAACTGAATCCGGTTTATGAAACCGGCCGACTGGAGCTGGGCGAGATAAAATTTAAAAGTAAAAATGACAAAGCAGAGCTGGCCAGATACAAAGAACTGCAGGACAAGGGCTTTGTAGAGATGGAACTACAGGATCAAAAAAAGAAATTCCTGTCAAAAGACAGCTCTTATGTATACCTGATCAGTTTAACCGATAAGTCGAAACCTTTTGTGCTGAAACAGGAACAGAACAGGGCAACAATTAAGGTAATTGAATATGCACCCGATGAAGACAGAGCGGTTAGCCTGGATAAAAGCAGCAACAAAACAGCAAAGGTAACGGTAATGCTCAAAAAGGTAAAAAATGCTTTTACTGTTTTTTACAAGGATAAAAATACGGGCAGCAATTTCATTACCAAAACCTATAAACTGAAGTATAAAAAAGAATCGGGCTGGGCGGTTACCGGAGAATAAACAGTACTTTATTAAAAGTTTATGCAGCCTTTTTAACTGAAGCTAAGGGTATTTTTTATTACCTTTGCGCAACTTTTTTATTCATAGAATCATGAGCTTAGATATTCATTACAAAGAGGACTTTAAAAACCGTCACATTGCACCCAACACACAGGATACCAATGCAATGTTACACACGATTGGGCTAGGCTCTGTTGAGGAACTGATTGAACAAACTGTTCCTCAAAAAATCAGGTTAAAACAACCTTTGGATTTGCCAAAAGCTAAATCTGAAACAGATTATCTTGCAGCTTTAAAACAAACAGCTTCTTTAAATAAAGTTTTCAAATCTTATATAGGCCAGGGCTATTATGACACCATTACTCCGGGGGTAATATTGCGGAATGTAATGGAAAATCCGGGCTGGTATACCCAATATACACCCTATCAGGCCGAGATTGCCCAGGGCCGTTTACAGGCCTTGTTAAATTTCCAGACTATGGTGATTGACCTTACCGGAATGGAGATTGCAAATGCATCTTTGCTTGATGAAGGTACTGCTGCTGCAGAAGCCATGTTTATGCAGTACAGCTTGAAAAAAAACCAGCAGGCAACAAAGTTCTTTGTATCTGAACTGTTGTTCCCGCAAACCATAGATATTTTAAAAACAAGGGCCAATCCTTATGGTATTGAACTGGTAATTGGTGACCACCAGTCTTTTGAGCTTAATGAAGATTTTTTTGGCGCCATTATCCAGTATCCTGCCGGTAACGGTGAGGTATTTGATTATACCGGTTTTGCACAAAAAGCACATGATAAAAATGTTAAAGTAACAGTTGTGGCCGACCTGCTGAGCCTTACCCTATTGACACCTCCGGGAGAATGGGGCGCTGATGTAGTGGTAGGCACTACCCAACGCTTTGGCGTACCAATGGGCTTTGGTGGCCCTCATGCAGCTTATTTTGCAACAAAAGATGAATATAAACGCGCTATACCAGGCCGTATCATTGGTGTAACCATAGACAGCAATAACAATTATGCTTTACGTATGGCTTTACAAACCAGGGAACAACACATCCGCAGGGACAAAGCTACTTCCAACATTTGTACCGCCCAGGCACTTTTAGCTATTATGGCTGGCTTTTATGCGGTTTATCACGGACCAAAAGGCTTAAAACTAATTGCCGAACGTACCCATGGCCTTGCAGTTACCTTAGCTAAATCTTTAGAAAAAATAGGCTATAAACAACTGAACAAAGCTTATTTTGATACTATACAGTTGGATTTAGGTAATCTGGCAGACTCTATCCACAGGGAATGCATCGATAATGAGATCAACCTGCACTATAAAGGTGGTATAGTTACCATTGCTTTGGATGAGACCACTTCTTTTGAGGACATTAAACTGCTGACCAGGATCTTTTCAAAAGTAAAGGCCATTGCCGCTGATACGGTTGAACTGGCTGATGACAAAAACCTGGTTACCGTTATTCCTGCAGCACTGCAGCGTAAATCCACGTATTTAACACATCCGATCTTTAACGCACACCACTCTGAACATGAGATGCTGCGTTATATCAAATCGCTGGAAACCAAAGATCTTTCTCTTTGTCATTCTATGATTGCCTTAGGTTCATGTACCATGAAATTAAATGCAACAACGGAAATGATCCCGGTAACCTGGCCGGAATTCGGCAAGATCCATCCATTTGCACCCGCCGATCAGGTTTTAGGTTATTATACCATATTTAATGAACTGGACAAATGGTTAAGTGAAATTACAGGGTTTGCAGCCATGAGTTTACAGCCAAATGCAGGCGCTCAGGGCGAATATGCGGGCTTAATGGTGATCAGGGCTTACCATAATGACCGCGGCGATGCGCACCGTAACATTGCCCTAATCCCTTCGTCTGCACACGGTACCAATCCGGCTTCTGCTGCAATGGCAGGAATGAAGATTATAATTGTTAAATCACTGGAAAACGGGAATATTGATGTAGATGATCTAAAAGCAAAAGCTGAAGAACATGCGGCCAATCTATCCTGCCTGATGGTGACCTACCCTTCTACACATGGTGTATTTGAGGAAAGCATTGTTGACATCTGTAACATTATCCATGCAAATGGCGGTCAGGTTTATATGGATGGGGCCAATATGAATGCTCAGGTCGGACTAACAAGCCCTGGCAATATCGGTGCTGACGTTTGTCATTTAAACTTACATAAAACCTTCTGCATCCCCCATGGCGGTGGTGGGCCCGGTATGGGCCCGATTGGTGTAGCCAAACATCTTGTTCCTTACCTTCCTGGTCATGCTGTGGTAGACATCAATAATGAAAAATCTATTCATGCCGTGTCTTCTGCTCCCTGGGGCTCTGCCTCGATCCTTGTTATTTCTCACGCCTATATTGCCATGATGGGTACTGATGGACTGACAAATGCCACCAGATATGCCATTTTAAACGCCAATTACATGAAAGCACGTTTGGAACAGCATTATCCTGTTTTATACTCAGGTGCAAACGGACGCTGTGCACACGAGATGATTTTGGACTGTAGAGGCTTTAAGAGTTACGGAATTGAAGTAGTTGACATTGCCAAACGTTTGATGGACTATGGCTTCCATGCACCCACAGTTTCTTTCCCGGTTGCAGGCACTCTGATGATTGAGCCAACAGAAAGTGAGCCTAAACATGAGCTTGACCGTTTCTGTGATGCATTGATCGCTATCAGAAAAGAAGTTGCCGCAGTTGAACACGGTGAACTGGACAAAACAGATAATCCATTAAAAAATGCACCCCATACTGCCGCCATAGTAACGGGCGACGAATGGGACCATGCTTACAGCAGGCAAACAGCTGCATTTCCTTTGCCTTATGTTGCTGCATATAAGTTCTGGCCATCCGTAGGCAGGGTGAATGATTCTTATGGCGACAGGTCGCTGGTTTGTGCATGTCCGCCTATTGAAAGTTACATGGAAGAGCCGGTAGCATAAATACATCAAAAAACATATATTGCATCAAAAACATAAAAAGATGAAATTAAAACTCAGCGCATTGGCATTACTGCTTATAGTAATCACTTCCTCGGCTTTTATAGCGCCCTTAGTAAAACCTGTCATCTATAAAGTTGACCTGGAAAAATCGACACTAACCTGGGCTGCCAAAAAGGTAACCGGTGGCCATAATGGAACTGTCAACCTGCAGTCGGGCAGTTTACAGTTTGAAGGGAAAAAGCTTAACGGTGGAAATTTTGTAATCAATATGGCTACTATAAAGGATGCCGATAAAAGCGCAAAACTTGAAGGTCACTTAAAAGCTGATGATTTTTTTGGTGTCGATAAGTTCGCTACTTCTACTTTTGTGATCAAAAAAGTCACTTCCGGAACTGGAAACCAGGTAAATGTAACAGGAGATCTTACCATAAAAGGAATTACAAACCCTGTTACCTTCCCTGCAGCAGTAGTGTGGAATGCAGATGGCTCTGTAACCGCAACGGCAGATAAGATTGTTGTTGACAGAACTAAATTCGGTATTAAATTCAGGTCTAAAGGTATGTTTCCAGATATAGGCGACAAAATGATTTATGATGACTTTGAACTTTCTATCAAACTGTTTGCAAAAAAATAAAACTTATATTAAAACATTAAAAAGCCATTCTCTGTAATGGCTTTTTTTATTAATAAAATAAATGTTTATCCTTTAAAATATTTACAGACATATTTCATAACTTTATATCAGCAGCAAATATGCTGGCATAAGCCAGGTAACCCTTATGATGGACAATAGAATTAACCTTCTCGTTATTGATGATGATGACATCAACATCTTCATTATCAAAAAGATTGTTGAAAAAACGGGATACAACGTTAATATGGTATCCAAGGCAAATGGTTTATTGGCCATTGATCATTTAAAGGCCACAATGGGTCAGGAAACCTTCCCTCATCTGATCCTTATTGACATTAATATGCCGGTTTTAAATGGCTGGGAGTTTCTGGAAACCTATGAAGAGCTGAACATCACGCAAAGGGTAGACATGTATATGCTGTCTTCTTCGGTTTATGAAAACGACATAGAAAAGGCAAAAACTTATGCAAAAGTGAAGGGTTTTATCTCCAAACCTCTATCTATAGAGAGATTAATAGAGCTTTTTAAATTGCTGGAGCAATAAAAAACTAAGTGATCTTAAACTGTCCTTCAGCTGTTAAACTTACATGGCCAGATGCCTTTGTTTTGGCATGATAGAACAGGCAGTTCCAGTTTTCGGCCGCAGCCTTCTTACCAAACTCTTCTCTTAATTCCATTGCCTTTCTGCCATCAAAATCATATTTGGCGATAAACTTTCTTAAAAGTTCTTCGGGCTCAGGTAAAACGTCACCACCAAAAAACACTTTATCGACCCCGTCATCCAATAAAAAAACCTGGTGAAATGGGGTATGGGCACCTGTCAGTTCATAATTGATCTCGGGTGTCAACTGCCCCGAGCCTTCAATAAAAATGAGTTGTGCATTGCGTTGCAGGAATTCAAATATTTCCGTTTTATAAGAAGAAGATGGATTTGTAAATGCACTTTCCCATTCTCCCCTTTGTATCACATAACTGGCATTGGGAAAGCTAAGTCCCATTTTTTCTGCCCGATGATGGACCATACCACCTGAATGATCAAAATGCAGGTGCGACATGAGCACCATATTTATAGCTTCCGGATCAAAACCTGCCTTTCTTATATTTTCATGCAGGATGAGCTGTCCTTCCTCATTGCTATACCCCAATCCGGTATCAAATAAAATCAGTGAATCTTTTAACTGCACAAGAAAAGGCTGAATATGGATAAATAAAGAAGCTGGTCTGCTTTTTGGATCATCTGTTTCCGGGTTAAAAGGAATAAACTTTTTATCGGCAGCTACAGAATAAGACCCTTCGTATAAAGTGAAAACTTGCAATGGCGTAGTTATTTAATAAATGATATATTTACGAATCATTGCAAAGATATGGAACCTGCATGAAGTAATAGAATTATAATTAGATGAAGAAAAGATGGGTGCAGGCTTTACAGGGCAATAAAGAGACAACAGCGCTGCTTGCACAACAATTAAACATAGACAGCAGTTTGGCCCAGATACTGGTACAAAGGGGTATTTCCTCTTTCGAAGAGGCAAGGCAATATTTCAGACCGGACATGGGCAGGTTACACGATCCTTTTTTAATGAAGGACATGGACAAAGCTATTGAACGTATTGATAAGGCCATTAACAGTCGCGAAAAGATATTGGTTTATGGCGATTATGATGTAGACGGGACCACATCTGTAGCCCTTGCCTTTAGTTTCTTTAGCCAGTTTACAGATCAGATAGGCTATTATATTCCGGACAGACATAAAGAAGGTTATGGCATTTCTACAGCAGGGATTGATTATGCAAATGCAAATGGCATCAGCTTAATTATTGCGCTTGACTGTGGGATAAAATCAACAGATAAAATAGCTTATGCCAATAGTCTGAATATCGATTTTATCATCTGTGACCATCATTTACCTGGTGAGGTATTACCGGCTGCAGTGGCCATACTTGATCCAAAACGGAAGGATTGCCCCTACCCTTTTAAAGAGCTGGCTGGTTGTGGTATTGGATTTAAACTGGCACAGGCTTACTGCCTGCAGCATCGCCTACCTCAGGAGCAGTATGAGCGTTACCTGGACCTGGTGATGGTAAGTATTGCGGCCGACATTGTCCCGATAGAAGATGAAAACCGGATACTGGCTTATCACGGCCTGATTAAGCTGAACAGCAATCCCTGTATAGGGCTCAAGGCATTGATGGACATATCAGGAAAAAACAAAGATTACACCCTTACCGACGTGGTATTTACACTTGCCCCACGTATTAATGCTGCCGGAAGGATGGATCATGCCAACCAGGCAGTAAAAATGTTGCTCTGTACGGAGGATAATCTGGCACAGGAACAGAGTTTACTGATCAACCTTCAAAATACAGAACGCAAAACTTCGGACCAGAACATGACTGCCGAAGCCCTGGCATTGATAGCTGAATGTGAAATCCTCATCAATAAAAAAACAACCGTTGTTTACCATGAAAGCTGGAATAAGGGGGTAATTGGTATTGTGGCCTCGAGGCTGACAGAAAAATATTATCGTCCTACAGTCGTACTTACCAAATCGAATGGTCTGTTAACCGGATCTGCACGTTCTGTAGCAGGATTTGACCTCTATGAGGCACTACTGGGCTGCGAAGATCTGCTGGTACAATTTGGCGGACATAAATTTGCAGCCGGATTAACCATAAAAGCTGAAGATATCGGTTTTTTCACAGAACGTTTCGAAAACATAGTTGCTGCAACCATTACGGAAGACCTGCTTTGTCCCGAAATCAGTATAGACAACGAGATCCGGTTAAGGCAGATAGATGGAAAATTTCAGCGCATTATTGCTCAAATGGCCCCTTTTGGCCCACACAATATGGCCCCTGTATTTGTGAGCCATGAAGTATTTCTAGCCAGCAAACCTTATGTTGTAGGCACAAAACATTTAAAATTAGCTATAAAACAACAAAATTCATCTATTTTTGAATGCATAGCTTTTGGAATGGCTGAAGAATATGAACAACTGTTACAACCAAACCAGCCTTTTTCTGTTTGTTATACAATTGAAGAAAATATATGGAAAGCGCAAAAGCGTTTACAGTTAAATATTAAAGAGATCAAACTGAATTGAGTAAATCTATAATGATAAGAAATCGCAAATCGTAATTATAAATGATATTAAGAGCTGAACATCTCATCAAAAAATATAAGCAGCGAACAGTTGTTAACGATGTGTCATTTAGTGTAAGTCAGGGTGAAATTGTGGGTTTGCTGGGACCTAATGGTGCAGGTAAGACAACATCTTTTTATATGATTGTCGGCCTGATCAAACCCAATGAGGGTACCATTTTTTTGGATGAACAGGATATCACCAAAGACCCTATGTACCGCAGGGCCCAGAAAGGCATAGGATACCTTGCTCAGGAAGCATCGGTATTTAGGAAGCTTTCGGTTGAGGACAACATCATGGCCATTTTAGAAATGACAAAAATGAACAGGGAGGAGCGCCATGAAAAACTGGAAGAACTGATTACAGAATTTAGCTTGCATAAAGTACGTAAAAACAGGGGTGATTTGCTGTCTGGTGGAGAACGGCGAAGGACGGAAATTGCGAGGGCCCTGGCTGCAAGCCCGAATTTCATTTTATTGGATGAACCTTTTGCAGGAGTAGACCCCATTGCTGTTGAAGAAATCCAGACCATTGTAGCTAAGCTTAAACAAAAAAATATTGGAATATTGATTACAGACCATAATGTTCAGGAAACCTTGTCTATTACCGACAGGGCATATCTGCTTTTTGAAGGTAAAATACTGGAATCGGGCACGCCAGAGGTACTTGCGGCCAATGAGATGGTGAGAAGAGTTTATCTTGGTTCGAATTTCGTATTGCGCAAAAAACAATTATAGTCCTTATTCAAAAACCCACAGATGGCAATTGTAAATTCAATTTTTACCTGGTATATGAAAAAGCGCGTTCACCAGATCGAGCTTTTTATGAAATACCCGCACGATGTGCAGGAAGAATGGTTTCACAAACTGATATCCAGCGCAGAATATACAGAATGGGGAATGAAGTATGATTATCAGTCCATCCTTTCTCCACAGCAGTTTAAAGAAAGGGTACCCATTCAAAACTATGATACTTTAAAGCCTTACATAGAGCGCATGCTTAAAGGTGAACAAAATATCCTTTGGTCTTCAGAGATCAAATGGTTCGCCAAGTCATCCGGAACAACAAGCGACAGGAGTAAATTTATCCCTGTATCTGAAGAATCTTTACAGGAATGTCACTTTAAAGGGGGTAAAGACATGCTGTCTATCTTTTGTAACAACAGACCCGATAACCAGATCCTGACCGGGAAGGGCCTGGTACTTGGGGGAAGCCATCAGATCAACCAGCTGAATGAAGACTCCTTCTACGGAGATCTTTCGGCAGTACTGATCAAAAACCTGCCGGTATGGGCCGAATATTACCGTACCCCAAATATTTCTATCGCCCTGATGGATAATTACGAGGAGAAGATGGAAAAAATGGCTGAAGCAACGATTAAGGAGAATGTAACCAATATTGCTGGTGTGCCTACCTGGACCATTGTACTGGCAAAAAAAGTTTTAGAAATAACAGGAAAAAGGCATTTGCTTGAAGTATGGCCCAACCTGGAGCTGTACATTCATGGCGCAGTTAATTTTAAGCCTTACAGAGAACAGTTCCAGGAACTTATACCTTCAGATGAAATGTATTATTTGGAGACATACAATGCATCAGAAGGTTTTTTTGGCATACAGGACGAGGTAAACTCGGATGAAATGCTGTTGATGCTGGATTACGGAATTTATTATGAATTTCTTCCTCTTGAGCATATAGAGACTGAGCATCCACGGACCTTATCGCTGGAAGAAGTTGAACTGAATAAGAATTATGCCATTATCATTTCTACCAATGGAGGTTTATGGCGTTATATGATTGGGGATACCGTCCAGTTTACCAGTCTTTTTCCTTACCGGATAAAAATTACCGGCCGTACCAAACATTTTATCAATGCTTTTGGCGAAGAAGTTATTATTGACAATGCCGAACAGGCCATTTGCAAAGCCTGCACTGAAACAGGGGCTGTTTTTAAAGATTATACGGCCTGTCCTATCTACTTTAAAGGCGAAGAAGTTGGCGGCCATGAATGGATCATTGAATTTGACCAGCAGCCCAATGATTTTGAAAGATTTATAGATGTTTTAGATCAGACACTGAGAGAAGTAAATTCTGATTATGATGCCAAACGTTTTAAAGACCTTGCGTTGCGTAGACCTAAAGTGCACAATGCACCTTCCAATACATTCTATAACTGGTTAAAATCTAAAGGGAAGCTGGGTGGGCAGCACAAAGTACCACGACTGGCCAATGACCGGAAATATGTTGATGAAATTTTATCTATACTTTAAATTATTGTTTTTGCAGAAAGATTATTAAAATTCATTTTTTTTTATTAAATTTCATCTGCGTTTCTATTTCGTTCAAAGGAAGAGAAGAGATGGATAGAATTCGTGTTTTTAAATATGAATCGCTTATGAAAACCGTACAGCAGTTACTCAGCACCAAATCAGCCCAAATTTTCTCTGTAACAGAAAACTCATCAGTTTTAGATGCCTTAAAAGTAATGATGGAAAAAAACATTAGTGCCTTGATGGTTCTTGACGGTAAGCGCCTAGTAGGAATTTTTACAGAGCGGGATTATGCAAGAAAAATTATCCTGCACGGAAAGTCTTCGGCTGAAACTGCTATAAAAGAAGTCATGACTGCCCAGCCCATCACGGTACTTCCATCCGATGGCATAGACTTTTGTATGGGTATTATGACAGATAAACACATCAGACACTTACCTGTAATGCAGGAGCAGCAGCTTTTGGGTATGGTATCCATAGGTGATGTGGTAAAGTTTATTATTGAAGACCAGAAGCAAACCATTTCCCAGCTGGAGAGCTATATCAGCAGTTAATATGACCAGCTCATACCTCGTATGCTAAAAAAGCCTGTTCATTTACCTTGAACAGGCTTTTTTAGCATAAAGCATATCTTTTACCAGATTTTAACTCTTTTTTCAGGAGCTAGATATAAAGAATCTGTAGGTTTTACATTAAATGCAGTATAAAACTCCGGGATATTCCTTACCACCCCATTTACCCTGAATGTGGCCGGAGCATGTGGGTCTGTCCCCACTTGTGTTCTTAAAGCCTCATTTGTAGATTTATTTAACCAGGCTTGGCCCCAGCCAATAAACACCCTTTGTTCACCTGTAAAACCATCCATAACAGGTGCAGGCTTACCATTTAAACTTGCTTTATAAGCCCTCAATGCAATGCTTAAGCCACCAAGGTCACCAATATTTTCGCCAAGCGTAAAATTCCCATTTACATTCAGGTCAGGAAGCACTTTAAACGCACTATATTGTGCTACCAGTGCATTGGTTCTCTTTTTAAACTCTTCATTGTCTTTCTTTGTCCACCAGTTCCGCATCACACCATCCCCATCAAATGTACTGCCCTGATCGTCAAAACCATGACCAATCTCGTGCCCGATCACAGCACCTATACCGCCATAATTTACCGCATCATCTGCTTTCATATCAAAGAAAGGAGGCTGTAAGATTGCTGCAGGAAACACAATTTCGTTCATAGGCGGATTGTAGTAAGCATTTACTGTTTGTGGGTTCATCCCCCATTCAGAACGGTCTACAGGTTTACCAAGTTTGTTTATGGTCCGGTTATACTCAAATTCTGTTGCACGTACATTGTTACCATAAAGATCACCTTTAACCACCTTTAATGCACTATAATCTCTCCATTTATCCGGATAACCAATTTTAGGAGTGAACTTGTTAATTTTTATCAAAGCCTGTTTTTTGGTCTCAGGGCTCATCCAGTCCAATTCTTTAATACTGGCTTCATACGCTTTTAAAAGATTGGCCACCAACTTTACCATCCGCTCTTTAGCCTCTGCAGGAAAATGTTTTTCCACATACAACTTACCTACCATTTCACCCAGGTTTGCATTTACCACATCAACAGCCCGGCGCCATTGCGGCTTCTGTTCTTTGATACCCCTTAATGTTGTACCATAAAAGTTAAAATTTTCCTGATCCAGGGCAGAATTCAACATACTTGCACTCTCTGTAATTACTCCCCATTTCAAATAGTTTTTCCAGGTATCTATAGGTGTATTTTTAAGGATAGCATTCAGGTCCTTGGTATAGGCTACCTGTGTAACCACCAAACTGTCTACTCCCCTGATCCCCCCCTCAAGCAGCAAATTATTCCAGTCAAAATCAACCAGCAGTTTATTCAGATCCTTAACAGCATACTTATTATACAATGCCGCCATATTTCTGGTATCTTCTTTTTTCATCTGTTTGGAAGCCATCAGGGTCTCCAAAGCCATAACCTGTTTTGCGATAGCTTTTGCATCCTGTATTCCGGCAATGTTCAGCATATTTTCTATATGCTGAATGTATTTATTGCGTATCTCTTTCGACTTCGCATCAGTAAGCAAATAGTAATCACGATCTGGCAAACCCAAACCACCTTGCCAGCTGAACAGCATATATTTTTTCGGATCTTTAAAATCTTCCATTACCCCAAGGCTAAAAGGAATTTTAAAACCCAATTTATTGGCATAGGCAAAATAACCGGCAAGGTCTTTATTTGTGGTAAGCGCATCGATCTTTTTAAATTCGGCAGCAAGCGGTTCAAGCCCGATAGCATCACGAACTTTCATGTTCATATAAGACTCGTAAAAATCACCTATCTTTTGTTCTTCAGACCCATCCTTAGATTTAACCTTTGCTGCGGTCTCAATGATCGCCTTCACATCATCCTGGGCTTTATCATTAACAATGGCCATTGCCCCAAAAGAAGCTTTGTCTGAGGGGATTTTGGTGTTCTTCACCCATGTGCCGTTTACGTATTCAGTAAAATTATTGCCCGGAGCTACAGTGGTATCCATGTTTTTAAGGACAATACCTGAATAAAGGTCGGTAGTTTTAGCCCCTGGACTGTTACATGCGGACATAAAAAGGATGGTTCCGGCAACCACAGCAATACCTGCAGGCTTATTCAATTTTATCATAGATTAATGAGTTAGTATATTCAAACTTAGTAAAAAGATATTTAACCACCTGCTATTTAAAGCCCGATGAATAACATTTTTACATTAAAGCTTAACGGAGAGGTAAATGTCCACAACAGCATCTTCAGGATTTTGTGCTTTTTCTCCGTACACCTCAAAGTCTGAAGTGTATGCCCTGGGAATATCACTATTCCAGATATCAACCCAGGCATCGAATACCACACCTTTTAATAAGTTACCTTTTACACTGCGTTGCTGATAGCTCCCCCCTTCAATCAGGAGACCGGATAATCCTTCCGGAATATGGTCCAGATTTTCTACCCGGTAGCCGATCAATGTAGTATAAGGCTGGGTATGATCGCCATCATAAGCTGTGTAGATGCTGTAGACATCATTACTTATTACTCCCGGAATTTGTGCAGCAATATTGGCCGACCAAAACCTGTCCCAAAGTTCAGGAATATCTTTTGCAGCACTTCCGTCGGCATTGCTTGTTCTAACTGTGATTCCTATTACAGGAAATGAATGGATGATTTGATTTTTCATTTTTATAATTTTGATCACGCAAAATTAAACAGGCGTATGACAACCCTATGTCAGTGCCGAAAATTTATTTTACAATTCCCGTAAAACAACTAGGGTTTTCCCACAGCAGTAATGGTATCTGTACCAACTGTATCAGTTTTTACCGTATCAGTTTTTGCAACCGCTGTTGAAGCGCTCGCTTCATCCTTAGCTGGGGCTCTCAACTGCATTTTAGTATTGTCGCAGGCACTGAGGGTCAACACCATAGCAACCATAAAGAGGAAACGTTTCATAAAGATTTTTAAAAATTCTAATTCAAAATTAGAGAATAAATTGTTCTAAATGTTACAAACCTAATTTGAATTGTATCCTTATTTTATTTAATTACATCAGGATTACTTTGGTAAAAACCCGGTTCCAGTTATTATTCTTTTCTTAACAGTGTCTTAACATGGATGCTTTAATTTTATAGTAATCACTAAGCAGATGGTTATGATCAGTACAAAAACCTTATACAATGCGGTCCTGAAAACAGAACAGATTGATGACACCCATAAATTTCAGTCATTACCACAGCCATCGGGCAGCTATCCTTACAGATTAAATCTGGATGTTCCTGCGGATAGCAAAAAGCTTATTTTTCAGATGGTTGGTGATACAGGCGGACTGAATACTGCAGGTGCCAGACAACAGGTTGTAAAACAAATGGCAGCCCAATATACAAATGCAGCCACAAAGCACGATGAACCATCTTTTTTGTACCACCTGGGAGATATTGTATACCATTATGGGGAAGCGGAACAATATGAAGGACAATTTCTCGGGCCCTTTGAATATTATCCCGGACCCATTTATGCCATTGCCGGAAACCATGACAGCGATATCAATCCGGAAAGTGAAACACACTACGATAGTCTGGAAGCTTTTTATACTACATTTTGTAATACCTGTCCTAAAACCATTTATTTTGGTCAACACATCCAAAGAAAAAGCCAGGTACAGCCAAATGTATATTGGACCATGCAAACACCTCTAGCTACCATCATTGGCCTGTACACCAATGTTCCAAAATATGGCTGCATAAAAAAAGACCAAAAAAACTGGTTTATCAAAGAACTGCAGCATGCAGCAAAATACAGTACAGATAAAGCAATCATATTGTGTTTGCACCATGCACCTTACTCGGCCGATCTCAATCACGGTTCCAGCTTAGTAATGATTGATTTTTTAGAAACAGCTTTTGCTACAGCTGGTGTAAAGCCAGATGTTGTTTTTAGTGGCCACGTACACAACTACCAGCGTTTCAGTAAGCAATACAGTGATGGAAAAACCGTACCTTTTATTGTTGCGGGAGCTGGGGGCTTTGAAGACCTCCATTCACTCGCAAATCCCAACGATCCGGCTTATGATACCAAAAGTTCAGCCCTTGATCAGGTACAGCTGGAGAATTACTGCGACAATAAGCAGGGGTTCTTAAAAATCGAGATCGAAAAAAACCCATTCAATTTTAGCATCAAAGGGTCATATTATACGATCCCGGATCTGGATAAGGATAGTCCCGAAGAACTACAACAGGCCAGTTTATTTGACAGTTTCAGGATCGACCTTACCGGCAGATAAGATATATTACGATATTGCCCCGGATTTTTTAGTGTTGAAAAATTTATTTAACATTGGGCGCAATAGATTTTAATGCATACAGATCAACCGGATACAAATGATGACCATGCGCTGCTGATCAAACTCAGGAACGGCGATCAGTTGGCCTTTGCAGAGATTTACAACCTGTACAGAAGCAAAATGTATACCTATGCCTGTAACCTATGCAAATCAACCGAGACTGCTGAAGAGATTGTTCAGGAAGTATTTGTCAGGATCTGGCAAAAAAAAGACCAGATCAATACGGAGTTGAATTTCGCTGCCTATATTAAAAAGATCACACTAAACCATGTGCTTAATCATCTCAAAAAAATTTCCCGCGACAAGCAGCTTCAGGAAGAAGTATTTCATTACATAGCTACCATCCGCAATACAACAGAAGACCATCTACTCGAAAAAGAACTGCTGAAAACTTATGACGAGGCCATTGCTCTTTTACCACCTCAAAAGAAACTGATCTACCAAATGAGCCGCAATGAGGAAATGACGCATGAGCAGATTGCAGAAAAGCTGAACATTTCGAAGAACACGGTAAAAAACCACATGGTTGAGGCTACAAAATTCATCCGAAGTTATGTAAGCAAGCACAGGGGGATCATCTGTTTTATTATTGCTTCTTCAAATTATTTTCGGCCCAACTAGTCCCTCCTCTCTTTTAAATTGTATTGTAATTAACAGAACGCAATAGCGCGCCTGGCTTTAATTATTCAACTTGAAAGAGAAAGAGCAATTTAAACACTTATACCAGCTTTATTTAAACAACCTCTGCAATGCGGAGGAACTTAAACAGTTTTTTGAGCTGCTGAACAGGAACAGGGACGATCAGGAAATTAGCGCCATGCTTTCGGATACCTGGGACCGTACAGATTTAACTCCGGAAACAGGCCTTGTTCCTACATTTATAGATCAGCCATTAAAAACAGTAAAACTAACCCCTATCAGGCGATCAGTATTTGGCCTGCGAAGATTTATGACAGCAGCAGCTGTATTGTTGGTTTTAACAGGGATATATTTTTACAGAGCTGATATAGCAAAGGTATTCAACCCTGTGGCCAAAGCCCAGCTGTTCAGTTCTGCTGGCGAACGCAAACAAATCCGGCTGGCCGATGGTACCAAAGTATGGCTGAGCCGGAACAGTAAACTGAGTTATCCGGATAAATTTGAAGGGCCTGACCGCCAGGTAAGTCTCGAAGGAGAGGCCTTTTTCGAAGTAACCCATGATAGCAGCCATCCTTTTATCATTAAGAGTGGGGCAGTAAGTACAACCGTACTGGGCACCAGCTTTAACGTTAGTGCATACAAACAACAACACACTATAAATGTTACCCTGGTTACTGGTAAGGTGACCGTGGCCCTTAATGGCCAGAACAATACCAAGCGTGATACCATTGTAGCCAATCAACAGTTGATTGTTGATAAAATTACATCCAGTATCACAAAGCTAAACTATCCGGATGCGGCTGCTTTCCTGAACAGGAGGTTAGGCCTGTATGAATACAGGGGAGCAGCACTTCAGGAAGTTCAGCAAGACCTCGAAAACCAATACAACATCAAAATTGAACTTGGTCCCGGCTTAGCTGCCGCCACTTTTTATGGTAACCTGAACATGACAGATGCACTTCATGAAACTTTAAATAAACTATGTACGGTAATGGAAACTAAATGGAAGAAAGATGGAGGACATTATGAGCTGATAAAATAAATGCCCGGCAATGGATTACACAACCAGGCAAATATCCCGTCAATTTGAATGCCCAAGCCTTGAGAACTAAAGGGCAAAACAATTAATAGTTACTATAAAGTTATGAAACCTTACCGGATTTATCGTCTGTAAACGGAAATAATTTGCTACAGGCTACATAACCTTAAACACACAAATACTTATATGAAATCAAATGGATCAGTCAGGTTTCTGACACTCATTACCTTAATATTGCTTTTACTGGCCTTGGCACAAGTTAGGGCACAAGCACAGGAGCAGCTTACCAGAAAAATAACAATTACCTTAAAAGATGAAATATTGAAAAATGCACTCGATAAGATCACGAGTGTAAGCGGTGTTAAGTTCACTTATAATGAACTGGTGGCCAAGAGTAAAATAACCATTAGCGTAAATGCAAAAGATAAGCCGCTTTCGGCAGTGCTTACCACAGCATTTGCCGGACAGCCACTTCAGTTTAGTGCACTTGACAAAGAAATTTTTATACGTTTAGATCTTGCTAAAGAAAAAAAGCCGGAAGCCGGCCCGGCGGCAAATCCGGTGACAAGTCTGGAAAAACACACTTTAAGTGGTACTATTAAATCTGCAGCCACAGGAGAAACACTGATAGCGGCCACCATCAGGGTTGCGGATACCAAATTTGCCACTTTAAGTAATGAATACGGATTTTATTCTATAACCCTACCAAAAGGCAATTATAACATTGAGGTAAAAGCAGTGGGCGCTAAAAGTTATAAAGCCAAGGCAGATCTAGATAAGAACATCGTCTTAAATGTGGCACTGGATGATGATTTAAATGAACTTGAAACAGTAACCATCACCACAAAAGCCAGCAAAAGAGATATTGAAAGTCCGCAAATGGGTATGGAACGACTTAGTATCAGTGAAACTAAAAATGTTCCGGTGTTGCTGGGCGAAAGGGATGTAATTAAAACCCTGCAGCTTTTACCAGGTGTAAAAACATCGGGCGAAGGGAGTGGGGGTTTCTTTGTACGTGGCGGCAGTGCCGATCAGAACATGATCCTTTTAGATGAAGCTCCGGTTTACAATGCCACCCACTTACTCGGCTTTTTCTCTACTTTCAATTCCGATGCCATTAAAAATGTAACCCTTTATAAAAGTGGCATGCCTGCCCAATATGGAGGCGCTTTATCTTCTGTTCTGGATGTTAAAATGAACGATGGCAACAATCAGAAATTTGGGGTAAGTGGTGGCATAGGCCTTATTGCAGCCCGTATCAATGTAGAGGGGCCCATACAAAAGGATAAATCTTCTTTTCTCATCTCGGCAAGAAGAACCTATGCAGATATGTTCCTTAAGCTTTCCAGCGATTCGGCTACCAAAAATTCCCAGCTGTATTTTTACGATATCAATCTTAAAGCAAACTACTTCTTAGGCGAAAAAGACCGCTTATTTATTTCAGGCTATTTTGGTAAGGATATCCTGAAGTCTGATAACCTTTCGGGAATAGACTGGGGCAATGCCACATCGACCATAAGATGGAACCATATTTTTAGCAGCAAGTTATTTTCCAATACCTCATTGATATTCAGCAATTACAATTATAAGATTCAGTCGAACAGTGACGAAAGCTCCGTCAGACTCTTCTCACAAATCAGGGACTGGAACTTCAAGGAAGACCTGCAATGGTATGCCAACGATAGAAATACACTTAGTTTGGGGTTTAACTCCATTTTTCATACCATCAAGCCCGGAGAAGTACAGGCCAATGGAGACTCCGGCTTTATTTCTCAGAAACTTCAGGACAGATATTCCATGGAAAATGCTGTTTACCTGAGCAATACCTGGAAAGCCAGCACTGTTCTTAATTTTACTTACGGCTTAAGGGTTTCGGCTTTCAGCATTCTTGGAAAAGGTGAGTATTATACCCTGGACACGGAAGGGAATGTAACCAGTTCAACGAATTACAAACCTGGTGACTTGGTTAAAACCTATGTAAACCTGGAGCCCCGTTTCGCAGCAGCGCTACAGCTAAACAGCACCACTTCAATTAAGGCTTCTTATGTGAGAAATGCCCAGAACCTGCACCTGATTGCCAACTCAAATTCTTCATCACCTACAGACAGGTGGGTTGCAAGTACCAATATCATTAAACCTGAACTTAGCGATCAGGTATCACTGGGCTATTACAAAAACCTGGGTACTGATGCTTATGAGCTAACTGTTGAAACATATTATAAAACGCTTCAAAATCAGATCGACTACCGTAATGGTGCCGACATTTACACCAACAGGCCCATAGAGACCCAATTGCTATTTGGTAAGGGAAGGGCTTATGGTATCGAATTCCTGATCAAAAAGAAAACAGGTCGGTTAACAGGCTGGCTGGCCTATACTTTGTCTAAAACCGAAAGAAAAATAGATGGCATCAACAACAATACCTGGTATAATGCCAGACAGGACAGGACACACGACATTTCTATAGTAAGCATGTACCAGCTCAGTAAAAGATGGTCTCTATCAGCCAATTGGGTATTTGCCACAGGAAATGCCGTTACCTTTCCAAACGCAAAATACAAAATGCTCGGGCACAGTTATTTCTTTTTCTCGGAAAGGAATGCCGACAGGATGCCGAGCTATCACCGCCTGGATCTGGGTGCAACAAGGCAGCTAAAACAGACCAAAAAGTTCTCATCAGAACTTAATTTCAGTCTTTATAATGCTTACGGACGCGAGAATGCCTATCGCATTACTTTTAGGGATAAGGAAACAGACCCCAACAGAACAGAAGCCATCAGAACAACGCTTTTCAGGTTCGTTCCGTCAATTTCGTATAATTTTAAATTTTAAACCTATGAAACCAATACTTCGTTTTATAATTTTGGCAATAATCTCAATGTTTTGGTCTTGCGAAAAAGCCATAGACCTCAAATTAAAAGATAGTGACATTACTAAATATGTGATTGAAGGTGCAGTTACTAACCAATCAAATGGTTGCAAGGTAATTATAAGTGAGACAAAAAAATTTAGCGATGACAACCAATTTAATGGGATAAGCGGTGCAATCGTAAAAATTGAAAACAATGGCAGCACATTTATGTTAACAGAAACAGGAAAAGGCATATATGAAAATCTGACAGTTACCGGGGTACCAGGACAAACTTACCGCCTTACAGTAACCATAAAGGGTGAGGTATTTAAGGCCTCGAGCACTATGCCTGCTGTGGTTGATTTTTTGGACTTTACACTTAAACCAAACGATGTGGACACCACCAGGGCCACGCCAAGGGTAAAATTTAAAGACCCTTTAGCAACGCGTAACTATTACTGGTTTCAGCAGTACATTAACGATAAATTGCTTATGGAATACAAGGTACTTAATGATGAATATACATCGGGGCAGGAAGTTAATGAATACCTTGTATACGAAAATACAACAAAGAACCGTGCGCTTAATTTAAAAAAAGGCGACAGACTGACTGCAGAAATGCATTGTATTGATGAACCGGTATTCACCTATCTGTTTAGCCTGTTTGGTGCAAATGGAGCTGATAATGGTGCCGCCCCTACCAATCCGCTAAGCAATATCAGCGGAGGCGCGCTTGGCTTTTTCAGTGCGCACACTGTACAGCTAAAGACTATTGTGATTCCTTAATAAGTAAAAAATGAATGAATTAGATCAAGGTATAACCGTTGGGGCATTGTTTGGCTTTGTCATATTGCTTACCTTATTCGAAATGTATTTTAGTTACGCCCATGATAGAAAACACTATCATGGGCGTGATACCCTTACCAATATCTATTTGATGATTGCAGCATTTGTAATCAATGTGCTAACCAAAGCAGGCACATTTATGCTGCTGGATTATGTTTACCATCATTACAGGCTTTTCCAGGTCAAGAACATTTACCTATACTGGCTTGTATTGATCCTGGCACAAGACCTGCTTTACTGGCTGCTGCACTATACCGGCCACTATGTGCGTTTTTTTTGGGCCATGCACGTTACCCATCACTCTTCCCCCTATTTTAACCTCACAACAGGCTTCCGTTCTACTGTTTTCGAACCCTTATACCGGGTGTTTTTTTATTTGCCACTTGCCTTTATGGGCTTTAGTGCCATGGATATTTTATTTGCCTACCTGGTTACCCAGATTTACGGTAATCTGGTGCATACCCAAACCATAGGCAAATTGCAGCCCTGGTTCGAATATATCTTTGTAACACCATCACATCATCGGGTCCATCACGCCAGTAACCTGAGGTACCTGGACAAAAATATGGGTATGGTGCTTATTTTATGGGACCGACTTTTTGGCACTTTTCAGGAAGAAGTTCCGGAAGAAGAGATTGTATACGGCTTAACCAAACAGCCTGAAGACACGGGGGCTGTAAATATCATTTTTCATGAATTCAAGGCCTTAATCGCCGACGCAAAGAAAGCTCCTGATTTTAAGAATAAGGTAAAATATTTTTTATACCCACCAGGATGGAGCCATGATGGCAGCAGCCAGACAGCCAAAACAATGCAACGTGAAATGAAACAGCAGAAAGTGGCTTAAGCACTTATTAAGCTGGTTTATGGGGCTTAATGTGATCACTTTGTGGTGGCAGGGGCACAAAATCAGTTTCTCCGGGTACCGGAACAAATGATTGCTCCAACCACATTGTTTTTGCTTCTTCAATCCTTTCAGGTGTAGAGGCTACAAAATTCCAGTAAATGATCCGTCCTTCATCAAAAGGTTCACCTCCAAAAATATAAATGGTTGTATTCTCCTGCATGTTAAATGCACAAAGCTTGCTGTCTTTTGCTACCAGTAACTGTTTCGGGCCAAAAGTATTGCCCTCACTTTCGATGGCGCCTTCCAAAATGTACAAGGCACTCTCCCCAAAAAGGTCCTTACCTATCTGAATAGATCGCGGACCTTTGGTTTTTAATTCCAGAAAATAAAGAGGACTATAGACCGGCACCTCAGATTTTCTGCCAAAAACTTCACCGGCAATAAGTTTAAAATGTACTCCGTTTTCTTCCCATTCAGGCAAGCCTTTTCCTTCCACATGAAAAAACTCAGGTTCCATCTCTTCCAGGTGTTTTGGCAGGGCCACCCAGATCTGCAGCCCATGCATCATTTTATCCGAATGGCGCAGGTACTGAGGTGTTCTTTCTGAGTGTACAATTCCTTTACCGGCAGTCATCCAGTTTACCTGGCCGGGTTTTATTTCTACTTCAGTACCCAAACTATCCTTGTGCATAATGCTCCCCTCAAAAAGATAGGTAAGTGTCGACAGTCCGATATGCGGATGTGGTGGCACATCCATATTCTCGGTATCACTCATACAAACCGGCCCCATGTGGTCTATAAATGCAAAGGGGCCTACCATTCTTTTCTCACGGAAAGGCAATAGCCTGCCCACCATAAAGCTCCCTATGCTGGCCGGTCTTTCTTCAATAATCAGATTGATGTTTGACATGAAATTTTAGTTAATGTTTTTTTCATAGTGAAGAGATTAAATAGACATGCTTTTAAATATAATCATATTTTTGGGAAGAACTTATATTCATCCATGAACAATAGTTATATCAAAACAATATTATTAGCCAGTTGTTTAACAGGAATTTTCTTTTCTCTTATTACATTTCTTTTATCGGCACTGGGGGTATTGTCTGTTGGTCAGCAAACTTTAAGCAAACTCCTTATAGCTGGTCTTCCCTTCATCATCCCCGCATTGGCTTTATGGCTTTATCAGTTTTTAAATTCAAGGTTTCCAAACAACAGCCTCGAAAAATTCAGTTTACTTGTCAGCAACATTCTGCTGGGCATTTGTGTAGCAATGCTATTTTTTGGATACCAGAAGTGGTATACCCTAATTACCACTTTTATCTTGTTAAGTCTGTTAATTTACATTGAATATCTAAACAAATTAAGGTTTATGTACCGCTTTTACCGGTTGTTTATACTTTTGCTGATCCTTTTTTATCCTGTTTACCTGATGGTGATTACACATGGATTCTTAAAATTTAATGCAGAAGCTTCATTAAAATTAGGCATTGGAGGCGTTTCGATCGAGGCTTTCTTTTATTTAATGGCCATGCTGTTAATGGCCGTATATCTGTTTGAACTTTTTAAGCATAAAATAAGCAAATCCAATGGATAACCTGCCCCTGTTTACCAAGCAACAATTAGCCCTGCGCAACGGGCAGGATAAGCCAGAGATATGGGTAGCCTTTAAAGGCCTGATATATGATGTTACAGAAAGTCGTTTATGGCGAAATGGCAAACACTATGAACATTGGGCGGGTCAGGATTTAACAGATGAACTTCCGGATGCCCCTCATACCGAAACTGTTTTTGAAAAGTTTAAGCCCGTAGGAAAACTGGACGCATAAAAAATGGCTATCCATGATCCGGACAGCCATTTTTACGGTTTAAATATTAAACTACGGCTCTATAGTAAATGCACTCAGGTTTACAAATTCCTGCACCCTTGCAGCTACTTCTTCTTGCTTTAGATTTAAAATTTTCTCTATCCCAAATTTTTCTACACAAAAAGAAGCCAGTGCAGATCCGAAAATAATGGCATTTTTCATGTTATTAAAATTGACTGTTCCCACTTTAGCCATATAACCAATAAAACCACCGGCAAAAGTATCACCAGCACCGGTAGGGTCAAATACTTCAGCAAGCGGGAGGGCTGGCGCAGAGAAGATCTTGCCTTCGCCAAACAATAGTGCACCGTGCTCACCTTTTTTAATGATCAGATATTTCGGCCCCATAGTCAGGATTTTTTTTGCTGCCTTAACCAAAGAGTATTCACCTGAAAGCTGGCGAGCTTCGGCATCATTGATGGTCAGCACATCCACCATTTTAATAGTTTCCAATAAATCAGTCATCATAATGTCCATCCAGAAGTTCATGGTATCCAGAACAATCAGCTTTGGCTTATTTTTAAGACGTTTGATCACCGTTTGCTGTACAATCGGCGTCAGGTTGCCCAACATCAGGTATTCACAGTCCTGGTAATTGTCTGGTATGATCGGGTCGAAAGCTTCAAGTACATTCAATTCTGTAACCAGGGTATCACGACTGTTCATGTCGTTGTGATATTTACCAGACCAGAAGAACGACTTTTCGCCTGCCTTTACCTGCAGTCCTTCAGTGTCTATACGGTGTTCAGCAAATGTATCAATGTTCTTTTGTCCAAAGTCATCACCCACTACAGCAACAATTTTTACCTTATCGTAGAAGTAAGATGCGGCTAAACTGGCATAAGTTGCAGCACCACCAACTATTTTATCGGTTTTTCCAAAGGGGGTTTCAATAGCATCAAAAGCTACAGTTCCTATGATTATCAAGCTCATATAAGTTTCTTAAAATTTTTTTTCATTTTTTTCACTGCAAATATTGCATAAATAATTTAAAAGCCCTAATATTGCATTCCCAAAACGAACAAGATATTATTATCTTCAACGGTTCAAAAAGCCCGTTTTGGTAACCGGAATACTCCCGAATAGCTCAGCCGGTTAGAGCATCTGACTGTTAATCAGAGGGTCGCTGGTTCGAGCCCAGCTTCGGGAGCAGCAAAAAAAGCCTTATTCTTACGAGTGAGGCTTTTTTGTTTTCTGATCACTTTGAAAAGAATTAAGCATTGACAGTAAATTATAGTGACTATATTTAAAATCTAAAAGTCTAACTTATAATTTTTTGACCGTTAACCACGCGTAAAATGAATAATGCAAATCATGCAAGGGTATATAAAATGTCCTTTGCAAGTGTCTATCCACACTACATACAAAAAGCGGAGAAAAAAGGGCGCACAAAAGAGGAAGTAGACGAAATCATATACTGGCTAACAGGATATGATCAGCAAACATTACAACAGCATATAGATAACAAAACCGACTTTGAGACCTTTTTTGCCCGGGCACCACAAATAAATCCTAATATTTCAAAAATTACCGGAGTAATTTGCGGTTTTCGTGTTGAAGAAATCGAAGACCAACTTATACAGAAAGTCCGTTATCTGGATAAGCTGATCGATGAACTGGCGAAAGGAAAGCCAATGGATAAAATTTTAAGAAAATAAGAGGAAACCATCCCTAACAAAAAAAGACACATGACGTGTCTTTTTTTGTTAGGGATGGTGTATGTATTACATCACTTCCGTACCCAAAATATCTTTTGAATAGGTTTTCAGGTATTTTTTAAGGATTTGCCGGGCAACATGGATCCTCGTTTTTACCGTTCCTATTGGAATTTCAAGCATTTCTGCAATTTCATGGTATTTATATCCTTCAAAATACTTAACAAAAGGTATATAATATTCGGGTTGCAGCGTGGCTAATGCCTTATTAATATCTCCTATGATAAATTTGCTTTCACTGGAATTTTTGGTTGCACTATAATGCAGGTTTGCAGATGAAATGTCATCAGATTTCGTAATCAGTGCATTGGTTTTCACCAAGCGCCTGTAATTATTAATGAAGGTATTCTTCATAATTGTAAACAGCCATCCTTTTAAATTGGTGCCTTCTTTAAACTTCCCATAATAGGTAACCGCCTTTAGCATAGTATCTTGAACCAGATCATTTGCATCTTCGATGTCTTTGGTAAAATTTAAAGCGAATGATTGTAAAGAAACAGAATGATTGTGAAGCTGTAGGTTGAACTCATTTTTTGTCATAATGTTTAAGTTTTAAGGTTAAAAAAACGAACAAACAGTTTTTGAGTGGCGCTCACTGATTTGTTTAATCTTACACACTAAAGTCTTAACAACATATGTACCAAAAAATAATTTTCCATGTTAAGAAATTAATTTTGGCGCTTAACAATATAAATAAGTCAATATCACAAAATATTTACTTCTCTTTCCAGTTTTACACCAAACTTGGCATATACTGTATTGATAATTTCCTCCGAAAAAGCATACACTTCCTGTCCTGTTGCGGAACCAAGATTTACCAATACCAATGCCTGGTTTTTCCATGTACCTGTTTGCCCTGCCACTTTACCTTTAAAGCCACATTGCTCAATCAGCCAGCCTGCAGCCAGTTTAACCTGATCTCCGGGCATAGGATAATGGACAACATCCGGAAATTTGGCCAGCACAGATTCAAATTGAGCCTGGTCAATCACCGGGTTCTTAAAGAAGCTCCCTGCATTGCCAATTGTCGAGGGGTCTGGCAACTTACTGACCCTTATCGCCGAAACAACCTTAGAGATATCTGCTATCGTAGGATTGGTAATATTCCTGTTTAACAGTTCGGCCTGAATGGCTCCGTACTGCGTATGGAGTACGGCATGCCTGCTCAATTTAAAACTAACGGCAGTAATGATATACCTGCCCTTCAGCTCATTTTTAAAAATACTGTCACGGTAGCCAAATCTGCAATCTTCAAAATTAAAAACCCTTTTTTCTGCCGTGGCAATTTCGTAAGCGGTACAGGAATGAAAAACATCTTTCAGCTCTACCCCATAAGCACCAATATTCTGGATCGGTGCCGCACCCACGGTTCCCGGGATCAGGCTCAGGTTTTCCACACCAGCAAAACCATTCCCTACACAGTAGTTTACCAGATCGTTCCACACCACCCCTGCCCCTGCAGTTACCATTACATTATCCTGATCAACCTTTGAGGAAATACCCGGTATACTTATTTTCAGCACAAGGCCGTCAAAATCCTTAGTAAATAAAAGATTACTTCCCCCTCCCAAAACCAATAACTTTTGCGCACTGCTTACAGCCATTCCCAGCAACTCCTCTAAATCAGGTTCAGTAAAAATCTCTGCAAAAAAACTAGAACAAACGTTAACGCCAAATGTATTATATGGTTTGAGGGAAATATTTTCTTGCAGGACTAACATAAACAAGTAAACAGGTTAAATATATGCCACAAATGTAATTGTAAGACTTGTAATAAATATGTTAAAAGTAATATTTAAAAATTTTGACTATTTTTCATCCGTATTATATTTGTTTTTTAATGATGATGAAGCTATCACTATGGTTTCGGCTAAATTGTTAAAATACCTTAAACACAATAAAGGAAGAAGGGACCAGTAAAATTTGTATGGAAAATCAGGATAAAAAGAAAGTTTTAATTATTGAAGCGGCATTAAAACGGTTTGCTCATTATGGATTGTCTAAAACAACCATGACGGAAATCGCAAAAGACATATCGTTCTCCAAAGCTTTGCTTTATTACTATTTCCCTGATAAATTGAGCCTGTATGTAAGTGCAATAGAACACCTGATGCAGATCATCAGCAGAGATCTGGTGAAATCTATTGACAAAACAAGCAGCTCAACAGAAGGCATATTCAAACTGCTGCAAAAAAGACAATCTTTTATTCAAAAATATTACAATCTCCTGGAATCTACGCAACTTATTGGTAATGAACTACCTGATGATCTGTACCAGAAATTCAGTAAGGCAAGGGCTTTTGAAGCCATAATTATCAGCTCTTTGTTTAGCCGGGGCGTTACAAGCGGAGAGTTTATAATAGAAGATCCGAAACTGACAACAGAAATATTCATCGATGCCCTATCTGGCATACACTTCAACATCATGTCTAAGGACAAGAACATATTCCCTGTAAAAGAGCAGTTTAAACAAATATTTATCAAGGAAAAACTGTTCGCCGAGATTTTTCTGGAAGGATTAAGGCCAAAAAAATAAACCAAACAGTCATACAATTGTAAGTTTCAACTGATTTTTAAGAGAAAATTTTTAATGCAGGATTATGGCCGTATTTTTGACCACTTAAATAAAAAAGTCAGAAAGTAAAAAAGTAGAATGGTAGAGACAGATAAAAAAAGAGAGGCTATTATTGAAGGTGCAATTAAGCGTTTTATTCATTATGGGATTAACAAAACCACAATGAACGAGATTGCTGAAGATCTATCCGTATCCAAACCCTCTTTATATTATTATTTTCCTGATAAGAACAGTTTGGTACTTGGTGTCATTGAAAAAATATTCAATGATTATTTTGAAATGGTAGAAAAGGATAAGTTTGCCGACATTTCCCTGGAAGTATGCATGGCCGGCTTTATTGAAATCCGACACCGTTTTTTTCAGAAATATTATATGCTTCATTTATCAGGGGGCAGCCCGGATTCATCATTGAATTCTGAGGAATTAAAAGCGCATTTTATGAAAATGCATGGAAAGAACATACAATTGCATGCAGATATTTTTCAAAATGCAATAAATAAAGGTGAAATCGCAGATATGGAAGTTTATAAAACTGCAGAACTTTACCTGGACAGCCTGGCTGGTATTACCTCTCTTTGTATACTCCATGGCAACAAAGAGTTGTTCCCAAGTAAAAAAGAAATGAAAAATATACTGGAAAGACAGCTTAGCTTATCGGGTATATTTATTAAAGGATTAAAATAACAACAGACTATACATATGAACACAATAATTAAACAGATAAAAGTAATTCCGGTATTGCTACTCGGATTATTGCTATCAAATACAGTTAACGCTCAGCAAACCATGACGTTAAAGGAAGCATTGAATTATGCAGTACAGAACAGTGTGAAGACACGAAAATCCAAACTGGACATTGATGGCGGAAAGTATAAAACAGAGGAAATCAGAGCTCAGGCCCTGCCACAAATTACAGGTAATGCAGGCTTAACTTATAATCCAATTATTGGCCAGCTGGTAGCAAATATAGGTGGTCAGACCCAATCATTTAAATTGGGCCAGAACTGGAATTCTTCTGCCGGTGTACAGCTTTCACAACAACTGTTCAATCAAACAGTATTTACCGGGCTTCAGGCAGCAAAATCCAGTGAAGAGTATTATAATCTCGTTTCTCAACTTACTGAAGAGCAAATTATTGAATTGGTTGCCAACAATTACTATCAGGTTTTAGTAAACAGACAACAATTGAATGTGGTAGACAACAACATCAAAAATGTAAAAGTTATTGAAAAAATCATTTCTAATCAGTATCAGAATGGCTTGGCAAAAAAGATCGATGTAGACCGTATTAAAGTAAACCTTACCAATTTAGAGACACAGCGTGAACAAACTTTAAATTTAATCACACAATTGGAAAACCAGTTGAAATTCTCTATGGGGATGCCGGTAAGTACTGACATCACTTTACCTAAAACAGAACTTACAGAGGTTACCCGATTACCACAGTTCGCAGACTCTCTTTCGCTGGCCAATAGAACTGAAATCAAAATTTTGGATACTCAGGACAAACTATACTGGCTACAACGTAAAGCTTATGTATCAGAATACTACCCCTCTTTAGCTTTGACAGGAAACTATACCTATTCCAGCCAGAGCGGTAGTTTCGACTTCCTAAGCTCCAACAATACCGCCATAGGTTTTGGCTCCTCTGCTGTCGGCCTTACTTTAAAAGTGCCGATTTTTAATGGCTTTCTGACCCGTTCAAAAATTCGCCAGGCTGATATCGATATTAAAAAAGCAAGAGAAGACAGAAGAGAATCAACAAATTCACTGAATTTGGCTTATGAAAATGCAAAAATCCAGTTACGCAACAGTTTAAATACCATTAATGCACAAAAGAAAAATGCTGAACTGGCCGACGAGATCTATAGAAGTACACAAAACAACTATAACAATGGCCTCGCAAACTTAACAGATCTGCTGGACACAGAGAACGCATTAACAGAAGCACAAAACAGCTATACGCAGGCATTATTAAACTATAAGATTGCCGAAATACAATTAATCAAATCAAACGGAAATATAAAATCACTTTTACAATGAAAAGAATAATCATAGCAGTCCTGATCATCATAGTTGCCGGAGGAGGAATTGCCCTGGTGTTAAGCAACAATAAGAAAAAGAATGCAGCTAAAACTGCAATTGTTGCAGCAGGTGGAGGTGCAGTGAGTGTACGTACTGCAACGATCAAAAAAGCCGCCATTGACCTTGATTTTAGCGTTAACGGAACGTTTGCCCCCAATCAGGAGTTAAACTTCCTTTCAGAAAATGCAGGTCGCGTTACTAAAATATTTGTGGAAGAAGGTTCCAGAGTGAGTAAAGGCCAGATTTTAGCACGTATTGACGCCGAGATCATAAATACGGACAAAGAAACAGCCGAAGCAAATTTACAAAATGCCATCAGGGATGAAGCCAGGTATGCAAGCTCGTTTAAAACAGGTGGAGTTACGCAACAACAGCTGGATCAGGCTAAACTGGCAGTAGAAAATGCACGTTTAAGGTTGCAAAGCGCTACAAGAAAAGTAAGTGATGCCAACATAAAATCGCCAATCAACGGTATAGTCAATAAAAAATATATTGAAGTAGGGGCATTTGTAAATGCACAGGGAACACAAATGTTTGAACTGGTTGACGTTTCCAAACTAAAACTGAAGGTAAACGTAAATGAAAGCCAGGTAGCCAGCTTAAAAATCGGCGACAAAGTACAGATAAAATCCAATGTTTTTCCTGCCGATGATTATACCGGAACCATTACTTTTATTGCCGCTAAGGCCGACAATTCCCTGAACTTCCCAATTGAAATTCAGGTAGAAAACAACGGTAAGCACGACATTAAAGCCGGTATGTATGGAACAGCCATTTTTAAGTTCCCAAGACAGGCCCCTATCCTGACCATCCCACGTGGCTCATTTGTAGGCAGTGTAAGCAGCAATCAGATTTTTGTATTGGAAAATGGAAATACAGCCAGGCTTCGTAAAGTTATTGCAGGCAGAATTATTGGTGACAATGTAGAGGTCATTCAAGGTTTGCAAGAAGGAGAAACTGTAATCACAAGCGGACAAATCAATCTGGTAGACGGCAGTGCCGTAGCACCAGTAAAATAAAAGAATATGAAGATAACAGAAATTTCTATAAAACGCCCTACTCTCGTTATAGTGGTATTTACCGCACTAACGCTGATGGGACTATTGAGCTACTTTTCTTTAAGTTATGAATTACTCCCAAAATTCTCCAACAACGTAGTTTCAATATCAACAATATATCCGGGAGCCTCACCAAATGAGGTAGAAAATACCGTAACCAAAAAAATTGAGGATGCGGTGTCTTCCCTCGAGAATGTAAAGAAGATCAATTCCGTGTCTTACGAAAGCTTATCTGTTGTAACGGTAACGCTGACAGACAAAGCGGACGTCGACTTATCATTGAATGATGCACAACGTAAAATAAATGCCATTCTCGCCGATTTGCCGGAAGAGGTGAAACCTCCTTCACTGAACAAATTCTCTTTAGATGATTTACCGGTAATCACCATGTCTGCATCTGCAAAAATGGATGATGCCACCTTTTATGACCTGATTGATAAACGCATCGCCCCTGTACTTTCGAGGGTAAACGGAGTTGCCCAGGTAACTTTAGTAGGTGGTCAGGAAAGGGAGATCGAAGTAGGACTGGATGCCGACAAAATTCAGGGTTACGGATTATCAGTTCCCCAGATCCAGCAGGCCATACTTACCTCAAACCTTGATTTCCCTACTGGTAGCGTAAAAACCAACAGTGAGGATATCCTGATCCGTTTATCCGGTAAGTATAAAAATGTTGATGAACTGAGGAACCTGGTTGTGGCAACCAGCAAAACCGGTGCGCAAATTCGTTTAAGTGATGTGGCTGATGTTCAGGACGCACAAAAAGAAGTAGAGAAAATTGCCCGTATTGACAGGAAAGGGGCTATTGCAATTCAGATCATTAAACAAACTGATGCCAACGCCGTTGAAGTGAGTAAACAAATGCATAAAGTAATTGCAAACTTAATGCAGGATTACAAAACCAATGGACTGGACATTAAAATTGTAAATGACAGTTCTATCTTTACTTTAGAATCTGCAGACGCTGTTATCCATGACTTAATACTGGCGATTATACTGGTAGCCTTTGTGATGCTGTTTTTCCTGCACAGCTTGCGGAATGCCGCCATTGTAATGGTTTCTATTCCCGCATCGCTGATTGCCACTTTTATCGGGATCAGTCTATTTGGCTATACGTTAAACCTGATGTCATTACTGGGGCTCTCGCTGGTGGTAGGTATCCTTGTGGATGATGCAATTGTGGTACTGGAAAACATTTACCGACACATGGAAATGGGTAAAAACCGCGTCCGCGCAGCCTTCGACGCAACAAGTGAAATTGGATTTACCGTAGTTTCAATTACCCTGGTAATTGTAGTGGTATTCTTCCCTATTGCAGTAAGTACGGGTCTGGTATCAAACATTTTGCGCCAATTCTGTGTGGTAGTTATTATTGCAACACTATTATCCCTTGTGGCCTCATTTACCATTGTTCCATTATTATCATCCCGTTTTGGTAAACTGGAAAGGATTGAAGGTAAAAATATTTTCGGCAGGTTTATTTTATGGTTTGAAAAACAACTCCACACATTTACAGTTTGGATCACAGGCATATTAACCTGGACACTGCGTAATAAAGCAGTAACCATTATTGGTGTATTCCTTTTATTGTTCAGTTCCTGCGGCCTAACCATCGGTGGGTTCATTGGTACTGAGTTTTTCCCGAAGAGTGACAAAGGTGAGTTCCTGGTACAGATAGAGCTCCCTAAGGATGCTTCCCTTGAGAAAACAAATCAATTTACCCAAAAAGCAGAAGAGTTCCTGTCAACCAAACCAGAAATTACCCAAATGATCACTACAGTTGGTCAGGCCAGTGGTGATTTTGGTGGAACACAGGCCACAGCCTACAAATCTGAGATCAACGTAAAACTCGTAGATCGCAAAGACCGTAAGGATGAATCCAGTATTTATGCAACCAAAGTGAGCAGGGAACTGGCCAGACACCTGGTAGGTGCCAATGTTAAAACTGTTCCGATCAGTATCCTGGGTATCGCAGAGAACGCTCCCATCCAGCTGATTGTTACGGGCCCCGACCTGGATAGTGTTTTACGCTATGCCGAAGCGGCTAAGGGCGTACTGTCAACCATTGAAGGTGCCGCAGAACTAAAGCTCTCGGTAGAGAAAGGTAGCCCTGAGATTAACGTACAGGTAGACCGTGATAAGATGGCTGCATTGGGATTGACCCTGCAAACTGTAGGTGCAACCATGCAAACAGCTTTTAGCGGCAATACTGACGGAAAGTTCCGTAAAGGTGAATATGAATATGACATCAACATCAGGTACCAGGCTTTCAACCGTAAAAACATAGACGATGTGAGAAACCTGATCTTCGTAAATGCAAACGGCCAGCAGATTAAGCTTTCCCAGTTTGCAGATATCAAGGAAGGTGCCGGCCCAAGTCAGCTGGAAAGAAAAGATAAAAGCACTTCTGTTACTGTAAAAGCACAATCAATTGGTAGGCCAACGGGTACTGTAGTAGCCGAATTTGGTGCCAAGCTGGAACAGTTGGAAAAAGAGGGTAAGCTGAAAAAACCTGTAGGTGTAAATTATGTATGGGGCGGCGACCAGGAAAACCAGAGCGAGGGCTTCGGTACTTTAGGTATTGCCCTACTTTCGTCTATCATACTGGTATACCTGATCATGGTTGCTTTGTACGATAGCTTTATTTATCCTCTGGTAGTCATGTTCTCAATTCCATTGTCAATTATCGGGGCCTTGCTGGCACTTGCACTGGCCAACCAGTCGCTCGGTATCTTTACCATATTGGGTCTGATCATGCTGATTGGTCTGGTAGCCAAAAATGCGATCATCCTGGTCGATTTTACCAATCAGATGAAAGCCGAAGGAAAAACTACGCATGAAGCGCTGATTTTAGCCAATCACGCCCGTTTGCGGCCAATACTCATGACAACCATTGCCATGGTAATCGGTATGTTACCTATTGCATTGGCCAGTGGTGCCGGTGCCGAATGGAAAAATGGTTTGGCATGGGTAATTGTAGGTGGCTTAACAAGCTCCCTGTTCTTAACCCTGATTGTCGTACCTGTAATGTACCAGGTGTTTGACAACATACTGAATTACTTCGGTTTCAATAAAAAAGGAAAAACCATGGAAGAATTAATGGTTGAACCTTATACGCATAAAGAGGTTAAAGAATATGAAATAGACCATATCCATTAATGGCTAAAACCAATGCAGAAACAAAAAAGAGGAACCCTGAAAAGTTCCTCTTTTTTTTTGCAGGTTAAACAAATGTCAGTTCAGAATAAGCTGCGGCCTTTTGTCTGATGCACGAAACCGGTCATCAAATGTGGATGGCCCGGTTCTCTGTCGCTGCCATAGCAGCCTCTTTCATCGCCTCTGTATAAGTAGGGTGTGCATGACAGATCCTGGCAATGTCTTCTGCTGAGGCACGGAACTCCATAGCAACAACAGCCTCTGCAATCATATCTGCAGCCCTTGGTCCAATCATGTGTACACCTAAAATTTCATCTGTTTTAGCATCTGCAAGTACTTTTACAAAGCCATCTGTATCCATACTTGCCTTGGCACGGCCACTGGCCTTAAATGGAAAGGAACCTGTTTTGTATGATAGTCCTTTTTCTTTCAGCTGCTCTTCGGTATAGCCTACCGAAGCTACTTCCGGCCAGGTATAAACCACGCCCGGAATCAGGTTATAATTGATGTGTGGTTTTTGTCCCGCAATCCGCTCTGCAACATATACGCCCTCATCTTCGGCCTTATGGGCAAGCATAGCACCCTTAATCACATCACCTATCGCATACACACCCGGGACTGTCGTTTCCAGGTGATCGTTCACCGGGATCTTATTTCCTCTTTCTTCAGGTTTGATACCTATGTTTTCCAGCCCCAATCCTTCTGTATAAGCTGTACGCCCAACTGCAACAATGCAATAATCTGCTTCAAATTTCACCTCTTCTCCTTTGGCATTGGTTGCTGTAACCGTAACTTTCTTGCCCTTGGTACTGGCCCCGGTAACTTTATGGCCCATAAAAAACTCCATACCAAGCGATTTTTTCAATACACGCTGCAGTTCTTTACCTAAACCGGCATCCATCGTACCTATAATTGATGGCATAAATTCAATCACCGATACTTTTGTACCTAAACGTGCATATACCGAACCTAGTTCCAGTCCAATTACACCACCGCCAATAACTACCATCTGCTTAGGTACCTCAGTGATGTTTAAAGCTTCTGTAGAAGTGATGATCCGTTTTTTATCAACAGGTAAAAAAGGCAATGCAGTAGGTTTTGAACCCGACGCAATGATTACATTTTTAGCTGTTATGGTCTCCGATTTACCATCTTTGGTAATCTTAATCGTATTTTTATCTACAAAAGAACCTACACCCTCAAAAGCATCAATTTTATTCTTTTTAAACAAATATTGTATCCCAGCAGTATTTTGCGCCACCACATCATTTTTACGGGCAATCATTTGCGGCATATCCACCTTTAAATCTTTCAGGTTAATGCCATGCGTCTGAAAAGTATGTGCAGCATTATGAAAATGCTCTGAAGAATCCAACAGGGCCTTGGAAGGAATACATCCTACATTTAAACAGGTTCCCCCAAAAGTTTTATATTTCTCTATAACTGCTGTTTTTAAGCCTAACTGGGCACATCTGATTGCTCCAACATAACCGCCCGGGCCCGAGCCAATTACAACTACATCGTATTGCATACTAAGGATTTTTTTTGCGTAAAGTTAATAAACCTATCCCGTATTCAGCAATCAATTCCATATATTTATCCTTAAAAAAACCTTCCTCTATGACTCCTTTCAAATCGTTCTCCTTCATTTTTCTCTTTATTTTTACCAGTCTTTCTGCTTGTGCACAACAGTCCGACTCTGCTTATATACGTCAGAACTATACCAAAATAGAAAGGCTGATCCCTATGCGGGATGGCATTAAGCTATTTACAGCCATTTACATCCCCAAAGACAAAAGCAAGAAGTATCCTTTTATGCTCAACCGTACTCCTTATACCGTTTCGCCTTATGGCGAAAACAATTATAAAACAAGCCTTGGCCCCTCTCCGCTCTTTATAAAAGAAGGCTTTATCTTTGTTTATCAGGATGTAAGGGGAAAATGGATGAGTGAGGGAAAATTTGAAGACGTAAGGCCGCAAATAGCCGGCAAGAAACGCAAAACGGATATTGATGAAAGCTCCGATACTTATGATACGATCGACTGGCTGATCAGGAACATTCCTGGAAACAACGGTAAAACCGGTATTTACGGTATCTCATATCCAGGCTTTTATGCTACTGCGGCTCTACCAGATGCCCATCCATCTTTAAAGGCAGTATCGCCCCAGGCTCCGGTTACCGACTGGTTTATAGGCGATGATTTTCATCACAATGGCACCTTGTTCCTTGCAGATATCTTTAGCTTCTATTATACCTTCGGGGTACCGCGACCTCAACCAATTACGCCCGACAAACGTCCAAAACCCTTTGATTTCCCGGTTAAAGACAACTACCGTTTTTTTCTTGAACTGGGCCCCTTAAAAAACATCACCAAAAAATATTATGGCGATACCATACGATTCTGGAATGATATCAATGCGCATACCAATTATGATGCCTTCTGGAAAGCCCGTAACATTACGCCGCATTTAACTGGTGTAAAACCTGCAGTTTTGGTAGTGGGCGGCTTCTTTGATGCAGAAGACCTTTACGGTACGCTTAAAACCTATCAGGCCATCGAAAAACAAAATCCATCCTCAAAAAACAACCTCGTTATGGGCCCCTGGTACCATGGTGGCTGGGCAAGAAGTACGGGAAGCAGTTTCGGGGATATTAATTTCGGACAGCCAACCAGTACTTCATACCAGCAAAATGTTGAGTTCCCTTTCTTTATGCAATACCTCAAAGAGGCACCGGATGCAAAAATTGCAGAGGCAACCATTTTTATCACTGGCAGCAATGAATGGAAGAAATTTAGCTCCTGGCCACCTCAGGATACAGAAGAAAGAACATTATACCTGCAGCCCAATGGCAAACTGAGCTTTGAGAAGGTACAGCGGACCGACAGCTGGGATGAATATGTAAGTGATCCCAATTCACCTGTCCCTTATCAGGATGGCATACAAACCAGCAGAACCCGGGAATATATGATCGATGACCAGCGTTTTGCCTCGCGCAGACCGGATGTAAGGGTATTCCAAACAGAGCCCCTCAGTTCCGACCTTACACTTACCGGCCCGGTATTGGCCAAACTGGTGGTATCAACCACAGGTACGGATGCAGATTATGTGGTAAAACTGATAGATGTATATCCGGAAGATACACCAAATCCTGTACCTAACCCTAAAAACCTGATCATGGGTGGTTACCAGATGCTGGTACGCGGCGAGATCATGCGTGGAAAATACCGTAATAGCTTTGAAAAACCCGAGCCTTTTGTTCCTGGAACAATTACAAAAGTAAACTATGCCCTTCCGGATGTAGCCCATACCTTTAAAAAAGGTCACCGCATCATGATCCAGGTCCAGAATTCATGGTTTCCCCTGGCCGACCGGAATCCACAGCAGTTTATGGACATTTACCAGGCCGAAGCTGGTGATTTCAGAAAAGCCACACATAGGATCTTCCACGATGTACACAATGCATCTGCAATTACGGTAAACGTACTGAAACCTTAAAACGGATGAAACCAGTATATTGTGCCATCCTTACTTGCCTGCTCAGCCTTCAGGTAGCAGCCCAGCTGATGGACAAAAGACACCCCCATACAGCTGCAGATACATTACGAGGAATGCTCAGCCCCCTGCGTACCAGCTACGACATTAATTATTACCACCTGGACATCAGCCTGGATATTGCCAATCAAGCGATTAAAGGAAGTAACGAATTCCATTTTACCGCAACACAGCGCCTCAGTAAACTGCAGTTCGATCTTTTTGAAAATATGGATATAGAAAAGATCATTTTTAAAGCGCAGCAAATTCCATTTACAAGAAAATTTAATGCGGTATTTGTTAGCTTTCCCCAACCTATTGAAAAAGGCAGCAAAGAGAAATTCACGGTATTTTATTCAGGAAAGCCGGTCATTGCAAAAAATCCGCCCTGGGAGGGGGGCTTCATTTTCAGTAAAGACAAATCCGGAAAACCCTGGGTATCTGTAGCCTGCCAGGGCCTGGGCGCCAGCAGCTGGTGGCCCAATAAAGACCATCAAAGCGATGAGGCCGATAGCATGCTCATCAGTGTTACGGTACCTAAAGACCTGCAGGAAATCTCTAACGGCAGGTTGCGCAGCAAAGTAGAAAAACCAAATGGTCAGCTCCAGTACAACTGGTTTGTAAACAATCCCATCAACAACTACAATGTAACGCTATACGTAGGCCGGTATGCACACTGGGCCGACCAATATGCCGGAGAAAAAGGGGAACTGAGTCTGGATTACTGGGCCCTGAAGGAAGACAGTGCAATTGCAGTCCCCCATTGGAATGCAGATGTTAAACTCATGCTAAAATCCTTTGAACATTGGTTCGGCCCCTATCCTTTTTATCAAGATGGCTATAAACTGGTTCAGGCGCCCTATCTCGGAATGGAACATCAGAGTGCAATTGCTTATGGAAATGGTTTTAAAAAAGGATACCTGGGTAGCGATCTTTCCAACACCGGCTGGGGCCTCAAATTTGATTTCATCACCATTCACGAAAGCGGACATGAATGGTTTGGAAATAACATCACTACAAAAGACATTGCCGACATGTGGGTACATGAAGCCTTCACCAATTATGCCGAAGCCTTGTTCCTGGAATCAAACTATGGAAAGAAAGCCGGCGCTGAATACATTACCGGAATAAGGAAAAATATCCGCAACGACAGCCCGATAATCGGCACATACAACCTGAACCGTGAAGGATCGGGTGATATGTATTATAAAGGGGCTAATCTCGTACACCTCATCCGGCAGCTGATCAATGATGACGAAAAATTCAGAAGCATCCTCAGGGGATTAAACAAAACCTTTTACCATAAAACTGTCACCACACAGCAGGTTGAGGAATACATCATCAGACAGAGTGGCTTAAACCTGCAAAAAACCTTCGATCAATACCTCCGGCATACCGGCATCCCGACATTGGAATACCAGGTCTACAATGGTTTGCTGAAGTACAGATGGGCAGCCGATGTGAAAAACTTTGATATGCCTGTAAAAGTAAGCCTCAAGCCTGGCAATTTCAGTTTTATCTATCCTTCAGCCAACTGGAAAACGATTGCGGCAGATAAAAGTATAAGTAACAGATCCTTTAAAGCAGAGCCCAATTTCTACATCCAGCTTAAAGCGGTCAATTAAAACCGGGTATACAAAGCGAGCTGGATGGCATGGTTCATGGTATTGTTGCCGGCACCATTTATAAATTGGTTTAAGTACCCTGCCTCCACATCAAAACTTTTACTGAAGCGGTAACCAATGGCTCCGTAAGCACGGTTCTGGTCAAACAGTTTACCATTCAGCTTTGCCTTATGCTGAACGTTAAAAAATAATTCATTTTGCAAAGCGGCAAATGGCCCTTTGGTAAAGGTGTCCTTTGTTTCCGTAAGCGGAATAATGCCTCTCAGAAAATACCTGAGGCGTTGCGAGAAAATGTCATCTCCGGCAGCTTCTATAAATCGTTGCTCCAGTCTGAACCGGTGCTGTACCGCAACAGATTTGATTTTATGCATCAGGATATACTGCTCCCAGATCCGGTGCTCCGTCAGCACATGGCCTACTGGTCCGGTCTGATCTAAAAAAGTATTTGTCAGTAAATAACCAACTGTAGCATTGCTGTTTTTATTGATATAATAAGTTACACCGGGCCTGAACAAAAAATTCCGCAGCCCATCCCATTCATTTGCAGACCTCAGCTGAACATCCAGGTGCATGCCCCATTTGTCATTAAATTTAGTACTGTTTAAAAACAGGAACCAGCCAGAGTTTTGTTTTACCTGCTGGGAAAAACCATTCAGTACAAAAAGAGAAAATAAAAAGGCTAAAATTAAACGCTTCATATAATTGGATCGGATCAAAAAGCTAAAATAAAAAACAAAAGTAAAAGTTCAATAAATACTAGAACTGAAAGCCCAGCACCGTATAATTCTGAATATACTTAATTTTTTGACTTGCCCCGTCGATATCATTTCTACCAGTGGTGTGAATTTTAGTCAGGTCGATATAACCAACCTTTGTACTATTTTGCAGATAAAGCCCTTTCAGGATGTAAAATTTGAAACCAAGCTTGGCAGAAACACCATAACCGGCAATATTCCAGTAATTGTTCTTTCCTACATCAAATAAATGGGCATCAGTTCTGGGCACCACCAAACCAGCACCTATACCGGTTTCCATGGTCAACGAAGTACGCTGCGAATAAGCTACCCAAATGTCATCATACCGCTCCAGCTCTGCACTCGCATAGTTTAGTCCATCAGTATGCTCAAATCTTAGCATATCAGGGCCTACCTCCAGCATTTCACCATTATATACACCAGCGTAGCGGCCTGTAGGAATACCAGGCTCAGAAACAGTAGCATCTATATGTCCGTCGATCTTCACCTTCTGCGGAATGTCCATCACATATTTCATATGGTCCCAACCCAATGAGATGCTGTAATTGTCCTTGATAAAATAACCAAAGTGAAAATTAAACTGCGGGATACTTAGTGAACTTGGCTCCAGATATTTCCAGCTCAGTTTAGTTTGCCGGTCATTCGCTACAACATCTCTAAGGGTAAAATCATAACCAGGACCTTTAAAATTGATGTCACTCTTTGCATACCAGGAATGGTTATATCCCCACATCACAAAGAAATCTCCTTTTCTGGAAAAATTTCTTTTCAGCTCATTAGAAAAGATACTTCTACCAATTTTTGGCCGGTTTACAGAAGTAGTAATATTTTGCTGTGCGCTTAATTTTTTTGAAAAAACTAATAAAAAAACAAATAAGTAATACTTTTTCATAATTTCAATCAACCCACCGGGGGTGATAAATAAAATCAATTGTTCAAATCAAAAAAGACCCGCATTTTATGCAGGCCTTTTCTTTATCAGGCATTTATATACCCAATAACAATCTTGCAGGATCTTCCAGCAATTGTTTAACCCTTACCAGGAAACCAACAGATTCTCTTCCATCAATGATCCTGTGGTCATACGACAAGGCCACATACATCATCGGACGGATTACCACTTCACCTTTCTCTGCAACCGGGCGCTCAATGATATTGTGCATTCCAAGAATAGCAGACTGTGGGGCGTTGATGATCGGCGTCGACATCATCGAGCCAAAAACACCACCATTGGTAATGGTAAAAGTACCCCCTGTCATTTCTTCAATCGTCAACTTACTATCACGCGCTTTAGTAGCCAGTTCAATAACTGTTTTCTCTATCTGTGCAAGGCTCATGCTCTCTGCATTCCTGATAATCGGTACAACCAGTCCCTTAGGTGCAGAAACCGCAATTGAAATATCAGCAAAATCATTATACACAATAGATTCACCATCAATGCGTGCATTTACTGCCGGAAAGTCCTTAAGTGCCTCGCATACCGCCTTGGTAAAGAAACTCATAAAGCCTAATCCAACACCATATTTTTCCTTAAACTGATCTTTATATTTTCCGCGCAGGTCCATGATCGGCTTCATGTTCACTTCATTAAAAGTGGTCAGCATAGCCGTTTCATTTTTAACGGTAACCAGGCGTTTGGCAACAGTTTTGCGCAAAGGCGACATTTTTTCCCTGCGCTCATTTCTTGATCCAGCAACAGGAGCAGCCGGGGCCGAAGCTTTAGGAGCTTCTGCTTTCGCAGCAGGTTGCGCAGTTTTCTGAGCGTTTAAAGCATCGTCTTTGGTAATTCTTCCATCAACACCAGTTCCTTTTACAGTAGCGGCATCCACACCTTTTTCCGCAAGTATTTTACCCGCAGCCGGCGATGGCGCACCCGTTGCATAGCTTTCACCAGCTTTTTCTGCTACAGGGGCAGCCGATTTATCTTCGGCAACTACAGCCTTTTCAGCCGCTGGTGCGGCCTCTGCGGCAGGTTTTGCCGGAGCAGCACCAGCGTCTTCAATTTTACAAACTACAGCACCAATTGCCAGTGTATCACCTTCATTGGCTACTGTTTTCAAAGTTCCGGCCTGTTCCGCAGTTAATTCGAAAGTTGCTTTGTCAGATTCTAATTCTGCAATCACCTCATCCATTTCTACTGCATCACCATCATTTTTCACCCAACGTGATAAAACAACTTCTGTTATCGACTCGCCAACTGGCGGAACTTTTATTTCTATACTCATAACTGATGTATTATTTTTCTAATCTACATTAAATACTTTACTCACTGATTTTTTAGCAATCTTCTGCTCTACTTCAGTAACCGGCATCTCAAAAGCTTTGGCCAGAATATAGGCTTGCTGATCCGCATGTTGTTTTGCAAAGCCGGTGGCCGTACTGCTGCTTTCTTTTCTCGAGATCACTTCGATATCACCAAAGATCGTTCTTCTCAGTCTGCGCAATAAATACGGCCATGCCCCCATGTTTTCAGGTTCTTCCTGTACCCATACGGCTTCTTCTGCGTTTTTATACTTCTTATAAACAGCTTCCATCTGTGCAACCGGAGTAGGATACAATTGCTCTACACGAACAATCGCAACATCCCTGATCTGGTCTTTTTGCTGTTTTTCCAATAGCTCATAGTAAATTTTACCACTACAGAACAATACCCTTTTTACATCTGCGGCTTTTACATTTGTATCTGCAATCACTTCATGGAACTTGCCATCGGTAAACTCTTCCAGTTTAGAAACACATAACGGATGGCGCAACAGGCTCTTAGGGGTAAATACCACCAGTGGCTTTCTGAAGTCACGTTTAAACTGCCTGCGTAACGCATGGAAAAAGTTTGCAGGGGTAGTACAATTGGTTACCTGCATATTGTAATCTGCACAAAGCTCCATAAAGCGCTCAATCCTTGCAGATGAGTGTTCAGGGCCCTGTCCTTCATAACCATGTGGCAATAACATGACCAAACCATTTTCACGCTGCCATTTTGTTTCTGCACTGGCCACATACTGGTCTACAACAATTTGTGCCCCGTTAAAGAAATCACCAAACTGGGCCTCCCAGATGGTCAGCGCATTCGGATTGGCCATGGCATAACCATATTCAAAACCCAATACACCATATTCAGATAAATGCGAATTGTAAATGTCAAATGGCGCCTGCTGGTCAGAAATATTGGCCAGTGGGATATATTCCTCTTCCGAATCTTCTAAGGTCAGTACCGCATGGCGGTGAGAGAAAGTACCACGTTCTACATCCTGCCCGCTTAAACGTACCCTTTTACCTTCTGCAAGTAAGGTTCCATAAGCCAGCTGCTCACCCATCGCCCAGTCAAATACATGCGTAGTATTCGCCATTTTGCTCCGTTCCTCAAAAAGCTTCTCAATTTTTTTGAAGAACTTTTTATTGGAAGGCAATGTGCTGATCCTTTTGGCAATTTCCAGTAAGGTAGTTTTTTTAACAGCGGTACTTGGCGAACTTTCAAAATCCTTAGGTGTAGCGATCCGCATGTCAGACCATGCACCACCAAACTTCACATCCTGGTAAGTAGAAGTAATCTCTTTCGCCTCATTTAAACGTTCCTGTAAAATACCACGGAATTCTTTTTCCATCTCTTTTGCCAGGCTGGCTTCCAGTTTACCTTCAGTTATCAGCTGCTGGATGTAAATATCCCTTGGGTTCGCATGTTTTTCAATCGCTTTATAAAGCAGCGGCTGGGTAAATTTAGGCTCATCCGATTCGTTATGTCCAAACCTGCGGTAGCATAAAATATCTATAAAAACATCGTTTTTATATTTCTGACGGTATTCCATGGCCAGGTTAATGGCATACACCAGGGCTTCAACATCATCTCCGTTTACATGAAACACGGGCGATAAAGTCACTTTTGCAATATCAGTACAGTATGTACTCGTCCTTGCATCTTTAAAATTGGTGGTAAAACCAATCTGGTTGTTGATGATCAGGTGAATGGTCCCGCCGGTTTTATATCCATCCAGGCCAGCCATCTGGATCACTTCATACACAATGCCCTGTCCTGCAACAGATGCATCACCGTGTATCAGTATTGGCGCAATGCGGGCATTGTCGCCACCATATTTAAAATCTATTTTCGACCTGGTCATTCCTTCAACCACCCCATCTACCGTTTCCAGGTGCGATGGGTTCGGACAAAGACTCAGGTGTACACTCTTGCCATCATTTGTGGTCACATCAGTTGAATAACCCAGGTGATATTTCACATCGCCACCAAACGGAGATTCAGCACTATACCCCTTACCTTCAAACTCAGCAAAAATATCCTTATAGGTTTTCTGCATAATATTGGCCAGCACATTTAAACGTCCTCTGTGCGCCATACCAATTACAAACTCTTCAATACCAAGCTCGGCACCCTTTTCAATTACAGAATCGAGGGCGGGGATCAATGCCTCTGCACCTTCCAGCGAAAACCTTTTTTGTCCCAGAAACTTAGTGCCCAGAAAATTTTCAAAACTTACCGCTTCATTCAGTTTCTTAAGTATCCTTCTCTTTTCTTCAATTGAAAAATTTGGGGTGTTGCGCACACCTTCCATTTTCTGCTCTAACCAGGAAAGTACTTCAGGAGTACGCAGATACTTATATTCAACACCAATAGAACGGCAGTAAGTCTGCTTTAAAAAAGCAACAATATCGCTCAGCTTGGCCGCACCAATACCCAATTCAACACTTGCGTTAAATACGGTATCCAAATCCGCTGTGCTAAGTCCAAAATTTTCAAGGTCAAGCGTAGGCAAATGCTGACGTCTTTCCCTTACAGGATTGGTATGTGTAAACAAATGGCCGCGCTGACGATAACCATTGATCATGTTCAACACATTAACTTCCTTTAAAAAATGCTCAGGGGTATCTTCTGTAACTGCCCCTGCAGAGGAACCTCTGCCGAAATCAAAACCTTCAAAAAATTTCTGAAAGCCAAATTCAACCGAGTTTGGATCTTCTTTATAAGATTGGTATAAGGACTCTATGTATTCGGCATTTGCGCCGCTGAGATAAGATAAATTATCCATTATGTATAAATATGCTATAAGTGATGCAAAATTAGGATTTTACCTTATAAAACAGGCAAATTTCTTTATAATTCTTCAAGAAATTCGACCATGTCACAAACATTCTTCAAAGGGGTAAGCCTATCTTTTACAAGAATGTCAAATTCAGAGATCAGACTTCCTGCAACCAGCAAGGGCACCTCTACATAATCCATTACTTTTTCTATAATCTTGTTGAGGTCCTTTCCCAGGTTAAGCGAGGTCAAAACAATAAATGCATAATCAGGTTTATAGCCGCTGATCACTTTTTTAATATCTGCATAGGGAATTTCCGACCCCAGGTAAAGTGTTTCATGTCCGCATTTTTTTAACAGATACCTGGCAAAGAGCAGACCTGTTTCATGCATTTCTGCTTCGGGCAGGAAAAGCACAAACCGCAGTACTTTTTTCTTCCTTGGTTTTTCCAGTTTATCGATTTTCACAATGATCTTGTCCCTGATCAGACTGGAAGCAAAATGCTCGTGTGAAGGGTTTATGGTTCCTGTTTGCCACAGCATTCCTACACGTTTCATAAAGGGGAACAGCACCAGGTCCATAGTTTTGACCAAACCCATTTCATCAATACAGCCCGTAAGTATTCTTGAAAACTCATTTTCATCATACTTAAGGGTAGCATCTGAAAGGTTCAGCAACTGGATGCTCTCATTTCCCCAATCGGAATCTAACTGCCGCACCAGATCTGATACCTGTTGCCTGCTCAGCTTGGCAATCCTGCTGATCTTGTATCCGTTTTCATTTAAGGCTACAATATTAAGCAGCATTTTCAGGTCATCCTCATCGTAATACCTGATATTGGTAGGGGTACGTTTAGGCGGCACCAGGTTATACCTGGTCTCCCAGGCCCTTATGGTGTGTGCCTTTATGCCTATCAGACTTTCTATATCACTAATTGAATATTTCTTCACATTATTTATAACAACAAATGTTAAACAACTTTGTTTAAAATACAACTTTTGTTTAACATTTATAAGCATGGCCTATACTTAGCCTTTCTGTAAAACGAAGCTTTACGCAATTTGTTTTTATAAAAATACAGTAGCAGGCTCCAAATCAGGCGAAAGAAGGGCTGTCGGCAACTGCAATATCCAAAATTTTGATCTGCGTGTTTAAATCGAATGTATTTTTCGACCTGGCATCTTTACCAATACCGGCAACGCTTGCCCAGTTGCCCCAATTACTGGCCGGCGCATAATCAATCAGTTTCTCTTCAAAATAAGCTGCACCACAGGTCCAGTGTATTTTTAAAACATGAACAAGATAAGTAGCCACCAATAAACGGCCCGAATGAGGAATAAAACCAGTAGCATTCAGGTCATACATGTATTTGTCAACTACCGGATGTGCTGTACAGCCTGTTTTCCATTTTTCCAAGGCAGGATCCACCCTTTCAATAGCCTGCATAATGTCTTTCTCCAGATCGGTTTCCTGAAGAAAGGCAATGCCATGCTTTTTAAACATGAACCGGAAATAATCCCTCCATAAAAGGCCCAGAAAGATCTGGCTAAAATTGGCATTCAGTCCAAAAACCCCCTCTGCTTCCTTCACCTTCCAGTAAACCATTCTGGGCGACAGGCACCCGATGGTAAGCCAGGCAGACAAGCGGGAAGAAAAACCAGGTTTTTCAGGTGTATGTTTAGTATTTTGTTTCAAATAAATATCAGCACCCGCTTCCAGTAATTGCGTCAAATGCTGCAATCCCGAATCCTCGCCACCAGTCGCATACTTTTCAATCATAGCCCCGGCGACAGTTTCAAAACCAAGGTCCTTTAATGACGGCAATTGGCCCCAGTCTGCATTTTCCACGAAATCTATACGTTCCGGTGTCAAAATACAGGCTTTCACAATCGCATCACGCTCAGTTTTCTTTTTAAACTGCGCAAATACATCCGGGATATCCTTTATCGGAAATGGCAGGTCTTCCTTATTGTAAAGTGTATGCCCGATAAAATGCTTTAAATTGATCTTTAATGTCCACAGCAAATCCTCAACATGGCCTGAAATTTCAGTCTCCTCAGGGCCCACTTCGCGGTGATGGTATACTTCTGCAATATCAAACTGTTCTACCAGGTCCCTGATCATATCTTCGGGTTTCCCCTGCACCAGTAAAATATCCCCGCCAAACCGTTGAAAAGCTTTTCTTAACGACAAGATACTTTCCAATAAAAACGAAGCCCTTACTATCCCGGTTTTTGCGGTTCCAAACCTTGTATTTTCGAAATAACGCGGATCAAAAAAATAAACGGGTAAAATACTGTCAGATTTAGCAATCGCTTCAACCAACATCTCATTGTCATGTAAGCGAAGATCATTCCTAAACCAAACGAGTATTTTTTTATTCTTCATTAACCTAAATTAAATTTTATGATAAACTTCAAAAATATGCCATTTTTTATCTTAAAGCGAATCCCGCCACCAATCTTTACATAAGCAGAACAAAATATTTACCCTAAAAAGATAATTTATCAAACTAAAACACCTGTTATAAGTTGTATAATTACTATACAAGAAGCAGATTTTAGACGTTTTGTTATAAATAAAAAAATCCTTAAAGATGAACAAGCACATTCTGATCACCGGAGCAACTGGTATGATAGGAAAAAAACTAATAGAATCCTTACAAAAAGGCGGTCATTCTGTTACTGTTTTATCCAGAAAACCTAAAAATATACCTGGTGTAAAGCTGTATCTATGGGACGTGTACCAGCATAAAATAGACCAGCAATGCATGGAGGGGATAGACACAGTCATCCACCTGGCCGGCGAAAATATTGCAGCACATAAATGGACAAAGAAAAGAAAGCAGCAAATCATCGACAGCCGGGTCTTGTCAACCCAGCTACTTTATCAGGCCATAAAAGAAACAAAAGCCAGTGTCAGTACTTTTATATCTGCTTCAGGCGCTGCCTGGTATGGCGATAGCGGAGATGAAATCCTAACCGAAGAAAGTCCTGCCGGCTATGGCTTTATGGCTGCTTGCTGTGAACAATGGGAACAGGCCGTCGATCAAGGTAAAAAGCTTGGGATAAGGGTAGTAAAATTCAGGACCGGTATGGTACTGGGCAAAAACGAGGGGGCCTTAGCTTCATTAGAAAAGCCCATCCGTTTTTTTGCCGGGGCAGCACTGGGTTCCGGCAGGCAATGGGTTCCATGGCTGCATATAGATGACATGGTGTCCATGTACACTACCGCAGTAGAAAACACCCTGATTTCAGGAGCATACAATGCATGCGCACCTTTTTCTGTAACCAATGCCACATTAACCAGGGCCATCGCAAAAAAACTACACCGGCCGGTATGGCCTTTTAATGTACCCAAAAAAATACTTAAACTTATACTCGGAGAAATGAGCGAGGTTATATTTATCAGCACCAATACCTCTGCGCAGAAAATACTGGCAGCCGATTTCAAGTTCAGATATACCCGGCTCGAGGATGCTTTATCCGCTATTTACAGTCCCCAAAAATAGACTACATTTACCTATACCTATCCTAAGTATTAATTTGTAATACTTACAATTTCTATATCGAAATCCAGACAGGAGTTTCCAGGTATAGTTACACTACCAGCAGCATCAGTTTGGGCAGACTTACCATATCCCAGGTCTGATGGGATCAGTAACCTGATCTTTCCGCCAACCCCAATTTTTCCAGGCATTACCTGATACCAGCCTTTGATCAGTTCGTTCAATGTAAATGTCACCCCATCTGTACTCGAATCAAAAACAGTTCCGTTCAGCAACCTTCCGGTATATTTCACGTTTACTACTGAAGTCTGTTTGAGGTCCTGCTTGTTAGTCCCTTCATTAGAAATGATGTAACGCACACGTGTCGGATCCAGTACCGGCTGTAAATTATTTGCAGTAACAAACTTATTGATCAAGAAGTTATCTACCTCATATTGTTTGTTAAAATTCAGTAAACTCAGGTCGATGATCACGATCTCATTAGACTCAACCCCCAAAGCAGGTTGTCCATTTTTGCCAAATGCCATTCTTGAGGGCAGGATCACCTTAGCTGTTCCTCCTTTTTTTAACTTCCCGAGTGTAAGCCTTACTGCCGGTATGGTTAAAAAATTAAAGCGGTCTGTATAGCCCAGAAATGTTCCCGGAATGGTATAATCACCATTCTTTAAAAAGCTGGTTCCATTTGCATGTTTAAAATCATAACTATAGTAAACCGAATCTGAATTCACTACAGCAGCACCGGTACCTTCAGATACAATCTGGTAATAAAATCCCGAAGGGTCCATTAATTTCGGAATGTTGTTTTTTGAAAGGTAATCTTCTATGGTACGTGTATCCAGTGTTTCAATAGATTCATACTCTTTTTTACAGGAATTGAACAGCGTTAAAGCGCCTAACAAGGCAAAGGTATATAATGATAACTTTTTAATCATTTGGGGTGTTTTATTTTATCTATTTCTAAAGTGATATCTAATATTGAATTGGGGGGAATTACAGGTGAAGTAACTGCTCTGTCTTTAAAGCCTAATGCCGAAGGGATGATTAAACGGATTGCACCACCTGGCTGTATCAACCTGGTCCCGGTCTGCCAGCCCTCTATATAACCGGGAAGCAGGAATACAAAAGTACTGTCCAGGCTTCTGTCACGCAGAACAGTGTCTTTTAAAACCTTCAACCTGTACCTGGCATATATCGAATCCTTATCTCCATAAACCACATTCCCCGTACCCGGACTTATAATGTTATAATACAAGCCCGAACTGTGCTTTACAGCCGTCACCGAACTATCTTTCAAATATTTTACAATTATCGCATCGTCAATCTCCAGTTGCGCCTTGTCATCATAGGGTGCGGGTTTCTCGCAGGCAACAAATACTGCTGCCATCAAAACAAACCCCAACAATACCCTGGTTTTTAACATAATTCACAAAAATAGTCTTTTATTGCTGATGGCACAATTTTTAACCAATTTTAACAAATCTATATCCGGTAAAATCATATGGGCCCACAAAAAAAACGCCCGCAATTACATTACGGGCGCCCAGTTTTTAATTATGAATCGTCTCTTTTATGACAATGTCTTTAATAACAATATTTATTGGCAGCAATAAGTTGCTGAGCCACCTTTTGTCTGGCTTCCTTCACATTAAAAGGCTCCATTTTGGTAAACCTTCTCAGGCCAACCAGCATCATCCTTTGCTCATCCCCTTCGGCAAAAGCCCATAAAGCCTCTTTTCCTGCTTTCTGCACCGCATCAACAGCTTCCACAAAATAAATGCGCATCATGTTCAGCTGGCCTGTACAGGCTTCCTCACCCCGCAGACTAACCAGCTTTTCGGTTCTCAGCATGGCCGACTCAGCGATATACACATAACTGGCCATATCGGCAATGTTCATCAGTATTTCCTGTTCTTTCGACAAACTCATCATTAGTTTCTGCACAGCCGCTCCGGCAACCATCAGGGTTGCTTTTTTCAAATTCTTGATGAGCTTTTTCTCCGCTGCAAAAAGCGTATCGTCTTCCTCTCCAAATTCAGGGATAGCCATCAGTTCGGCCGCTACCGCAGTTGCAGGGGTCATCAGGTCCAGTTCTCCTTTCATTGCACGTTTCAGCATCATATCTACTGTCAGCAACCTGTTGATCTCATTCGTGCCCTCAAAGATCCGGTTGATCCGCGCATCGCGATAGGCCCTGTCCATAGGTGCCTCTGCCGAAAAGCCCATCCCGCCATAAATCTGCACCCCTTCATCCACCACATAGTCCAGTGCCTCCGATCCCCAAACTTTCAATATGGCACATTCAACGGCAAACTGCTCGGTCGATTTCAGCTTAGCCTTACCGGCATCCATCCCCCCTGCAACCAAAGCATCATAAGCATCATCAATATTCTGGCCGGCACGATAATTTGCCGATTCTACCGCATACACTTTAGTGGCCATTTCTGCCAGCTTGTAACGGATGGCCCCATATTTAGAGATCTGACGGTCAAACTGGATGCGTTCATTCGAATAATTAATAGCGGTGTCAATTACCGATTTAGATGCACCGATCGCTGCGGCCGCCAGCTTAATCCTGCCAATATTCAGGATGTTAACCGCAATCTTAAAACCGTTTTGCCGTTCCGAAAGCATGTTTTCTACAGGAACCGGGCAATCGTTAAAGAAAACCTGGCGCGTAGATGAGCCTTTAATACCCATTTTATGCTCTTCAGGGTTCATGGTAATGCCACCAAATGCCCGTTCAACAATAAAAGCAGTTAAATTCTCGTCATCATCAATCTTGGCGAATACGATAAACACATCTGCAAAGCCCCCGTTGGTGATCCACATTTTCTGACCATTGATCAGGTAATGTTTCCCGTCTTCAGACAATTTAGCTTTGGTTTTACCCGAATTGGCATCAGATCCCGAATTGGGTTCTGTTAAACAATAAGCGGCCTTCCATTCGCCTGTTCCCAGTTTAGGGATATATTTATTTTTCTGTTCTTCCGTTCCGTAATACAAAATGGGCAGGGTCCCTATCCCGGTATGGGCCGAAAGGGCCACAGCAAAGGAATGTCCCGCACCAATCACATCGGCAACCAGCATAGAAGTATTAAAGTTCTTTCCAAATCCACCGTAAACTTCAGGTATAGAAACACCTAAAACCCCCAGTTCACCGGCCTTATCCATTAAAGATGGCATCAGTCCCTCTTCCTGCGCATCTATGCGGTCCAGGTTAGGATACACCTCCGCAGCCAAAAAGTCGCGGCAGGTCTGTGCAATCATATTTTGCTCTTCATCAAATTCTTCAGGAATAAATACATCCTGATACGAGGTTTCCGTAATTAAAAACTCTCCACCTTTAATCGTTTTTTTGTCTGTAGTTTCCATATCCTTATCAGATTAAAGCATTTCAAAAATACCGGCTGCACCCTGTCCGCTACCCACGCACATGGTTACCATGCCATATTTTTGTTTTCTCCTTTTTAGTTCATTAAACAATTGTACAGATAGCTTAGCACCGGTACACCCAAGCGGGTGACCAAGCGCAATCGCACCCCCGTTTACATTTAAAATAGCTGTGTTGATGCCCAGTTCCCTGACAACCGCGAGCGACTGAGAGGCAAAAGCTTCATTCAATTCAATTAATTCAAGCTGATCAAGCGTCATTCCTGCTTGTTTCAGCGCTTTAGGAATTGCATAGATAGGGCCAATTCCCATAATACGCGGTGGAACACCTGCTATATCATAGCTTACCAGACGTGCAACAGGCTCAACACCCAGTTCCTTCATTTTCTTTTCAGAAACCACCAGTACAAACGCCGCACCATCTGATGTTTGCGAAGAATTACCGGCAGTAATACAACCATCAGCGGCAAATACCGGTTTCAGTTTGGCCAGTTTCTCTATCGAAGTATCGGCCCTTGGACCTTCATCTGTATCTACAACATAACTGCGGGTTTTCTTTTTCATATCTGCATCCAGGTAATTTTCATTTACCGTAATTGGCAAAATCCCATCTTTCAGATGACCATTTTTGATTGCTTCAACTGCTTTTTGGTGCGAATGATAAGAAAACTCATCCTGGTCTTCCCTGCTCACTTTATATTCACGGGCAACAGCCTCAGCAGTTAAACCCATACCCCAATACCAATCCGGATTAACCCTGGCAACCTCGGCATTCGGAACAACTTTCCAACCACCAAATGGCATACCCGACATCACTTCAACCCCGCCGGCAATAATACAATCGGCCATACCACTTTTAATTTTGGCAACCGCCGTGGCAATGGTTTCCAGGCCAGATGCACAATATCTGTTCACCGTTACACCCGGCACCTTATCCGTATCCAGCCCCATTAAAGAAATCATCCTGCCAACATTCAATCCCTGCTCTGCTTCAGGTGTAGCATTACCTACAATCACATCATCAATTTGCTCATTATCCAGATTGGGTATAGATGCCACCAAATGTCTGATCACTTCAGCTGCCAGATCATCTGCCCTCGTAAAACGAAATACACCACGGGGGGCCTTGCCCACTGCGGTACGATATCCTGCTATAATATATGCTTCCTGCATGTCAATATCCTTTTTATTAATTCCTTAACGGTTTGCCTTTAGTTACAATACTCTGGATGCGCTCCAGCGTTTTCCTTTCCCCACAAAGTGATAAAAACACTTCTCTTTCCAAATCCAGTAAATACTGTTCCGTTACCTCTGTTGGCGAAGAAAGGTCACCTCCACACATCACCCAGCCCAGTTTCTCTGAAATCTTTTTATCATGTTCAGAAATATAATGACCAGAGTACATGGTATTGGCACCGGCATACACAATACCTAAACCCTGCTTACCCAACACTTTAATGTCTTTCCGTCTAACCGGCTGCGTATAACCCGCATCTGCAAGTTCAATTGCCTTGGCTTTAGCATCAGCAATTAACCTGCTCCTGTTCATGGAAATAGCATACTTGCCTTTTTGAAGATAACCCAACTCAAAAGCCTCAACAGCTGATGTAGACACCTTAGCCATACCTATAGTTAAAAACCTGTCCTTAAGCACATTCTGAACAATCTGATCATCCTTATATTCATCAGATGCACGCAAAGCGAACTCTTTAGTACCACCCCCGCCGGGAATTACCCCTACACCAAACTCAACCAGGCCCATATACGTTTCAGCATTGAGCTGTACATGGTCGGCATGCAAACTAAACTCGCAACCCCCGCCCAAAGTTAAATTGTGCGGGGCTACCACTACCGGAATAGAAGAATACCTGATGCGCATAGAGGTATTCTGGAATAAGCGGATGGCCATGTTCAGCTCTTCCCATTCCTGCTCTACCGCCATCATAAAGATCATCCCTACATTGGCGCCGGCCGAAAAATTGGCGCCGTCATTCCCAATCACCAGCCCTTTGTAATCTTTTTCTGCCATATCAATGGCTTTATTTATGGCCTGCAAAGTATCGCCGCCAATGGTATTCATCTTAGAGTGGAATTCCACATTGATGATCCCGTCACCCAGGTCAATAATAGAGGCTCCCGAATTTTTCCAGAGCACCTTACTTGCCCTTAAGTTATCCAGAATGATAAAAGCCTCTGTACCCGGCACTGCTTTATAGCTTTTAGTCGGGATATCATAATATTTGCGAACCCCATCTTCTATCCTGTAAAACGATGTATTTCCGGCCGCCAGCATTTCATGCACCCAGGCCGCAGCCTCGTGTCCATACTTTTTCATGCCTTCAATGGCCTCGGCAACACCTACAGCGTCCCAAACCTCAAAAGGCCCCAGCTCCCATCCAAATCCCGCACGCATGGCATCATCAATTCTGTACAGTTCATCCGAAATTTCAGGGATCCTGTCCGACACATATTCAAACAGCCCAAAAAACGAGGCCCTGAACAGTTCAGCTGCTTTATCTTTTCCTGCCGCAAACACCTTCATCCGGTCGCGTACCTGTTCAATTGGCTTGGTCAGCTCCAGCGTAGCCGATTTCACTTTTTCCTGTGGACGGTATTCCATCGTTTTCAGGTCAAGCGCCAGTATTTCTGTTTTGCCTTCGGCAGATTTTGTTTTTTTGTAAAAACCCTGTCCGGTTTTATCGCCCAGCCATTTATTGGCTTCCATCTTTTCTACGTATCCCGGCAGTTTAAACAGCTCATGCGCCTTGTCATCCGGACAGTTGTCGTACAGCCCTTTAGCTACCTTGATCATGGTATCCAGGCCAACCACATCGGTAGTGCGGAAAGTAGCCGATTTTGGCCTGCCCAATGCGGGTCCGGTAAACTTGTCTACCTCCTCTACGGTAAGGTCCATTTTTTCTACCAGGTGCAGCAGGGCCATAATCGAATAAACCCCTACACGATTGGCAATAAATGCCGGTGTATCTTTACACAAAACGGTAGTCTTGCCCAAAAATTTATCACCATAATGCATTAAAAAGTCGACCAGCTCAGGTCTTGTATGCGGAGTAGGAATAATTTCCAGTAACCTTAAATAGCGGGGCGGATTAAAAAAGTGTGTTCCGCAAAAGTTGGCCTTAAAATCATCCGTTCTGCCCTCGGCCATTAAATGAATGGGGATTCCTGATGTATTTGAAGTAACCAGTGTGCCAGGCTTACGGTACTGTTCTACCTGTTCAAACACCTTTTTCTTGATGTCAAGATTTTCTACCACAACCTCTATGATCCAATCGTAAGCGGCAATTTTAGACATATCGTCTTCAAAATTTCCGGTCGCAATATTAGTCAGAACTTTTTTTGAATAAACCGGAGAAGGGTTGGTTTTTACTGCAGTTTGCAGCGCTGTATTTACAATACTGTTCTTATCTCCTTCTTTTGCGGCAATATCAAGCAGCAGCACTTCTACGCCGATGTTGGCAAAGTGACAGGCAATGCGCGAACCCATAATACCAGAGCCCAATACCGCTACTCTATTTATTTTTTTGTTCATCATCTTATCAATAAATATATATGGTCTTTCATTCAATCCTGTTCGTTCCCGGAAGCCTGAACCACTTCTTCAGGAACTTTATAGCCCAGGGTCAGCTTATTCACCTTTTGCAAAGTAACCAGCAGGTTATTTTTCTCCGTTGCAGATAGGTTCTTGTTCAGGTATTCATTAAATGCGATTACCACACCTTTGGCCATATGCCTTTTTTCATAACCCAGTCCGGTCAGGTAAACTTTTACGGAGCGTTTGTCTCCGGCAGCAGTTTCCCTGTATATTAACCCCAAATCTTCCATATTGTTTAGCATTCTTGACAAACTGGTGGCCTTTACCCCGAGCAGCCCGGCCAGCTGCGAAACCGCCGTACCTTCCTTGTCAATATTGATCAGCACATACCCTATGGCCTGTGTAATGCCGAAGCCCGAAGCGATCTGGTTGTATGTATTGGATACATTTTGCCAAACTACCTTCAAAAAATAATCTATTGTTTCCTGCTGTTTCATTAAATACTATGCTTGCATAACAAAGCTATACAATTAAAAAATATAATGCAAGTACATTTGTTAAAATAGTTTAACCTAAAATAGGGCTTTACCATAGAGGGGAAGGCTTAGACGCTGCCTCCGGAAGTTATGCAATTTCAAAATAAAGTTTATGTAATTTCAAAATAAAACCTATGCAATTTCAAAATAACCGTATCTTTGAAGTATGAAAGGCTTTGTAAACAGGCAAATTGCAGCAAAAATAGAGCAGCAAAAAAACAAATTCCCAATAATTGCCCTAACCGGTCCCCGGCAGTCAGGGAAAACTACTTTGTTAAAAGAATTGTTTAATGACTACAGGTATGTATCCCTGGAGAATCCGGATGTTCGGGCATTTGCAACAGATGATCCTGTTGGCTTTTTAAAATTATACAATGAGCGGGTAATTTTTGACGAGGTACAACGCGCACCGGGTCTTTTTTCTTACATCCAGGGTATTGTAGATGACAGTGGGCAGATGGGGCAGTTTATTTTATCCGGTTCTCAAAATTTTCACCTCTTAAACAGCATCACACAAACCCTGGCCGGTCGTGTGGCTTTATTTAAGCTATTGCCCTTTGATTTTTCTGAACTAAAAGGCGCGGGTATTCCAAACGTATCCTACGCCGAAACCGCAGTAAAAGGCTTTTATCCCGCTATATATACACGCGAAATAGATCCGGTTGTATTTTATGCCAATTATATACAAACTTATATTCAAAAGGATGTAACCGAATTGCTCAACATTCGTGACATCAGCTTATTCCGCACTTTTTTAGGCTTATGTGCCGGTCGTGCGGGGCAACTGTTAAACATCAATGCATTGGCTAACGAATGTAACATTTCACAGCCCACTGCAAAGGCTTGGTTATCTATCCTGGAAAGCAGCTATATTACATTCCAATTACAGCCCTATTACCAAAACTTCAACAAACGTTTGGTAAAAACCCCAAAGCTCTATTTTTACGACACGGGCCTGCTCAACCACTTACTAGGTATCAGATCGCCAGAAGATTTTGAACAGAACAGACTGAAAGGCAATCTTTTTGAAAATATGATCATTGCCGAATTCCAAAAGAAAAATTACCATCAATACCTGCACAAGGATTATAATTTTTGGCAGGACAGCAATAACCGGGAAGTAGATTTATTAATAAAAACCAACAATGGCTTTGATATTTTTGAAATCAAAGCCACCCAAACCATTTCCGCTTCCTTATTTAAGGAACTGGACTATTTTGAAGGATTGACCCCAAATCTAGTTATTAAAAAAAACCTGATATATGGTGGTGGTGAAGATCAGTCACGCACCAAATACAACGTGATCAGCTGGAAAAATATTTAATACTAAGCTGGGCAAACCATTTTCATTGACCTCACTTCAGCAATTTAAATCTTAATTCAATACGTTTATAAACACTTGTGGAGCAATTTAGTTATGGGTCATTTTATTTTGGCCAAAAGGGATCAAATTAAAATGGCAACAGGGTCTTTATTAAATGGTCAACGGGGGTCATTAACATGTGGTTTCCACTATAATGCAACGATCTCTTCAATAGAAAGACCTGTTGCATCAGCAATGACTTTAAGATCAACCCCTTTAATTTTGAAATTTTTAGCAATTGACTTTTTCTCAGCCAAAGCACGTTCTTCTTTTGCAGATTCCAGTACGCTATAATAATCCCATTCTCTTTTTTGTGCTGCTCTGTTCATATTTCGTTCCTCCTATGTTAGTCATTAAATGGGTTAATATATACCTGGCCTGAGCTACGATTCCCGGTAATATAAGTTTCGGCTGGCTCACTGACGATATGATCCAATGCCTCCGCTTCTGTATTACCTGGTTTAACCATTTTCAATTTAAATGATAAGTTATAATCAAATATAACAACAAAACTTTAAATAACAAATTTATCCTATAAATTAATATAAAAATCTATACAGTAAAATTTTATATGAAAAATCAATATTTTGATGGAGTAGGTGGTAAGCATGAAGATTTCGAGAATCTCGACGCTTTAGATCCAGTTTATAGTGACGAGTAAGCCGAAACAAGAACTATTGGTTAATAGTCTTACATCTTCCAAAAATTTAAACACATAGAATGAAGCCATAAACCATTGACAATGTTGATTTTACGAACAACAAAACGAACAAATTATAATATTTTATACAGATTTTTAATTTTTATTCTGGCCCAAGGCCTTAGTTAACTGTCTTATATATTAATATTTGGTTAGATTTCTGATCATCTTCAATAACAGGCAATTATAAAGATAGCATTAAATCAAGAGAAGGCTTACTACATCGTTTTATATGAAAATATAGTGGCAATTAAATAATTATAATATGAATAAAGAATTATAATACTGTTAAAATACCCTTGAGATACCGTTGGAATACCCTATATGGTATTCCAACGGTATCTCAAGGGTAATCAAAAGGTAACTTAAAGGTATTTTAATTCTGTATTCATTATGTTTTGATATTGTACTTACTATATTTTTATATACTACCCTGTAGTAAGATAGGTAAAAGAGCTTAGGAAGAATATAGCTTATGCGTTATATATAAAAGCAAAAAGCCTCCCCGAATATCAGGGAGGCTTTTAAAATTCAATGTCGTATTTCAGACTAGAACAAGGTAAACTCTACCCTTCTGTTTTGCTGACGACCTGCAGCAGTTTTATTGCTTGCAATAGGTTGGTTCATACCATAACCTGTAGCTTCAATACGCGATGCATTTGCACCCTGCGAAACCAGGTAAGCTTTTACCGATTCTGCCCTGTCTTTAGACAAACGCATGTTTAAAGCTGCAGAACCTGTATTGTCTGTATGTCCTGCCAGTTTCAAACTAAAGTTTTTCTGGATCAGCAGTTCAGCAACACGGTTCAATGTAGCATAAGATTTCTGGCGGATAGTGGCTTTGCCCAAATCAAACTCTAAGTTTTTAATGGCATCGGCAACCACTTTGCGGTCGGCTTCTGTAATGATGATTTTCTCAACCGGAGCAGGTACTTTTAAAGGACAGCCCGAACCATCAACCACAACGCCCGCAGGTGTACCCGGACATTTATCCAGTTTATCTGCCACACCATCACCGTCACTGTCTTTCAACAGGTCGTTCATCTCAGTTCTTAACCTTGCATTCTCAGCTTTCTGGGCATCCAGGTCGCTTTTTAATGCATTGGCAGTTTGTTTGGCCTGCAAGGCTTCGTCATAAGTTAAAGCCACAGGATTATGCCATGCCAGTTGCTTTCCTTTTCCTAAAGAAAATTCCAGACCTGCATACGCATAATTATACTTGTCATTGCTGCCACGGTAATAACCATCCAGGTTATCGCCATCAACATAGTTAATGGTCCAGCCCAGATCCAGGTTTACCTTTTCAGCTACTTTAAATTTAGCACCAACACCTACCGGAATGATCAGCTCGCTAATGGTTTTGCCACCGGCATAATCCGTTAAAGCACCCGATCCTGCAGCAGTTTTAACTTTATAACCTGCTAAACCAGCACCCGCCGATGCATATAATTGCACTGCACTGTTCTTGTTAAACATGTCTATGTTAAACAGGTTAACCACAGCATTTAAACTTCCTGAATAAGAAAGGTCTGTTTCAAAAGCGCTAACCGGACTTGCATTGGTACCACCACCGTCCCAGGCCTCCGAATTGTCTCCTTTTAATTTACCCCTCACACCGTCTAAACGTAAAGAGAAATAAGGTGTAAACTGTTTCTTGATGTACAAGCCATAACCCAGACTGCTTTTCCAGTTCGAGAAATCGTTTTTGCCACCCAATGGGGAAATCGGACTAAGCACCCCTGCGTTTACACCTATCGACCAGGTCGACAGCTGATTGGCTTCGGCACTCATTTTTTCTTGCGCCTGGGCAGTACCTCCCAGTAACAAAGCCGCTACAGCTACGGGCAAACATTTAAATAATTTTTGTTTCATAATATGAGGGTTAAATAATTAGTAGAATATTTAATTCTGAAAACAACTATTCAATTATCAGGCCAAACTATAGCCGATTTTTCTACACAGCTACCAGCCCATTGCTTTATCATCCCCACGGGGATCAGCCCCACCCTGATAATAACCCCATTTGGTTTTCAATATCGCGTCAACCCGGCCAATAGGCCCTCTTGGCTTAAGGTGATAGCCTCTTTTGCTCAGCTCCAATACAGCTGCACTGTCCAGCGTCCCTTTTTCCACATATACAGAATCAGGCATCCATTGGTGGTGGAACCGCTTTGCGGTAACGGCCGACTGCATACTTTTGTCAAATTCTATGACATTGATGATGGTCTGAAAAACAGAGGTCATAATGGTAGAGCCACCCGGGGTGCCCACTACCATAAATAGTTTACCGTCCTTTTCTATTATGGTTGGCGTCATCGAACTCAGCATCCTTTTCTCTGGTACAATGGTGTTTGCTTCGCCGCCCAATAAACCGTACATATTTGGTGCCCCCGGTTTTACAGAAAAGTCGTCCATTTCATTGTTCAATAAAAAGCCCGCTCCTTTTACCACCACTGCAGAACCATAAGAACCATTTAGGGTTGTAGTTAACGAAACAGCATTGCCATCCCTGTCTACAATAGAAAAATGGGTGGTCTCTTCATGTTCAGGTACATTAAATACACCGGCTTTAATGTCCGAGCTTAAGCTGGCCTGTGCCCAGTTAAAGTTTGACATCCTGCTTTTGATATATGCAGGATCGATCAGTTGTTTCTGGGGCACTTTAAAGAAATCCGGATCGCCTAAATGCGTTGCACGATCGGCATATACTCTCCTTTCTGCTTCAACCATCACCTGTACTGTCGAATCTGAGTTTAATCCCCAGCGTTTTAAAGGGTAAGGTTCAACAGATTTCAGCAGTTGAAGCAAAGCAATACCACCACTGGAGGTGGGTGGCATGGTGATAATTTTATAGGCTTTGTAATTGCCAACAATGGGCTTGCGCCATACGGCTTTATAGTTTTTTAAATCTGCAGCGGATATGATCCCGGCGCCACGTTTCATCTCTGCCACCAGGCTATCGGCAACCGGGCCTTCGTAAAAGCCTGCGCGGCCCTTATCCCTGATCTGTTCCAGGGTATTTGCCAGCTCATTCTGGACTAAAACATCACCCTCAGCCCATTCCCCTTCTTTTACCAGGGCTGTGCCAAGCGGATTATACGTTACAAAGCGTTCTTTTTCCCTGTTCAGCTCCCTTGCGGTACGTGCTGTTATTTTAAAGCCGTTCCTGGCCAGTAAAACTGCGGGCTGAACCAGCTCTGCCCATTTTAATTTACCATATTTCTGATGTGCTTCTACCATGCCGGCCACAGAACCCGGTACACCTGCGGCCAAATGTCCATCCAGGCTTTTTTCCTTAACAGGATTGCCTGCAGCATCTAAATACATATCCTTAAAAGCCAGTCCGGGAGCTTTTTCGCGGAAATCCAAAGCATTGGTCTCACCCGATGCCGAGCGGTACACCATAAAACCGCCACCACCTAAATTTCCGGCATTGGGGTATACCACGGCCAGTGCAAACTGAACGGCTACAGCGGCGTCAACGGCATTGCCGCCTTTCTTTAAAATATTTAATCCTACCCCCGAGGCTTCTGCATTTGCCGATACCACCATTCCGTTGCGGTATTCTCCACTGTTGTTCTTCCCAAGCTGTCCGCCAACACAGGCAGCTAAAGTAGCTGCTATAAAAAGTACTCCGGCAAGGGGGGCAAAATGTTTAAGCCTTATAGTTTTCTGCATCGGTATATATTTTTTCAATAATGGTTGCGTATTTTTCCAATATAACTTTTCTTTTCAGGCTCAGCTTGGGGGTCAGCTCCCCACCGTCAATACTCCATGGTTTAGCCAGCAGTTCAAAGCGCTTTACCTGTTCCCATTTCCCGAAATCCTTACCGGAATTCAGCACAATCTGGTTAAACTTCTCTATCACCTGCGGATTTTTGGCCATTTCTTCGTCTGTGGTATAATTGATCCCTTTTTTAGCTGCCCATGATTTTAAAGCTACAAAATTAGGTACAATTAAAGCTGCCGGAAATTTGCGGTTTTCGCCTAGTACCATTACCTGCTCTACCAGTACCGTTTCCTTAAACTTATTTTCTATCATCTGCGGTGCCACGTATTTACCGCCTGCAGTTTTAAAGATCTCTTTTTTCCGGTCGGTGATCTTTAAAAACCGGCCATTGACCAGTTCACCGATATCACCTGTATGGAACCAGCCATCTTTATCTATGGTTTCGGCAGTCAGGTCGTCCCTTAAATAATAGCCTTTCATAATGTCGTGTCCACGGGCCAGCACCTCTCCATCTTCTGCTATTTTAACTTCTACCCCATTAATTGGGGGGCCTACCGTTCCAAACATGGTATTGCCAAAATGGTTCACCGTAATTACCGGTGAGGTTTCGGTAAGTCCGTAGCCCTCAAATACCGGCATGCCCGCAGCCCAGAAAATCCTGGCCAGTCGCGGGTTTAAGGCCGCGCCTCCCGAAATGATCACTACAATTTCGCCACCAAGGGCCTCCTGCCATTTTTTAAACACCAGTTTCCGGGCAATGCCCAGCTTCAGGTTATAAAACCAGCTGTTTTCAATTTCAAACTTTTCGGCCAGGGCCACAGACCAGAAAAATATCCCCCTTTTGATCCCTGTAAGTGCCTTGCCTTTCTCCATGATCTTTTCATATACCTTTTCCAGCAGGCGCGGAACGGTAGAGAAAACATTGGGTTTTACAAACTGTATGTCGGCCACAATAGTGTCCATACTTTCGGCATAATATACCGCCGTATCACAATACATGTACAGGTAAACCACCATGCGCTCAAAAATATGCGAAAGGGGTAAAAAGCTAAGGCCTTTACGAATCCCGTCAGGAAGCAGCACAGCCGAATTTTCAAAGTTTTTGACCAGGTTATTATGGGTCAGCATTACCCCTTTGGGTGTACCTGTAGTGCCCGAGGTATAAATGAGCGTTAAAATATCTTCGGGTGTAATCTGGCTGCGATAGGCCTCTAGGTCTGTTTCGGTCTTTTGCTGTCCGGTCTTAACCAGCGTCTGCCAGTTGCCGGCTCCTTTAACTTCATCAAAAGTATAGATCTGAATGTCTTTCTTCAGCTCCTCACAAACCGGTTTTAGTTTGTTGTACAAAGGTTCATCTGCCACAAAAATGACGGTAATTTCTGCATTCTCGAGGATAAACTTCACATCATGTTCTGCAAGCGTAGGATAAAGGGGAATGTGGTAGGCCCCGATCTGCATCACTGCAAAATCTGTAATGTTCCATTCGGGCCGGTTTGCCGACATCACGGCTACCCGGGATGCTTTACCGATACCCAGCTCAATCAGCCCCCTGCTCAATGCATCAACGGTATCGCTAAATTCCTGCGTACTGTATTTCTGCCATTTCCCATTCACCTTGCCACTTATAAACTCCTGTTTAGGAAATTTCTCTAAATTATATTGAAGTAAATCAAATACTCTTGTTACCGTTGCAGCCATACATCATCAGCTTAAATAAAAGATCTGGTTAAAAGATTTTACAGAAAGAACCTGTACAACCCTTGTTCTCAAACTTAACTAAAAATAATTAATGGAAAAAGAACTTTCTCAGTATGCAGGTCCGGCAGCCATGACATTATTTACATTTCTATGATTATCGGCACAATAGTTGCTACGCATGGAACAATAGAAAAATTAAATAAATAAATTATGATTATGAAAAAATTACTTTTTACTGTTTTTGCCTTAGCTGCATTTTTTACGATGAACAGCACTGATGCCAACGCTCAGAGCTATAACAACGCTATTGGTGGCCGCTTTGGTAATGCAAATGGGGTAAGTTTTAAAACTAAACTGAACAAAGGTGCAATGCTTGAACTGATCGGAAACTTTAGGAGCAACGATGGGGTAAGCTATGCCAACCTTACCGGCTTATATGAAGTTTACAATCCGATCAATGGAGCTGAAGGTTTAAACTGGTTCTATGGTGGTGGTGCAACTATAGGTTCTTACAAAATTAAACATGGTGGCGGCAGCGATTTTTATTTGTCGGCCAATGGTGTTTTAGGACTTGATTATAAATTTAACGGAGCCCCTATCAATTTATCTTTAGATTGGATTCCTGCGCTGCAACTTACACCTGATACAGGTTTCTGGGGTGGCGATATAGGTTTGGGTGTACGTTTCACGTTCTAAACAAAACTTATAAATGCATTAAAAAGCGCCTGGTTATGATTTAACCAGGCGCTTTTTAATTTACAGGGTGGTCGTAACCGCCTCATATTATTTAAACAATACGGCCTTCCTTACTGCCTTTTGCAGTTCTGTGGCCTTTTCGTCTATCTGCCCCACAAGTTTCAGGTTCGGGCTGGCTTTAAGGGTAACTGTAATGTCTTTAAGGATCCCATCTCTGGCTACCTTAAAAGTTACCGTCTCTCCAACTTTTTTACCGGCAACTGCGGCCATTTTATCAATCGCTATTTCAACAGGGGCGCCATCTGCACTGATCACTTCATCATTCACATTGAGCCCGTCAACCCAGGCCGCCGAATTGCGTGAAACAGTAGTAATAATGACCCTTCCTCCCTGATTTTTAGTGGCAATGCCCAAATACGGGATACTTTTACCTTCATTTTCATTGGTTATGTTGATACCTGCATAGCCAAAATATTTATGGTAGTCGATTGCAGTGGTGCCATTCACGTATTTAGCCCAGAAATCTGTAAAGCTGGCCCCGCTGATCTTTTCTACCATAGCCTTAAATTCTGCATCGGTATACCCTCTTTTTTGTGCTTTATTTTGCAGGTACATGGCTTTCATCACATCGTCCAGACTTTTAGCACCTTTTGTGGCATGGGCTATTTCCAGGTCCATCAATAAGCCTACTACCTCGCCCTTGGCATAATAAGAAACTGTAGTGTTGTTCGAATTTTCATTAGGCCTGTAATATTTGATCCAGGCATCGTAACTGGCTTCGGCAACCGACTGCACCTTGTTGCCTGGGGTATTGGAAACATTGCTGACTGCCGTAACCAGTGCATCTACAAAGCCTTTCTCGTCTGTAAAACCAGCACGCAGCATCAGTTTATTTTCGTAATAGGCGGTAAAACCCTCTGCTATCCATAAATTGGTGGTATAGTTCTCATTGTCGTAATCAAAGGGGCCTAAGGCCACAGGGCGCATCCTTTTTACGTTCCATAAATGATAATACTCGTGCGCAACCAGCTCTAAAAAGCCTTTATAGCCGGTTTCGGTAGCATAAGCATCGCGTTTTGCACCCAGTACCGTAGAGTTCAGGTGTTCCAGACCGCCGCCACCGGAAGAAAAATTATGGACAATAAAAGTATAATGCTTATTTGGGTTTTCGCCATAAATGGCCGTCCCCTGCTCCACAATTTTGGCCATATCCACTTTAAGGCGCTCCTTATCGTAATTCCCGCCGCCGTACATGGCCACTTCATGTTTAAGCCCCGAGGCCATAAATTCAAAAACATCCTGGTTACCTACTTCAATAGGGCTGTCGAACAAAATGTCAAAATCGGCAGCGGTATAGGTAAATTGCTGCCCCGAAACCGGTTCCAGTCCGGTAGATACTTTAGTCCAGCCTTTATAAGGGTTGATCTTTACTGTACTCGGTGTTTTAAGCAAACCGTCAGGGTACATAAATATACCGCTGCTCGACAAAAACGCATGGTTTTCATCAATAAAAGATGTACGCACCGAAACTTCAAAAGCATATACCCTGTACTTAATTTTAAGGGCATTCGCTTTAGCCGTGTACACCCTCCAGGTGTTTTTTCTCACCTTTTCATGTTTAAGGATTTTGCCATTGGCCGTAGCCCCAAAACCTTCCACACTTTTAGCAAATTCGCGCACCAGGTACGAACCCGGGGCCCATACCGGCATTTTTATATCTATATAATCTTTAACCAGGCCTGAAATGTTCATTTCTACCTCCGTATAGTGCGCCTGGGGCTCTGTAAAACTGATATCGAATCTTATTTTAACCTGCGATTTTGCTGTCATACCTGCAAATAGTAATATTACCAATCCCAATATTGATGTTTTAATCATAGTTCAATACTTAATCGCGCCAAAATAGAAAAATTTGATTCCTAAAGCAAGACAGATGCAGCTAAGGGGCCCCATATCGGCAAGAACACTACCTGTAACACACTTAATACAAGCTGTTATAGTCATTTTAAATATTTTTGTTCGTTAACTATAACAGCTACACAACCATAACAAAACACAGATGAAACTAAAATACGTCATTTATGCCCTGATCGTTTTGGGGATTGCCTATTTGATTTACTACCGGATTTCGGCCAATAAAAAAATTGCCGAAGATGGTGCCGGTCCGGGTAAAGGAAAAGGAGGATCGTCGAAAGGTTTACAGGTTGACGGAATTGTGGTACAGACCAGCGATTTTACCAATGATCTTGATGTAACCGGTACACTGGAAGCAAATGAGGCCGTAGAATTGCGCAGTGAGGTGTCGGGGCTGGTAACCAGCATCAATTTTAAAGAGGGGGCCAATGTGAGCAAGGGCCAGCTGCTGGTCAAGATCAACGACCGCGACATACAGGCACAGCTGCAGGAGGCTTTAACCAAGCAAAAACTATCTGCCACCAATGAAAACCGCTCTAAACAACTGCTGGAAAAAGGTGCAATCAGTCAGGAAGAATACGACACTTCCCTTGCCGACCTCCAGTCTTTAAAGGCACAGACCCAGCTGATCCGTGCACAGCTGGCAAAGACTTCCATCTATGCGCCCTTTAGTGGTAAAATAGGCTTACGCTCCATATCCGTAGGCGGTTACCTTACGCCCAGTACGCTGATTGCAAATTTATCCAGCATCAACCCGCTAAAGATCAGCTTTTCGGTACCGGAAAAATACATTGGCCAGATTAAACTGAATTCGGAGATTTCCTTTACGACAGATGGCTACAACAAAAAATTTACGGGCAGTGTTTTTGCAATAGAGCCCGGAATAAACACACAAACACGTACTTTACAGATCAAGGCACTGGTGCCCAATGCGGGCAACGAATTGAGGCCTGGTTCTTTTGCCAAGATAAAGCTGGCCCTTAGCACACAAAAAAATGCGCTGCTCATTCCCAATGAAGCCATTATCCCGGTATTGAAAGGAAAGACCGTGTTCATTACCAAAGACGGCAAAGCCCAACAGGTGCCTGTAGAAGCCGGCACACGCACCGCCGATCACATTGTAATTACCTCGGGCCTGAACATTGGGGATACTGTACTGACAACGGGCGCCATGGCCTTAAAACAGGATGCCCCGGTTAAAGTTTCTGTGGTTAAAAACAAGGCTGCTTTATGAGTATTTCAACCACGAGTATAAAAAGGCCGGTACTGGCCATAGTGATGAACCTGATGATCCTTTTGTTCGGGGTAATCGGCTATAACTTTCTGGGTATACGCGAATATCCGAACATTGACCCTACTGTAATCAATGTACGGACGTCCTATCCGGGTGCAAACTCAGACATCATTGAATCGCAGATCACAGAACCGCTGGAAAAATCCATCAACGGGATAGATGGGATCAGGAACATCTCCTCCTCCAGCAACCAGGGCAGCAGCAACATCACCATTGAGTTTAACCTGAACAAGAATATTGATGATGCCGCGAACGATGTGCGCGATAAAGTATCGGAAGCAGCAAGAAGGTTACCCAAAGATATTGACGGCAACCCGGTAGTGAGCAAGGCCGATGCCAACTCGGACGCAGTGATTACGATGACCGTACAAAGCGACAAGCGCAATGTAATGGAGCTGAGCGATTATGCAGAGAATGTAATTGCCGACAGGCTGCAGACCATTACCGGGGTAAGTAGCATCCAGATCATGGGGCAAAGGAAATATGCCATGCGGATCCGCATTTCGCCGGATAAGCTGGCCGCTTACGGCTTAACGTCCCAGGATATTGTTGCAGCACTGGACAGGGAAAATGTGGAACTGCCTTCCGGAAAAATAACCGGATCAAATACGGAACTGATTGTAAAGACCCTTGGAAAATTAACCAATGCCGAACAGTTCAATAACCTGATCCTGAAGAACGATACCGATAATGTGGTGCGTTTAAAGGATGTTGGTTTTGTGGAGCTGGGATCAGAAAACGAGGAGACCGTATTGAGGGAATCCGGCAAACCGATGGTTGCTGTAGGCCTGATCCCGCAACCCGGCGCCAATTATCTCGACATCTCCAAGGAGTTTGACAAAAGGTTTGCCCAGCTGGAGAAAGATGTGCCCCAGGACATTAAGCTGAACATATCCCTGGACACAACCAAGTTTATCAAAGCCTCGGTAACTGAAGTGGCAGAAACCATTATTTTATCGCTCATCCTGGTGATCCTGATCATTTACCTGTTTTTCAGGGACTGGGCCATCGCCATCCGTCCGCTGATCGACATTCCGGTATCCCTTGTGTTTACCTTTTTCATCATGTACATTTTTGGGTTCTCTATCAATGTACTGTCGCTATTGGCCGTGGTTTTGGCAACAGGCCTGGTGGTGGACGACGGTATTGTGGTTACAGAGAACATTTTCAAAAAAGTAGAGGAGGGCTATTCGCCTTTTGAGGCTGCAATAAAGGGTTCCAACGAGATCTTTTTTGCCGTCATCTCTATTTCCATTACCCTTGCCGCCGTGTTTTTACCTGTAATCTTTTTACAGGGCTTTGTAGGCCGTCTGTTCAGGGAATTTGGGGTGGTAATCGGCGCTGCTGTACTGATCTCTGCATTTGTGTCGCTTACCCTGACACCCATGCTGAATGCCTACCTGATGAAAAAAACAGGACACAAAAAATCGAGGTTCTATGAACTGACAGAGCCTTATTTTGTAAAGCTAAATGATGGCTATGCCGAGAAACTGAATAAATTTCTGGACCGGAAATGGCTGGCCATACCCATTATAGTGGCCTGTGTAGGGATCATTGTATTGTTCTGGAAAATATTGCCCAAAGAAACCGCACCTTATGACGACCGCAGTGCGATAAACATGAACCTGACCACACCTGAAGGTTCTTCTTTTGCCTATACCGACCGGTTTATGATGAAAGTACAGGACATGATCAATGATTCTGTGCCTGAAAAGAAAGTGAACATCACCATTACTTCACCGGGCTTTGGGGGCACAGGTGCTACCAACAGTGGTTTTGTTAGAATGGGGCTGGTAGATCCGGGCGACAGGGAACGCACACAGGCAGATATTGCTTCAAAACTGACCAAAATTACCAGGAAATACTCGGAAGGCAAGGTTACAGTTACCCAGCAGCCTACCATTTCTGTGGGCCGGCGCGGTGGTTTACCGGTAAATTATATCATCCAGGCACAGAACTTTGAAAAACTAAGGGAAAAAGTGCCTTTGTTTATGGATGAGGTTTCGAAAGATCCGACTTTTACCACTTCGGACGTAAACCTGAAATTTAATAAGCCTGAGATTGACCTGAGCATAGACAGGGACAAAGCCAAAAACCTGGGTGTTTCAGTAGCCGATATTGGTACGGCCCTGCAACTGGGCTTAAGTGGCCAGCGTTTTTCCTATTTCTTCATGAATGGCAAACAATACCAGGTGATCGGGCAGTTTGAAGTGGGCGACCGTAAGGATCCGCTTGACCTGAGTTCGGTATATGTAAGGAACGATAAAAATGAACTGATACAGCTGGACAATGTGGTAACGGCTAAAGAAGAAAGCAGTCCCCCTCAATTGTACCGCAACAATCGTTTTACGGCAGCCACAGTTTCGGCAGGCCTTGCACCGGGCAAAAGCATCGGGGAAGGGATAGCCGCGATGGACAGGATTGCAGAGAAGGTACTGGACGAATCTTTCTCTACCGATCTTGGTGGGGAATCGAGGGACTTTAAGGAAAGTTCTTCCAATACGCTCTTTGCCTTTGGCCTGGCTTTATTGCTGGTTTACCTGATCCTGTCGGCACAGTTTGAAAGCTTTATTGACCCGATCATCATTATCCTGACCGTTCCGATGGCTGTTGCAGGTGCATTTCTATCCCTCTGGCTGTTCGGACAAAGCTGGAACATATTTAGCCAGATCGGTACCATCATGCTCATTGGTCTGGTAACCAAAAACGGCATCCTGATTGTAGAATTTGCCAACCAGCTGAAAGAAAAAGGCAAAAGTGTACATGATGCCATCAGGGAAGCTTCGGTTTCGAGGCTGCGCCCGATTCTGATGACCAGTCTGGCCATTGCTATCGGCGCCCTGCCCATTGCCATGGCGCTGGGTGCTGCAGCCAAGAGCCGCATGGGTATGGGGATCGTAATTGTGGGCGGAACAACCTTTGCATTGATCCTGACCCTATTTGTAATCCCTGCAATTTATTCGTACTGGTCTAAAGAACACAAAACAAATACAGAATTGGAACTTTCATTAAAAGCAGCATTAGAACATGAGAAAGATGAAAAGTAGGGCTTTTATGTTTGCCTTGGTGCTTTTGTGTGCAGGTACCGGGCTGGCTTACGGACAGGAACAGTTGAGCCTGCAGGAAGCCATTGCTACTGCACTTAAAAACAATTATGATATTAAACTGGTAAATAACGACATCCAGATTGCTAAAAATAATGTAAACCCGGGAAATGCAGGCATGCTGCCCAGCCTGGATGGAAGTTTTAGTGATGGGGGAAGCCGCCAGAACATTACCAGGACACAGAGCAATGGCAACCAGCAAACGCTGGACGGGGTGAGAAATACCAATATGAGCTATGGCGCCTCACTAGGCTGGACAATTTTTGATGGCTTACAGATGTTTACCAATTATGAACGGCTGAAAGAATTGCAAAAACAAGGGGAAGTGAACGCCAAAGCCACTATTTTAACTACGGTGAGCAATGTGATCAGCTCTTATTTTACGGTATTAAAGGAGCAGCAATTGGTGAGGGCAAGGGATACGGCACTCGACATCTCGCAGCTGCGCCTAAGAATTGCAGACAATAAACTGGCTATTGGCAGGGGCTCTAAACTGGATGTGCTGGCCGCAAAGGTTGACTACAATACGGATACTGCAGCTTACCTGCAGGAAATTAACCTGTTGAAAACTGCAAAAACAGCTTTAAACCAGGTAATGGCCAGGGACCTGAACCTTGATTTTAAGGTGGATGAAGCAATTGATATAGATTCGAAACTGGATTATGGCACTTTAGCCGGACAAATGGAACAGTTAAACCCCGACCTGCAAAATGCCTTTATCAGTAAAAAAATTGCAGAGCTGAATTTAAAGCAGGTAAAAGGTCAGCGCTACCCTGTAGTAGGCGTAAATGGTGGTTATGAGTTTCAGAAAAGCGCCAGTCCGACCGGCTTTAATACCCAGCAGCGTGCTACGGGTTTTACATATGGTCTTACGGCAAGCCTGAATATCTTTAACGGTTTTTTGCAAAGGCAAAACGAGCGCAATGCAAAGATAGAGATCAATTCATCTGCACTAATGCTGGACAAGACAAAACAGGACATCACAGCCCAGCTGATCTCGACCTATCAGAACTACAGTACCAACCTGGATTTGCTGAAAGTGGAGCAAAACAATGTAGACATTGCCAAACAAAACCTGGACATTACACTGGAAAAATACCGTCTGGGCAGTATTTCGCCACTGGAGTTAAGAGAGGCGCAAAAAAACTCAATTGATGCCATTACCAGGTATCTGGAGGCGCAATATCAGGCAAAACTTACAGAAATCAGCCTAAAAGAAATCAGTGGTACTTTAAATATTCAATAAGATTACTATTTTTAGCGAATGATTCTAGTAGCAGACAGTGGTTCTACAAAGACCGATTGGATGGGTTACAGCCCAAATGAACAAATCAACTTCAATACACAAGGTATAAACCCTTACTTTTTAAATGCACACGACATTTTTAAGCTTTTTTCCAAGAAAAAGGAAATCGCCGCTTATGCAAGTCAGGTAAAAGAGGTTTATTTCTTTGGTGCAGGCTGTTCTTCACCAGATAAAGTAGAGATCATCTCTAATGGAATCTCCTCCTTTTTTACCAATGCCTATGTATCTGTAGAGCACGACCTGATGGGTTCTGCCTATGCAACATGCGGCGACAAAAAAGGGCTGACCTGTATTTTAGGTACAGGCTCAAACATCTCTTATTATGACGGCAAAACACTGCACCATGGAGCGCATGGACTGGGTTATGTACTTGGAGATGAAGGCTCGGGCACCTGGTTTGGGCGCAAACTGGTTACCAGCTACCTGTACAACCAGATGCCTGCCGAACTGGCCTTCGAATTTGGACAGGAATACCAGATCGACAAAGAAACCGTAATCACCAATGTATACCAGAAACCAGCTCCGAATACTTATCTGGCCTCTATCAGCAGGTTTATGGTAAACCATAAAGCACACCCCTTTATCCTGAATATTTTAAGGGAAGGTTTTCAGGAATTTGTAGACAGCAACATTAAGGATTACAGCAATTACAAGAGTCTGGATTGCCATTTTGTGGGTTCTATCGGCTTTATTTACCAGGACATTTTAAGAGAAGTGTGTTTAAATAGCCAGGTAAAAGTAGGACAGATCCTCCAGAAGCCAATCGAAGGCATTTACAATTACATTTTAAGAAAAGAAGGCATCACCGTCTAGTATTTTTTTGCTGGTTAATTTTCCTTAATCCATAAGCTGCCCCGGCAAGCAGCAAGGCCGCAACACCGCCGTCAACAGGTAAATCGGGATCATCACCCGGCAAACCAGGGTCGTCAGCCTGCATGGCCCACAGGGAGGTCCATAGCAGTATTAAAATCAGCACCAGGGGATATTTCATACAATTGGTTTTACAGACATATTGTTTGTTTAGTTTCGCAATACTTTAAAAACAGCTTCCACTTTATTGTTTTTCGGATTAAGCAGTTGTAAAAAATAGACCCCTTTTACCAGCTGCCCGCAGTACTGCTGAACCGGAATACCCGCATCCAGAATGGGAAGCACGCTACTCCAGACTACCCTGCCCGTGATATCCCTGATTAAAACTTTCAGATTTTTATAGGTCAGCCTGGCCGACTTCAGGTAAAGCCACTCCTTAAAGGGATTGGGATATACCACAATGTTTTTATCGGTTTCGGTATCTTGTTGCTTTACTTCCGGGAGCTCCCTGTACAGAATAGCAAAGCGTTGCTGACCGTAAGATGCCGGAATGGCGGTGTCTATAAAAAAATGGCAATTGCTTTCCGGTTCTGTTAAATGTTTATTGATACCAAGATAACGGTCGGCCAGTACAATTTCCTCATTGGGTTTAAGCGATGCTTTTAAATTTAAAGTATAATTTCCGCTTGCCCAGCCCTTCAGGTACAAACAGACCTCTTTTCGGAGGCTGTCTATTGCGCGCTCATCTATAGACAATTTTGTTCCGTTCCCGGCTATCCCTGCAATGCTCAGGTAACCTTCTCCAATTTTTCCGGCATCTGCATCATTTATCCCATCATTACCTTTGCTGCTAAAAATCAATGTATAACTGTCGGTCAGTCCGGCTGCATACAGCTGTATTTTTAACCTGCTTGTTGTTTCCTCTGCCCTTCGGGACTCCCTAAGGGCCATCTGCGCTGCCGGAACAGTAGTACCGGTATATTTTGCGCTTTCCTGAAAACTGAGCGAACCACTGGCATTTCCGCTGTTTACCCGCACAAAAAAGCCAGTTCCCGAAGGGATGATATAATCCGGGTCGTCTGTAACCTGATAGGCATTGTTTTGTGTATTGAATACCCAGATGAAGGGACTGACATTTTGTTTTTGCAATGCGGCCCAGCGGATTGCCGAAGCATACGGGTTTCCGAGCAGGTTAAAACCATCGCCCTCTCCCCCGCTGTTCCTGTTAAAAAGGTTTACCGTTAAATCGCCTGTATACAATTTACCGGTATAGGTAATGGTGTAAGGCCCTGGATTAGAAAACGGAGGTGTCTGGATTTGGTGCAGGTAGGCATCGGGAATATTCCTGCTGCCTCTTGAAAACAGATAAAAACCCTTTCCGGATGGGATGCTGACATCCATATTGGGAATGGCCTTGTATTTTTGTGAAAGGCTGCCGGGTAAGGACTGATCGTGTGTATAAATCGTTCCTCCATTATTGGGCGAGGCATCAAAGCCATTTAAAGTACCGCCAGTACCGGTTACAAAGACACTGGCCTGAATGGCCGCGAAATTATTTTGCGGCTGCCCGTTTAATTCAGACCGGTATACGGGAGCAGCCAGCAAGCACCAGCCCCTTGCCGTTGAAGGGGCAGCAAAGTTTCCTTTCACAAAATGCTGTACGTGTACATCTCCTGTGAGCTGTGTATTACCGGGACCTGTTACCGGCATCAATGCGGCACCATAATTTGAGGTATCGGCAAGCAGGCTGAGGTTTCCGTTGGAATTGAGGGTTCCCCTGATCAGCTGTACCTGTTTGCCCACATTTAGCGGGGATTGCAGCAACAGCGTATGGGTAGCCGAGGCCAGCTCTACTTCGAGCCGCGAAACAGTAACCAGGCCCGTACCTGAAAGCGTTTGCAATGCATGCCCTCCCCTGAAAACAAGACTGCCATGATCCTTATTTAAACCAATGCGGCCATGGTTCAGCACATCGTATTTAAAAGTGAGCCTTGCTCCATCCTCCAGTACTACAGCAGCATTTGCTGCAATACTGGCCGCACAATTTACTTCAAGGCCGCTCTGCAGATGAAGTCTTGCCCCGGGTTCTAAATTGAGCTGATTAATCATGGTTACCGCAGGAGCTAAAAGCTTCGTTTTTTTACCTCCTTTAATAATCACCTGAGCATTTTGTGCAGGTAAAGCCCCTAAACTCCAGTTCCCCTCGTCCGACCAGTCTTCCGTTCCGGCAGCTCCGGTAAACTCGTTGACCACCTGAACATTTGCCGGATTAACTTCCTCAGCTGCAACGCTGATAAAGCTGGCTGGATTAGCCTGGTTCCTGTATTCAGTGCTGATCCAGTCGACATTACGCTCCACATTTTGAATCCTCAGTTCATCAATTGTACCCTTAAAATAGCTGCCATTCTGTTTACTCTTGCCAATACTCAATGTCCCCGACCGCCCAAGCTTTACCCCATTTGATCCGCCGCCAGCTTTATATACCCCATTGATGTATATTCTTCTTATCCCTTTAATAAAAATACAGACAAGGTTGTACCAGGTATTTACTGCCAATACCTCGGCGGTTGTGGCACTTCTGAAACCTTCAGCATTTTTAGTTTCAAAAACAAGGTTACCCTGGGCATTCACCTTAATGACATATCCCCCAGCAGTGGTGTCGCTGGCTAAAATCACCTGCTCAGTGCCCCTGTGATCCATTTTAATCCAGGCGGTAATGCAAACCGTCGTATTGGTATCTGCTGCAGCAGCCATCCCATCCGTACTGCCATTCAGCAACAGTCCATTGCCAATATGGGCAGCAGGGAAGTTAGCCGGCCCTGTTCCCGGACTCCCTGTCATACTCATCTCCGGACCATGATTTGCACTGCGGCTTATGGAAGGTGCAGCATCCAGGTTCAGGTGCCAGACCTGCTGATAGCTGGCCGGCCAGGTGGCCCTTGCAGAAAGCGTAAACGGGTCGTGGATATAGGTTGAGCCATAATAAAGATAGATTTCGTTATGGCCAGGATTGCTGCCGGTAAATAGCTCCTGAATGTTTACCCAGCACACCAGTTTCCCATTAACCGCATCATAATGGTCAAGCTGAAAAGCAAGCGGCAGCTGAGGGGCATTGGTTGCTGCAAAGGAGATATCCAGCCCCCTGCTGTTCTGCAACCTTCCTTCGCAATTGCCGATGTACCTGAGTTCAGCATCCTCAAGGACAATCAGCACAGGAAAGTTTAAAAGACTGGCCGTACCGGAAACTTTCGATTGATCAATGGTTATTTTCTTTCTGAAATTATAGCCGGGCATCCAGCTGCGGGCAAGGGCAGGACTTCCTGCCAGCAGTAACAAAACCAACAAAATCTGCCTTGTCCAAAAATTTGAATACATTTCCAATATTTAATTTATAATCACAATATATTTAATTAGTTAATTAATTACACTGTAATTATAGATATTAATATCGTAAATACATAATTTTATATTAAAATAAGAAAACAAGTTTACAGACCGGAGGTTTACCTTGCAAAAAAAAGCCCTGTCTGATCAAATGATTTATTTGAGCAGACAGGGCTTTATATCCCTGAGAATTTCCTTGCGGATCAGGCCATGATCCGGCCGGCTATTCTTCTGTTGATCTCTTTCTTCACCATACCGGCAACCCACTCCATTTTCCTTTGTTCCTGGGGCAGGAACTTTCTGTGTTTTTTGTCTACAATACAAACTGTACCTACACGCAGGCCTTCATCTGTAGTGATGGGCACAGCAGCGTAAAACCCTAAACCAGATTCTCCGGCTATTAGTGCATTGGACATCAGATAAGGATGCTGCTCAAAGTTTTCAAATGCAATCCCACTCTCATTGATAATGGCCAGCGAACATAAGCTGCTCTCCTGGTCAACAAAATTGATCAGGGCGATTGGCGTATTCAACATTTTTGCGGTAAATGCTGCAAGCTGATCAAAAACAGGCTCAGACTTGGTATATAAGATTTTATAGTTTTTCAGGTTTTCTAACCGCGACCGTTCATCAGAGGCGATGCTTTTTCTTAGTTTTTTTTCCAATTGTCTCATATCTAGGTATATCCTGATCAGGCAATTACCATACCCTATTTTTTAAAACCTCAAAAAAATGGTGTTCCAGAAATCAGCCAAAAACAGAACCAGCTTAACCGGGTTAAATAACCCGTTTTTTAAATTAATTGGGAATTATTATTTAATATGCAGTTTGTAAACAACACCAGAAAAACAAATTACTGACCTGGTTACAGGGGTAAATATTTACTCACAATGTTGAATTAAATAACCCTTAAATTCTGTTTATTTTTAGCATTTTATTTTAAATATTCATTATACACAAAATTTATCTTATTATTGGATACCCAAAGGCTATTTGATCAGAATGAAATCATTTTTTTACCTCTCTGTAATTCTGCTGTTCAGTCTGATTTGCTATGGGCAGGAGCAGCCCAGGTCTACACAATACATCTTTAACAATTACTTAATTAATCCGGCCATATCGGGGATAGACAATTATACCGATTTAAAACTGGGTTACAGAAACCAGTGGAAAGGGCTGGAGGGGGCACCCGTTACCCAATACATTTCTGTACATGCCCCGATCGGGCAGGACTTTGTAAGAAGCTCTGTGAATTCCTTTTCGGGTGCGGGGTACAACCCTTTAAGCCGCAGTTATGTAAATAACTACACTTCTGCCGAACCTCATCATGGAATAGGTTTTTATGCGCTGACAGACAAAGCGGCCCGGATAAGACAGACCAATATCAATGCGACCTATGCCTACCATCTGGGCCTCAGCTATGATGTTAATTTATCGGTTGGCATCTCTGCAGGCATCTCTTCTACCAGCATAGATGTGGCCAATGTAACGGTCGAGCATACAGCCGACCCTTTGTTATCCGCCGATTATAACAACAAAATAAGACCTGATATAGGTGGCGGGCTCTGGCTGTACAGTCCGCGTTTTTTTGCTGGTGCATCTGCCAAGCAGGTACTGGGCTATCGTTCTAAAACCGCAAACAGGCAAAGCAATTTACCGGCTTACCAGACCACTGTATTTTATGGCACTGCCGGTTATAAATTTTTTGTAGATGAAGATATTGCTTTCATCCCTTCTACTTTACTGACCTATTGGCTGAGTGCCCCTACCACCATTGATGCCAATCTTAAAATTGCCTATCAGGATAAATTCTGGATTGGCGGGAGTTTAAGGAATAACGATTCCTTTTCTGCGCTGGCTGGTTTTAACGTAGCTTCTCTAATCAATATCAGCTATTCTTATGATGTAACCACTTCTGCATTAAGGTCTGTAAACAATGGCACACATGAAATTGTATTGGGTATCCTGCTCAATAACCGCTACGACGTAAAGTGTTCTACCCGTCAGTTTTAACCAGATTCTTTTTTAAATACTATCTTAAAAGTGTAATGCTGCCCCCTATTGGTCTGCAGTCGGCCCTCAGGTCTATTTTATAATAATATGCTCCGGCGGGCAGGTCTTTACCCCTGAAACGACCATCGAAAGGCTTGTTATAAGGCCCAACAGATTCATATACCAGCTGACCACTTCGGGTATAGATCTTGATATTGATATCGGCATGGTCCGGTAACCCGGTGATCATCCAGTAATCGTTCATGCCATCGCCATTAGGGGTCATGGTGTTTTTGATCTCCAGGTTGTCATTGGTTACCTCTATATGCACAGGTGTAAAATCGCTGTAACAGCTTCCCAGTTTTCTGCGGATCACATAATCACCGGTCTTGCTTACCTTAAAAATAAACTTTCCATTGGTGCTTTCCATTAAAGGCATGGTATTGTTCCCGGCAAGGTACATCTGGTAAGTACCTTCTTCTGGGGCCAGTACAGGCAGCATGATCTCGGTAGCGTAACATACCCGCATACTGTTGACCACAGGTGTAGCCAAAGGAATTACCGGGGCAGCGATGCTAAAGGTCTTGCTCTTGTCGAAACCACAGGTGGTCTGGTCATAAACTTCAAGATAATAATCGCCCGCAGCGATATTGGTCAGGTCGCGATTGGTACCCACCGTATTACCGGACAGGTCTTTCCAGATGTATTTATATACAGCATCATTGCCAGTACCGCTTAAAGGCAGCCCCCCTTCAATTTTAACTCCTGTAACAGATCCACGTCCCAATGCACACTGGTCATCCACAACTACACCTATGGTTTTATCAACAATCAGCAAAGGTATTCTTGCTATTACATAAGGCCCCAAAGGATCTGAGGTACAGCCATTCGGATCTGTTATTTTCAGTTCATAACTTCCTTCCGGCAGATTTTCGATCAGCTCGGCTGTTCCCGGATAGGTTTGTCCCGCTGCATTCTCCCAATGGTATTTTCCGGCCAGGGGCTTTACATTATTGGGGTATACCAAACGGATAGATCCATTGTTGGTACCACAGGAAGCATCAGACTTAGCCGATACCTGGGCCGTGTACTGCAGGATGGGTGTAGCGGTAATGGTAAAGTTTCTTGCCAATGAGGTACACAGGGTAACCGAATTACTTGCATTGAGTGTATAATTGCCCGGAGGAAGTGCTGTAATGTTAAAAGGGACACCAGGCTGGCAGGTACCGGTCTTTTCAAATGTACTGCCTATGGCGGTCAGCTTATAATTATCGCCCTGAACAATGGTAATGCCGTTTATGGCGCCGTTGTTATTGTTACAGGTTGTGCTGACTGGTGTACCATTGTTGATGATGACCGAATTGGTAATGGTGACGGTAATGTAAGGAGCGCTGATCCTGACTGCCGGACAAGGGCCCTGATCTTTTACCTCCAGCATGTATACACCTCCGGGCACACCGGTCAAGTCCAGGTTCTGGCCAACCTCTGCCCCCTGTACCCAGGCACCGTTTACCGGATCGCGGGTCATCTCAAACCATTTATAGGTTGCCGTACCAATAATATCCGTTACCGCAATATTTTTAATAGAGCCATTTGCCTCTCCGCAGGTGGCCTGCCCTACCACTCTGGGTACAATATTGATAATTGGCGAAGGGAGCCTGGTGATGACCCTTACTGCGGATTCCAGAAAACACCCCGCCTGATCTGTTACTTTTAATTTATAGGAACCCTCGGGCATGCTTACATTTTTACCTGTGGCCGCTATTTGCCCGGTAATGGCATTGATCCACTGGTAACTGAGGGTCCCCTCGCCCCTGTCCACATTGGCCGAAAAGGGGAAAGTTAATTGGCCGCAGCCCGGGCTTGGCCAGTTTACCACAAGATTGGTCAGTTTCTGGTCTTTGATCAGAAACTGTTTGGCAACGGCTTTACATCCATCATCCACAACCACTTCATAATTTCCAACAGGCAGGTTGCTTATTTCCTGTATTGTTCCCTGAGGGATCAAAACTGTCCGTGTCCCATTCTCTTCTATCCTGTTCCAGGTAAAAAGAAAGCCTTCCCTGGGCTCAGGGATTTTTATGGCCCCATCTCCGTTACAGGTAACCATAGTAACAATGGCATCATTTTCCAGCAGGGCCGCAGTTGAAAACTGCGAGGTGGTTCCATTCAATATGGGCGTTGCCGTAGCCGTAACATTTCCGGTTAAAGGGCCATCATATTTCCAGCGGCCATTGGCATCGGCCTGAACCGTTACTATATATTCCTTTCCTTCGCAGATCCCATTACAGTTCTGTGTATAAAAAAGCTCTACTTCAGCATTTGGCGTTGCTTTGCCTTCCAGGTGATTGGGTCTTTTGATGAGTACCTGTACGAAGGCCTGCGTATAATTTAAGGCGGGGCCTATACCAAATACTTTGTTGCAAAAAAAGCTGTTCCGCATGATCTTAACTGCCCTTGAAGAAAGCAGTTCTACCCCATAATTGTTATTGGCAATGCTATTTCCCAGGTCAGATGTAACTGTACCTCCTATCATCCCTGTCGCGATACCTTCAATTCTAACCCCTACCCCGTTGCCCAATTGCTCTGTTCTTGTTTTTCCGGTACCGATCAGGTTACTTGTCAGCACAAAATCTGAATTTGTGATGGATACACCTGTAGTGCGGTTACCTGAAATGATGTTTTTGCGCAGGTAAAGATCTGTGTTTGAGGAATTCACTTTTACACCATGAATTTCCAGTGAAGAAGATAAGAGGAACAATTGCAGGTCATGAAAGTCATTTGTTCCACTGGCATCTACGCCAATCTTATTGTTTACAATCACAACACTGGTCCGGGTAGCAGAAGGGTTTGAGCGGTTGATGTTGATATTGGTCTGATTGGCCGCAATTACATTGCCTTCCCTATCGTCATCCCCTCCTATGGTCATTGAGGTTTCATACAGATTGGCTGAAACACCGGCAATATTCGGGATGGCTGTAATCCCGTCATATAATACACCGATCAAGTTAGACTGGATACTGATATTGGCCAAAGTTGCTGCAGTGTAAAAACCGGAGTTACTCACCATGATCCCGTTGATGGTACCCCCTATCACATTTCCCTTACCAGGTGCACCGATTTTTATATTGCTGGCCCTGTAATCGATCACTATTCCTGAGCCCTGATTGGTATTTACATTCTGCAGACTGCTGAACCTTGCAAAATTACGAAGGAACAGGCCATAAATTTCTACATTCACAACCTGTGTATATACGCTGTTAAACGTTCCGATGGTTAAACCATGAAAAGTAGAATTGGCAAATTCAGGTTCCAGGATAATTTTAGCCCCTGAAACCCCGAGTGCTGTCCAGCCGGGCTGGGAACTTCCGTCAATGGTCACATTTGACGGTATAGCTGGCAAGGCAGTGCGCAACCTGATGGTCCTGTTTGCTTCGTCCATAGCACCTGGCAGATTGAAATTAATGGTATAGCCGGTGGTATTGGGTGGCACTGAGGTCAAGGCCTCTCTTAATGTGCCCGGGCCACTATCTTCTTTACTCGTAACCGTATAAGTCTGGGCAAAGCCGACAACAGAACTTAAGAGCAGAAATACCAGCGTGGCATACTTGGCGTAGCGCATAATTTAAAATGAAAAGCCAATTTACAATTTAATGTAATTATAGCATAAATATTTTAATAAATGAGAGGCAGTCTGCTACAAAGCAGAAACCCTGTATAAACATCCAGGAAAAAATATTGGACATCTATGCAGGGTTTACAACGAGAATGAGTATTGCTATTTTTTGGTAACCTTAAATTCTGTTCTTCTGTTCAACGCCCTTCCGGCAGGGTTATCCTTTCCGTTGGGAAATTCATTTGGGGCTATGGGCCTGGTTTTTCCGTAGCCCTTACTGGTCATCCTGTTTTTAGGGATGCCTTTTCCGATTAGATAATCGACACAGGACTTTGCCCTTCTTTCCGAAAGGTCCATGTTATAAGCTTCGCCCCCTTTGCTATCTGTATGCGAGCTGAGCTCTATTTCTATCGTAGGGTTATCCACCATGATGGTATACAGGTAATCCAGTTTCCCTTTTGAATCCTCGGTCAGGTCGGCTTTATTAAATTCATACAAAACATCTTTAAGCACAATGGGCTTATCTATTTCATAAGGGATGAGGCAAAGCTCCGGACTAAACAAAGTGTCTTTCTGGGCCAGCTGGTCGTAGCTGAACGAAATGTTTTTACTAAAGTATTTTTCCTTCTCGGCGGTAAGTTTAAACCCACGGTTAGAATTTATTTTAAAGGTATACTGACCGTTTTCATCAGTTGTAAACTTAAACTGCTGTGCAGAATCGGCAAGGGTAACTGTTGCATCCTGCAGCGGTTTGCGGGTATTGCAGTCCAGCAGTATTCCCTGTATCACCAGGAACTCCCTTTTCACATGGAAAATCTCCAGGCAACAAACAGATTCGCGGTCTGAGCTGATATATCCTTCCGAATCTGCATTGTCCAAAGGGGTAAAATAAAGGTCATCTTTGGAAGAGTTAAAAGGATAGCCCAGGTTTCTGGGTTCGGTCCATTTCCCAAAATCGCCTTCACTTTCAAAGAAATCGAAACCGCCCATACCTACTCTTCCATTACTGCTGTAAAGCAGTTTTTTAGTAGATACATTGTAATAAGGGGCTTCCTCATCATCGGGTGTGTTGATTACCTTTCCCATATTTACAGCAAGGCCAAGCGAGCCATCCGTACGGATAGGGGCATACCAAAGGTCGTACTTACCTGAACCTCCCGGTCTGTCGGACGAGAAGACCAGGTATTTCCCGTCTCTTGTTACAAAAGGCTGCATGGCGTTAAAGCCTTTTACATTGATCTGGCCACCCAGTTCTATGGGTTCTGACCAGTCTTTTCCTACACCAGGTGTAGCGTTTAACTGATAGATCTTTTTATTGCCAAGGGCAGTCCAGCTGGTTACATAGGCTATCTTCCCATTCGGATGAAATGCCGGGGCAGCCGATTCTTTGGCTGCACCATCAACTGCCGTTTTTCTGATGGAAATACTTTCCGTGAGCGGGTTTCCCGTTGCTACATATACCGCATTTATAAAGGGGGTTTCTTTTTTGGCCACTTTTACATTTTTATCCGACAGCACCTCTTTCTTTCCGCTGCTCCCTATTGGCCGGGAAGAAGTGAAATAAAAATTCCCTCCCTTTATAGTTGGCGTATAATTAGATCCTTTGTCATTAATGTTATTCTGAAGTCTGCTTAACCTGAACAACCTTGGGTAACGCAGTTCATTCAGCGCAAACTGGCAGGAGGCAATTTCTGTTCTGGCTTTGGCTGCATAACCATCTTTTACATTATATTTTTCCAGGAAGGTATTAAATGAAGCGATCGCATCCTCAAACTTCTGGTTTGAGCGCTGGGTTTCCGCATACCAGAATGTACTAAGAATGTATTTAGGATTGGTAAAATCCTTAGCCATTGCATACCATTTTTCGGCATCTATAAAATTTTTATATAACCTTAATGCTTCCGCGAGCTGAAAAACACAGTACTCATAATCGTCTTTTTTAGGGCTCTCTTCTTTTATCTTATTTTCAAAACCGTAGGGCACTATAAAACCAACACTATCGGCAGAGATTTGTAAGGCTTTTTTATAATATTCGGCAGCTGCATAATATTCTTTATTCTGGAAATATACATCTGCCACTCTTTTATTATTGGTTACAAATTGTGCCTGTGCTACGGAAGCAAATAAGCAGAGGATCAGGAGTATCTTTGTTTTCATTGGAATGTTAATTTGTTTATTTTTTGGGTTCCCTAATACTAACATGCTTTACAATCTCGGACAAAAGAAGTTAGGGCCTAATATTCCTTTTCTGCCGGTAAATGAAACGGACAGCTCCAGTCCCCCCTTGCTTCCGGTAGCCCGGTTAAGGCTGGAGGTATTAAAGTCGTAGCTCAATCCGAACACCATGTTCTTCAGGTGCAGGCCAAAAAAAGCAATGGCCGAATCATCAACCCTGTAATTTGAACCAAAAAGGAGGTCAGATTCAGGATTTAGCATAAACTGTGCATAAGCCCCTGCCGAAATCTCGCGGGCATTGCCCTGTTTCATGTAAAGGCCATTTGGTGTAATGCCAAAAACTTCCGAAATTTTGATCCTTGCACCCCCGTGTGCAGCATATCTGATTGGCATCCTTACACTGTTTCCCAGAAATTTATCTACCGGCCTGGTCAGATGTGCCGCCATTACCCCGCCAAATGCATTTACGTTCTGATCCGGGTTTCCATCAAAAAACATCACTCCGGCATTTACATCAGGCACGAGTGTATTGGAAGAGGAAAAAGATTCGCTGATACCGAAACTGGGATCATATCCGGTTACGGGATTATACTGACTGCCCAAAGTGATCTTTGAAGGGTCAAAGCTCTTGTTCAGAATGCCGGCCTGTAAGCCAAAGTTGATCATATTTAAACCTGCCCTGCCAAAATGGATGCGGTAGGCTCCGGAAACCAAAGCGCTTAAATGGTTATAACTGATGTCGCCCGCATTCTGGTTCAGCACCATTGCACCGAAAGCCAGGTTCTTAACAGGGGCCATATCAAAAGATGCGCCTCCTGTTAAAAACGAATTGGATATAGAACCCCACTGCTGTTTGGCATTTAATGAAACCCTGTATTCTCCATCGGTTACCCCGGTTAAGGCCGGGTTTAACCATAGCGGATGCGCATAGTACTGGGAGAAGTGAGGGTCAATTTGTGCAATACCCTTTACGGCTCCCATGCTTAAAAATGCTGCTACTGCTATTATTCTTATTAGTTTCTTCATAACAAATTTATTTTTCATCAGGCTGTATTTGTTTATCAGGTATATTTTATCGTAACAGGGTTATCGTTCCTTTTTTAGTGGCCTTGCTTCCATCGTTAAACTCTGCCTCCAGGTAATACACATATACCCCGTTAGGCTGCATTTGTCCTTTATAGGTGCCGTCCCATCCATTTTGAATACTCAATGATTCGTAAAGGAACTGTCCCCATTGATTGTATACCCTCAGCCTCATTTTGGCTATTGTATTTCCATATACATACAAGACATCGTTTTTACCATCATTATTTGGCGTAAACGTATTTGGAACAAATATTCCGTTGCCCAAAGGATTATCGCTTGTACCGTTCAGACTGGTGGCATCACTCAGCTGACAGTCCAGCTGGCCTTTGGCCCTTACCCTGATGTTTACATTCTGATTTGGCTGTAAGCCACTGATCAGGTGTGTGGTACCCACAGGTCCGGAACTAGGTGATACCCAGGTTAAGCCCGCATCTGTCGACACTTCATAAGCAGTAGCCCCCGGAACTGCATTCCAGGCAAACGTAATGCTGGTTGCTGTAGCTTCCTGCACACTTACCACCGGTGCGGCAAGCCTGGCCAGCACAGTTACTGTAACAGCCGTACGTGTAGCGCTGGCACAACCTGTAGCCAGATTAATGCTGCCCACATAATAAATGGTGGTACCTGTTAAAGCCGGCACGTTAAAGGTATTGCCTTCTGCAAGTGCCGTTCCGCCTACCTGAACGGTATACCACGCATATTTAAGCGTTGGATCCGGATTGTTGACACGAAGTACCGGTGTACTGCCCGGACAGAATGGATTTTCGGCTCCGGAAACAGATGGCGGAGGATTTGGAATTGCCCCTGCATTTACCACAACCGGCGTACGTGAAGTACTGATACAACTACCAGAACTGGCGCCAACATAGAAGGTTGTGCTTGGCGTATTGAGCTGAGGTGTGGTAAAGTTTGCTCCCGATCCCAGTATGGTAGTACTGGTAGCTGTTGCATACCAGTTATAAGTTACGCCTGTTACAGGATTGGACACACTGAGCACAGCAGTACTTCCGATACAGGTATTTACTATACCCGAAACTACTGATGGTGGTACAGGTTTAGGTGTAACGGTAACCGTTACTTTTACCCTTCCTGTTGCAGTTCCGCAGCCCAAAGCACTTGTAGCCTGTACATAGTAATCTGTTGTGGCATTTAAGGTAGTGATGTTAAATGTAATGCCGGTATTGACCAGTGTTCCGTTGGTTGCGGCAGTATACCATTCATAGTTTACACCTGTCTGCGGGTTCTGAATGGTTAAGGTAGTTCCGTCACCCGAGCAAATTGCGGTACCGCCAGCACCCACAATAGGCACATTTGGTACAGGATTAACGGTTACTGTAACCACTTTTGCCGATCCAGGTAAGTTGGCACATACCCCGGTTCCACTTACCGTCACATAATATCTGGTGGTGCTGGTTAAGCCCGTTGCCGTAACATTTGCACCAATAAAGGCCACATCTGTTAAGGCAGCATCGCGGTACCAGGTAAAGACCGGATTGCTTATAGCTGGACTGCTTGCGCTGAGCTGGGCAGGCATTCCGGCACATATGGTTTTATCGTCTGCGATGATGTCTGTTACCACTGCATTTCGCGTTACGGTAACCGTAACTACTTTTGCCGAAAGCACGTCATTGGCGCAGGCATTGGTTCCATTTACGGTTACATAGTATTTAGTGGTCAGTGTTAATGCTGGTGTAGTAAAGGTTGGGCCTTCATAAGCCAGATCGGTTAATGAAGCATCACGGTACCATTTAAATACCGGACTGCCTACCGTGGTACTGCTTGCGCTAAGCGTAGCGGTATTGCCTGCACAAATGGTTTGATCGGCCAGGACAATATCAGCAGCTGTGGCATTGCGGTTCACCGTTACAGTTACGATTTTTGCAGACAGGGCATCATTTGCACAAACCTCTGCCGAACTTACTGTAACATAATATTTGGTGGTTACCGTTAAGGCCGGTGTGGTAAATGAAGATCCCCTTACAGCCAGATCGGTTAAATCAGCATCGCGGTACCAGCTAAACACCGGATTGTTAACCGTTGTACTGCTGGCCATTAAGGTTACCGCTGTACCAGAGCAGGTTGTCCTGTCGGCCGCAACGATATCAGCGGCTGTAGCATTTCTGTTTACCGTTACGGTAACCACCTTAGCCGAGGCGGCATCATTGGCACAGGCATCGCTTCCACTTACGGTTACGTAGTATTTGGTTGTAGCCGTTAAGGCGTCGGTACTAAAGTTAGCCCCTACAAAAGGAACATCACTTAAATCAGCTTTTTTATACCACCTGAATACCGGACTGCTAACTGTGGTGCTTGATGCCGTTAAGACAGCCGTAGTTCCTGAACAAATGGTCTTATCTGCTGCTGTAATGTCCGCAGCCGTTGCATTACGGTTTATGGTAACCGTTACTATTTTTGCGGATGATGCATCATTCGAACAGATATTTGGTCCGGTTACAATAACATAATATTTAGTAGTTGCAGTTAATGCGGCAGTGGTAAAGCTGGCCCCTTCATACGGAGTATCACTTAAATCAGGGTTTTTATACCACTTGAATACCGCTCCTGAAATACCAGGTGCCGAAGCGGTTAACGTTGCTGTAGTACCCGAACAGATGGTCTGGTCTGCAGCAAGAATATCCGTAGGCAGGGCATTAGGTTTAACAATAAGGGTAACCTTTGTTCTGGCCGTATTGGTACAGCTGTTTCCGTTCACTGCTTCCACATAGTAGTCGTAAGTTCCAACACCCAGGTTTGCAGGGCTGGTATAGCTGTTGTTATTGGTTACCAGCTGATTTCCTGCTGTTGCCTGATCGTACCAGTTAAATACCACCCCGGTTACCGGTGTTACTTTCAGGGTAACCGGTGTATTGATACAGGTTGTTGCCGGATTGGCCGGATCAGCAACAGGAGGAACAGGCAGTGGCAATATCGTTACCACTACTTTTACCCTTCTGCTTTCACATCCGTTTCTGGCAGCGGTAACAAAGAAATCGTAGGTACCGGCGGTTAATGTTGCAGGGGTCATAAATGTCGGCCCGTCTGCCTGGAACACTGTGCCCTGGTACCATTTATAGGTTACATTTGCCAGCGGGTTGCTTACCGATAGCGTTGCAGATGCACCCTGGCATGCGCTGGCGGTTTGTGCCTGAACAACAGGGGCAGCAATTACACGCTGGGCATAGTTTACATCTATAGAAGTAAAGGCCCCCAGAATTCCGGAGTTTAGTTTAACCTCAACTGCATCAAATTTGCTGGTTGGTACAAAAGTTAACAGCGCTTTGGAACCGCCACTCAGCAATTCCAGCTTAATCAGTGAGCTGCTGATGGTAGTGGCATCGTTGTTACTTACACCATTGTTATAGGTAGTGATATCCAGCGATGGTAAAACTGCAAGTGAAAGTATTTTACCCGGCGAAGAAAGCATTACACGAACGGTGTCGCCAATGTTAGATACACCTGTAAAACCTAAACGCTGATAAACAGCGCCCAGCACCCCAACTGGGATGACCAGTGAGGAAGCTGTTGAAGCATCATCATCAATGGCCAGTCCGGGATTATATACATCGGCCAGAATACCTATTCCATTGACACCATGTGTTTCAGCTACCGCGGCTTCACAAGGCACCGCCGATGGCGGGTCATTAGGAATTGTAGTTACAGTAACCGCAGTTCTTGCAAGGGTAGTACAACCAGATGGTGCCACACCTTCAACATAATAGGTGACAGTTCCGGGAACTGTTTGCGCAGGTGCGATATAGGTAGCCCCGGTTTCGAGTAAATTACCTCCTGCCGGAGCATCGTACCAGCTGAAAATTACACCGGCAGTGCTTGAGCTTGCTGTTAAAACAGCTGCTACCCCAACTTTTACGGTAACAGCAGGTGGTGTAACAATCGGGGCATCCAGTGAGCCCACATTAATGGTAGCTGTTGCAGCGGCCGAGGGCACAAGACAGCTGTTTACTGCCTTTACACTATAGGTAGTTGTAGCAGTAACGGCAGTAATGGTAAGCGAAGTTCCGTCCCTGCCCGCCAGGTAAGTATTGCCGCTGTCAAACCATTGATAGGTTATTCCGGCAAGCGGATTTTTAACGCGCAGAATGACATCACTTCCCGAACAGGTATTCACATTAGGCGATTCCAGTTCCGGCACTGCAGGTACAGGGGTTACACTTACATTTACCTGAGTTTTGTAGCTTAAGCAGCCGGAAGCATTGCTGGCAGCCACATAATATTTGGTATTTGCAGTTAAGGCAGGTGTTACAAATGAAGGCCCATCTTTACCCGGCAGGTAGGCACCGGTAGCATCGAACCATTTATAGGTAATGCCGGCAGCAGGATTCAGTACCTGTAAGGTAGCTGTTTGTGTAGCACAGGCCGTAACATCAGCCGAAACCACCTGAGGAGCCATCAGCACACGCTGTGCATAATTCAGGTCGACAGAAGTTAACACGCCCGCTATGCCTGCATTTAAGCGTACCTCAACTTTATCAAAGGCTTGGGTTGGCACAAATGAGATCAGCGCAGCTGTATTACCACCCAGCAGCTCAAGGTGAATGAGCGGATTGCTTAAGGTCAAAACATCATTGTTGCTGGTATTGCCATTGTAGGTAGTTAGGGTAATACCCGATAAAAGGCCCAGTGAGAGCAATTTACCTGGGGCAGTCAGCTGAACCCTCACCGTATCGCCAACAGTTGAAAGACCGTTAAAACCAACACGCTGGTACACCGAACCACCCAGCAGGCCTACCGGCAATACCAATGACGAACTTGTTTTTGTATCGTTGTCAATTGCCAGTCCGGCATTAAACACTCCTGCCAGCAGGCCAATGCCATCAACCCCGTTCGATTCCGTTATGGCAGCCTCACATGGTACCGGGTTAGGGCCAGTTCCGTCTACATTAATGGTAACCTGCACACGGCTGGAAGCAGCACAACCAGTGGTTGTAGATACCGCTTCAAGGTAATAGGTAGTTGTAACCGTCAATGGTGGGGTTACATAAGTAGGGCCGGTGTATACAGGAGTTGTGGCATTTGCACTGGTGTACCAGTTAAATATCACATTGGTTTCTGTAGATGAAGCATTCAGTATAGCGGTTTGTCCGGGACCAACCGTGGTTGATGAGGCCTGTACCTGTGGCAATACCGGAAGCGGGTTAACCGTAACAGCCACCGTAGCGCGGCCTGCACTTGTACAGTTGCCATTGGCTGCCTCTACAAAATAGGTTGTATTTGCATTCAGGGCCGGGGTAGTGAATACCGGGCCTTCAAAAACAGCTGTTCCACCGGTTGATGCGGTATACCACCTGTAAGTTGTTCCTGCTACCGGATTGTTTATGGCCAGTACTGCAGGCGAACCTGCACATACAGGAGCTGTAGCAGCCAGTACCGGAACATCTGGCGGAGTTGTTACGGTGACCGGAACCGGTACACGCTGTGCGTTGGCACAACCTGCTTTGCTTACTTCTATATAATAAGTTGTGTTGGTGGTTAAAGGTCCGGCTACGGTCAGCGTTTCGCCGGTTGCCAGTAAAGTACCGCCACTTGCAGCAGTATACCATTTTAAAGTGGTACCACCATTTGCCGTAGCAGTTAGTGTAGTTCCGCTGCCGGCACAGATCAGTTTTCCGGCAGCCGCAACTGTTGGATTGGGATAAATGATCTCTGCGCCATAAATACTCAGGTTACTCAAGGCAGCAACCAGGGCACCAAAGCGGATTTCAACACGGTCATAAACCCCGCCTGCTACTAAAGTAGCTTTAAAGTGGTTCCCGTTTAATAATTTAAGGTCTAAAACTGAAGAATTTAAGGGATAGGTACCTACTACCGTATTGCCATTCATCACGGTAACTGTAATATTGCCCAGTACATTCAGATCTGCCAGTCCTACTGGTGTGGCCAGATCCAAACGGATGCTGTCTGTTGCAGTACCCGGCCCGGCGAAGATCAGGCGCTGGTAACCGGTCGACGCGACACCTACTGCCAGGTTAATCTTGGTGAAGTTATCCGGATCGGCATCGGTTGAATTTTCAGGGTTCTGAACGGTACACAATAAGCATATACCATCAATCCCCGATTGCTGGTTTACAGCAGCATTGCACTTAGGATTGGCGGGACCATTTGTTACAGTTACAGTAACCATGGCCCTTACAGGGCTTACGCAGCCTGATGCATTTTCTGTCTCTACATAATAAGTAGTGGTAGCCGTTAATGCAGGTGTGGTATAGCTTGCCCCGCTAAAGAAGGACGCTCCCCCTGTTGGGGTAGTATACCATTTTATGGTATTGCCCGCATCGGCACTCACCAGCAAAGTAGCCGATTGCCCGGAACTGATGGTTTCGTTGGCCGTGATTACTGTAGCGGTATTCGGACTTGGGTTAACAGTAACATTAACCGGGGTCCTGCTGCTCACTGCAGTTCCGGAAACAGCTTCTGCATAAAAAGTTGTATTTGCACTTAAAGGACCGGTTGTATAAGTTGTACCTGTAAATATGGAGGTACTGCCTGTAGCTGCATACCAGTTATAAGTAACCCCTGGTTGGGAGTTAGCTACCGACAAGGTAGCCGAAGTTCCGCTGCAGGTAGTTACTGCATTCACAACCGGGGCGGCTACATTTACCACAAGGGTATAATCAGTAGAAGTGGTTAAGCCGTTTTTATCGGTCGCCGTCATGGTAACCGTAAACGTACCGCCCGACAATGGTGTTCCCTTAATTTCACGGGTAGCCGGTGTAAAGGTTAATCCTGCCGGCAAGCCTGTAGCCGTATAGGTATAAGGGGCCGTTCCACCCGTTACTGCAGGTAAGGTCTGGGTAGGATAAACCGTACCCACAAGCCCGTTCGGTAAAGTAGCCGATGGGAGGTTCAGCTCTCCGTTTACTTTAATTACATAGACCTGGCTCGCCGTTGCACCATTTGCATCGGTTACTTTAACGCCAACGTTATAGGAGCCGGATTGTGTTGGTGTACCCGAAATCTGACGTGTTGCAGGGTTAAAAGTTAAACCCGGAGGCAGGTTGCTTCCTTCATAAACATAACCCCCGGCGCCACCAGTAGCAGCAGGAATGGTTTCTGTTGCATACACAGTTCCCACTGTACCATCGGCAAGTGTTTTTGCAGCAAGCAACAATGGGTTACCCACCACTATGGTATAATTTGTGGTAACCGTATTACTCTCGGTATCAGCCACCTGCACAGGAACCGTAAATGTACCGGCCTGGGTAGGTGTACCGGTGATCTGGCGTGTGGCCGCATCGAATGTTAATCCCGGAGGTAAGCCGCTTGCCGTATAAGTATAAGAACCGCTTCCGCCTGTAGCAGCCGGAATGGTTTGTGTTGGATATGGGCTGCCCACTGTTCCATTTGCCAATGGCGTATTGGCCAGTGCCAGCGGATCTCTGACTGCAATGGTATAATCCTGTGTAACGTTATTGCCATTTGAATCAGTGGCAGTAACGTGAACGGTATAAGTACCTTTTTGTGTTGGGATACCCTTGATCTCACGGGTTGCCGGATCAAAAGTTAGTCCCGGAGGCAGGTTTGTTGCGGTATAAGTATATGGAGTGGTGCCCCCGGTAGCTGCCGGTATGACCTGAACAGGATAGGTAGTACCTACTGTTCCGTTTGGCAATATCATGGCAGGAAGCGCCATTGCTGGTGTTAATTTTAAAGTATAGGCTGTACTTACCGAGCAGCCCTTACTGTCGGTGGCAGTGATGGAGAAATTAAAATCACCAGGCGCAGCCGTAGGTGTTCCCCCGATTGTTCCATCGGTTGACAAACTCAGTCCGGCAGGCAGGCTACTGCCTGCGGTAAGTGTATAAGTATAAGCTGGTGTTCCACCTGTAGCAGGTGTAATTTGTTTTGAATAAGTGGCTGAAAGTGTAGCATTGCTTAAAGTTGTAGCCGGCAGTACGATCTGAGGATTTACAGTTACGGTTACAGGTACACGATCGGCATTGGCACAGCTGCCTTTACTTGTTTCTAAATAATAAGTGGTGGTTGCCGTTAAAGGCGTAGTGGTTGTAAAACTGTTTCCACTGGCCAGCAAGGTGCCTCCTGTTGGGGCCGAATACCATTTTAAAGTGGTACCTCCGTTCGGGGTGGCATTTAATGTAGTATTGGTACCATAACATATGGCCTGGCCTGTTGTTGCTACAGTCGGATTTGGATAAATCACCTCAGCGCCATAGATCTCCATGCTGCTTAATGCCTGTATTGTTCCTCCAAAACGTATTTCGACCCTGTCATAAGCAGCAGTAGCCGCCAGTGTAGCCTTAAAATGGTTGGCAGTTAACAGCTGCAGGTGAATTAATGAACTGCTTAAAGTATAGGCTTTGACAATGGAATTACCGTTCATTACGTTCACCGTAATTCCCCCCAGTACAGTTGCATCCAGCAGTCCCCCCGGCAGGTTCAGCTCTAAACGGATACTGTCTGTTGCCAGGCCTGCTGCAGGAAAAATTAGACGCTGGTAGCCTGTGGCCCCAATTCCTACGGCGAGGTTGATGGTTGAAAAGGTATTCGGATCATTGTCTATGGCCCCGATCGGGTTGTTAACTCCGCAGCTCACACACAATAAAGCATTAACTCCGCTCTCCTGGCTATTTGCAGACTTACAGGTTAAACCAGTTGTTGGATTCGTTACCGTAACGGTAACCGGAACCCGGTTGGCACTTGGGCAGCCGCTTGTACTTTGTGTGCCCGCATAAAAAGTTGTCGTGATGTTGATTGGCCCTACAGTATAGGTTGGCCCTGATGCGACAGCTGTTCCACCAGTTGGAACAGTATACCAGGTTACCACACTTCCCGTTGGTGCTACCGCTGCCAGTGTTACCGTTTGCCCGGCATTAATGGTGATGCTGTTTGTTGAAACCTCCGCATCGCCCGGGATCGGGTTAACCGTTACCGGCACCTCTACCCTTGCTGCACTTACACAGGTACCATTTACAGCTTCAACAAAATAGGAAGTACCGGCAGTTAAAGGTGCTGCAGAAGTAAAAGTAGTACCGGTAGTAATGGCCGTTCCCCCCGTTGCGGCCGTATACCACCTGTATGTATGTCCTGCAGCTGCATTTGTTACGGTTAAAACAGCCGGACTGCCCGAACAAATTGCCGGTGCCGAAACTATAGGCACCGTTGGTGTTGCCGTAACGTTCACAATTGCACTATCTACATCCGATTCGCCGGCGCAGCCTGCTTTTTGGGCTGAAAGATAATAAGTATAGCTGCCCTGGGCTATATTCGATTCGGAATAGGCAGGCCCTGTTCCGCTGGCCAGTAATGTTCTGGTGCCGGTACCTGTTTTTTTATACCAGTTATAGGTAAACCCTCCATCCGGATTGTTTACGGAAAGTGAAACCTGGTTGCCGCATATCGCTAAAGCACCCGCGGTTAAACCTGCAAAAGACGGTTTTGCAACCGTTCGCTGTACTTCATGTATGTTTAAGCCGCCAGACAAAATATTCCCTCCCACGGCCAGGGTATTGTCGATACTTACTTTTACACGGTCAAAAGGCGCACCTGGTTTAAAATAGACGGGTGTGACTGCTGTTTTTGCCAGCAGTCCGAGCAGGTCTACACTGAGCAGACTGCTGACGGGCTGTGCTGTTCCTACAGGAGTATTTCCATTATAGCCCTGTACCGTCACCGTATTAAAAAGATTTACATTCAACACGCTTGCAGGCACAGAAATAACCACTTTGGCATAATCGTCTGCAGTAGAAAGACCATTTAAATAGATCGTTTGTGAAACTGTTGAACCAAGCCCTACCACTCCGGCCTGTAGCTGAGCAGCTGTAGTCATATTGTTATCTATAGCCAGCTGAGGTGTTTTTACCAGTTCCGTTAAAGTGACGTTTACACCGGTTGATTCGCCGATAGTAGCATATATAGATGGGGCACAATTCTCTGTAGCCACATTAAAAGCACTGTAAACTTTCATATTTATAGAAGCACCCAGCGCAAGCCCCAGCAAATTACCGCTAAACCTTAGCCTTACACGTATAGAATTGTAACCTACTGTTGGTGTAACGGCAAAATAAGTATTGCCCGCAGCGTCCTTTACTACAGCACTGCTTACATTGGCCGCATTTACAAGCGTTCCGTTATTTTCATTATTACCGGCTGCTGCCTGTGCGCCTGAATACACATCCAGCTGAACGAGGTTCTTTTTTAGCAAACCGGTAAGGTCTCCTACAATTCCGAGCAGGTCCAGACTAAGTCCGCCCCCGGTTGTGGGCTGATCAAACCGGATATAAGTGGTTTTCCCCGCCGCAACGGGCGCTCCATACTTTAACTGTATCCAGGCCTCCCCCTCTCCCTTCGCTATTCCGAGGATATTGTTGTATTTGGCGGTTAAAGTTGCAAAGCCAGCCCCGCCGTTTGCAGCACCTAATGGATTGAGTACTGCACCTGCGTCCGCTCCGGGATCGGTATTCACTACGTCGCCCACTAAAATAATGCTGTAATAGCCAACAAGTCCACTTGATGGTGTTACTGTTGCATAACTTTTAGCCTGTCCATAAGATTCTGAATTTAAAAGCGTTATACTGATGAAACTAAGAAGAAAAAGAAGTGACTTTTTAAACAATTCTAACAGGGTAGATGTCCTTTTCATAGGAGAGTGATTGAGGTTATTAGATTTATTGCTACAATTTTACTCATAGATTGCATCTCATTCACCGTTCGAATTGTTCATTTAGACCGTTTTAAAGCCTGTCACCTGTTCATTTTGTTCATTTTTATAATACTAGACAACTTGCGGCAGTGTGTTATAGCCCAATAATACCTTGTAGGATAGGTTTTTGGGCCTATGTTATCTTTTCTATTCATTTTTTATCCATATTGTCGGTGTTCATTATTCTTATTAAAGCATTATATTCGTTTAGTTGAAATATTTAACGCTCACTTATAGGTGTATGGATGAAATATCTATCTTAAATGAACTCAAGGGTTTAATTCTAATTAAGACAGGAATTAGAACAATTACTCCGGCTGACTGTAAAAGGATATCCATTGAAATCAGCAAGACTTTAAATAAGAACGTTAGCGAAACAACCATCAAAAGGTTATTTGGGTTTGCTGTGGTCAAACACAATTTTTCTAAATTTACCCTTACCACATTATCGGAATATGTAAGTGGTGAAAGCCTGGAGAACTGGCCTGCATCAATAAACATTAATGCAGACAACACCCCACTCAACTGGTCGGCCATTAAAAATAAAGCAGCCAAGGTTACAGATTTCACTTTAAAAGGAATCAAAAACCGTTCTGGCATGCCGTATCAGATGACCATCAGCAGAAAATTTGCCGAGCATGACTTTGACGATTTTTTCAAAAGCAGCAGTAGTTTCACGGCCTTCATTTCTCAGCCAGGTTATGGAAAAACAATCCTGCTCAGTCATCTGGCAGAAAAATTCTTTAATGAAGAATGTCCTCAGTATAAGGAATCAATACTATTGTTTATTCAGGCATACAGCTTTTTTAATGCTGAGCAGTTAACCCTAAATTTTGAGGATCAGCTCAAAACTCTGCTTAGTATCTCAAAAAAAGAAAGCCTTATCAACTATATTGATCATAATTATCGCCATTCAGGAGGAAAGCTGATCATATTTCTGGATGGGTTTTCAGAGCTGATCCTTAAAAAAGATCTCAAGATACAGCTATTCAACAGCATCATTAATTTTATATGTGCCATAGAGCATACGGAATCCATAAAACTGGTCATGGGTATGCGTTCTACCACCTGGATCCGGTTCTATGAAATGATCAGGCATTCTGCTTATTTAAAGACCAAATGGTTTCCCGGGAATTATTTTAACATTGCTGAAGTTTCCAATGTTCCTCAGCTTACGGAAAAAGAGGTTGACCTGATCATTTCCGGCATAGACAACCTGGATGTAAACGCAATCAATCCGAACCTCAAGGCCCAGCTGAAATTTCCATTTCACATTCAGTTATACTATCAACTGAGGGAAGAAGACCCCGAGTTCAATTTTTCAACAAACATTACCTTTCACGAGCTGATTTCAAGATTTATACAGGAAAACATCTACCGTTCAAATTATTATACGGAAAAGATACTGTTCCTGAAAAAGATCATCCAGTTAACCAGTTATGGAAAAAAAGGCGACTCGGTTCCAAAAGACAATCTGATTGCCGAACTCTCCGCATTTAAAAATGCCTATATGGAATTGCTGGCTGATGGCATATTAATGGAGGAAAAAAGATATGAAGACTATCATCCAAGAGAATTTGTCAGGTTCGTCCATCCTCATATTTTTGAATACTTCTTATTTATTGAACTGCTTGAAAAGTTTCATTTACAGGTAGACCGGGATTTTTTCCAATACATACAAAATGAATACGAAAGTGACAATGTCAGGTTTCAACTGTTTCAATGGACCATACGCTTTATTGTCAGGATAGGCGACCTGAAATCACTTGCTAACCTGTTTGATTTACCGCTAAATCATTTTGAACACAACTACCTGATTCTTTTTATTGCTGAAAACCTGAAATACAGGTCCAGGTATAGTTCTGATACAGCCCTGCTCTTGAAAGAACACAAACTGCATGACATCATTATCCAGGAACTGGGTAATTTTGATTTTGTAGATTCCTGTTATAAAGAAGCACTAAGTGTTTTGCTTGAAGTTTCAGATTCAAACAGCCATGCGCTTACCTATCAGTCTATTCTCGCTATTCTCGACATGCTAAGCCTGGATGAAGAAAAAATAAATGCAAGGCTGGATGAACTGGCCAGTTATGAAGCCCTGAACTGGGCCATAGACCCCTATGAAGTTACTTTACTGGTCTATTCGAAACTCAGCAATAAAGACATTGAGAAAAATCAGCTGATTGCAGATATAGAAAATTTAAAGTATCCTTTCCTTAAAGCAGGAATGCCCCTTAACACCCAGCAGGGCATCACTTACCTGTTGGTTATTGTACTCAATTTATTTTATGGATCGGATGAGGGCACCATTAAAATCATAGAGACTATTGCTAAATTACATCCGGATTTATTTTCAAAAAGATCAGCTTTCACCATACTTATGATGAACCTTTTGGCCCTATCCTCCTCGAGGATCAATCCGGGTAAGAAAACAGATCAGCTGGAACGTATTCTTATTGGCCTTCATGGAAATAAGTCACGTTTTAAGATTACACAGTATGCTGAATCCATTTTAAAAATGACCCAGGCCTATCAGCTCAGAAACAAAGGCGAATACCTGCAGGCCTGTCAGTATTGTGATGAATGCATACAGCTTTTTAAAAGAAACAATTTAAACTTAAACCGCATACTCATGTATAACCTAATTATTGGCATCTATTCAGATCTGAATATGACAGCAAAGGTGAATGAGTATAAATACGAACGGCTTTGCTTTATGGAAGAGAAGAATATTCCGGGGAGTATCTTTTCTCTGCCAAAGGAACTGACGGATTTTAAACACCGTTAAACAAAAAAACCGCCAATATAATAAGGCGGTTTTTTTGTTTAACGGTGTTCTGGCTATTTCTTATACCCGGCAGCAAGTTTTAATGCATCATAGGCATTTACAATGCCACCGCTTACACAAAGATCTGAAAAAGGAACTTTTTTAGTACCTGCTTCATCCCTGATTTCGACAGACTGATCGACTTTTACCACAGACTTCATAATGATATCCTTAACTTGTACAGCAGTTAGCTTGGGATAATAAGAACGGATAAGGGCAGCAAGGCCTGCAACGACAGGGGAAGCCATACTTGTTCCGTTTAATTTCTCATATTTTGAGCCCGGTACAGTTGAATTAATATTTACCCCCGGCGCAAAGACATCAACTTTAGTTTTTCCATAATTAGAGAAACTGGCTTTTATTGTGCCATCGTTTGTCCAGCCAGAAGCCCCTACTGTTATCCAGCTGGCCGCTTTACCACCACCAATATATTCAGGGTCAGGGAAATTTGGTTCAACTTCCAGGTCCTTATTGTCGTTGCCCGCAGCATGTACCAGTACAACGTCTTTGGATACTGCATATTTCACCGCTTCATCCACAATCGCTTTATCCCATGAGTATGACTTACCGAAGCTCATGTTGATTACCTTAGCGCCTTTATCTACTGCATAACGGATAGAGTTGGCTACATCTTTATCCCGTTCATCCCCATTTGGGGTATTGCGGACACTCATAATCAGCACGTTATCAGCAACGCCCATAATTCCAAGGTTATTGGTACGCACAGCAGCAATGATACCGGCAACGTGCGACCCATGTCTTGCATCAGGCCCGGTTACGTCATTGTTCCCATAAAAACGTTCTTTGCTATTGTTAGGGTCATCGCCAACAATTCCGCGGGGATCGTAATCCAGGTTCAAATTATAATCTACCTGACTTTTAAAATGATCATAACCGGACATGATCTGGTTTTTGTAAAAATCTTCAAAGCTACTCTCCTTTAACTGCGCCAGCAAAATGCGCTGAATATTGGCCTCCATATCATTTGAAGGCTTAAAGGATTGGAAATCCTGAATTGTCGGATTTTCTTTACCGATTTTCTTTACCACTTCATCTATGGCGTTTTTGATACCTTCAAAACGCTCCAGGCCTATTTTTGCCTCAGCAAGTTCCTTTTCAAATTCTGCCTTATTTTTCTGATAGGCTTCAAAGGCCGGAAGTTCACTTGCTTTTACTGAAGTAGCATCGGAATTGGCAAACCTGGCATTGTCACGACGTACCAGACGTGTAAGTTCAAGTGTTTCGTAATTCACCGAACCTTTTGATGAACCCAAAAAGTTCCATCCATGAACATCATCAATGTAACCATTTTTATCATCGTCCTTACCATTACCAGCTTTTTCTTTCTTATTTACCCAAACCACCGGTTTCAAATCTTCATGTTCAATATCCACTCCCCCATCCAGAACGGCTACAACTACAGGTACAGATTTTTTGCCCTTTAATAACTCGTTATAAGCTTTTTCTGTACTAATGCCAAATGTAGAATCGGCTTTTAAGTCGAGGTTCTGCCAGTTAGGCTTCTGGGCAAATGATATAAATGGCATTGCTGTCAGCAAAACCAGGCATACCAGCCCACTGCAGAAAAAATTCATTTTCATCTTATTCATATATTTAAATTTTGGGCAAAGTTAATCAATTATAACGCCACGATGGTAAAGTGGGTATAAGCTGGCCTCAGCGTTTAACGCACCAGTGTGTCATCTGTTTCTCTCGCGATCACATCTGCAATGGTAGTTTGGGCAAGAACTTTAAGCGTGGCATCCCTGACATCAATAAATGTTTTTCTGATGCCACAGGTCACTTCATCATGGCATTCATCGCATTTACGGTAAAACTTTAAACTTGCACAAGGCACCATGGCGATAGGCCCATCGGTAATACGGAGTATATCGGCCAGGTAAATTTCATTTGGTTCCTTATTCAGGCTATACCCGCCGCCGGCTCCCTTTTTACTATACAAATAACCTGCATTACGCATATCCAACAGGATCTGCTCCAGAAATTTTCTGGGGATCATTTCCTGCTCCGCAAGCCTTACTATTTGCATGGGAGGATTTTCTCTGTTTTTGCCAAGAGCAACCAGTGCCTTTATTGCATATTTCGTTTTCTTAGACAGCATACTAGCAAAGCTAAGAAAAGATTTATGTATTTTGTAAAGCTTTTCTTTTATTGTCCATTCCTAAAAAGCTATACTCAAGGAGCCCGTCCTTTATAAAATTCTCTTGCTTTCCTCTTGCTATTGTCTTGCTATTGTCTTGCTATTGTCTTGGTCGGGCAGTACAAAAACAAGAGTAGCACAAAATTTTTCCAGCTCATTGACAAAATTAAACTGCCGTTTAGTATAGGACAGCCGGAACCAGCGGTTTATTCGTCCTAAGCTCTTGTTTAATGATCAACTGAACAATTGCGCTACAAATTGTGGAGAATGTCTACACCTGTTAAAAGCCCAAAATGTAAAAAAAACCCTTTAAGGGCCACAGAACATCAAAATACAAGTTTTGGCATCATTATGCGCTATATCATTGTAATTAATCAGCACAAGAATTTAAAAATTATAATTATGAAAAAGATCATTTTATCAGCAGCCATCCTTGCCTTTGCAGGATTAACAACAGTAAAAGCGAATGACATTAAGACACCGGTTACAATTACTGCTCATCAGGATAGCGTAACCAAAACACCAGTTGAAACCAAAGACCTGCCAGATGCTGTAAAAACTACCTTGGCATCAGACAAATATAAAGAATGGATTCCAACAGCTGCATTTTTAGTTACTAAAGCAGATAAATCTGAGTACTATCAGGTTGATGTAAAAAAACAGGAAGAAACTGCATCTCTAAAAATTGGTAAAGACGGTGTAGTCATTGAATAGCCCTATATCCTAAAATAATAAACAATTTAACACCTAACAAAAGCCGGATTTCGTCCGGCTTTTGTATTTTTGCTATATCTACAGCGAAAATCCCTATGGCAAAAATACTGATCATTGAAGACGACTCTACTTTTTCTCAGGTATTGGAAGGTTTTTTTACAAAACAGGGCCACGAAGCCCAGGTGGTAAACAATGTAAAAAAAGCTTTTAAAATAACAGACGAACAAAGCTTTGACCTGTTGTTGATTGATTACCGTTTACCTGATGGAACGGGATTGGATATTCTTTCGCACGTTCTGGAAAAAGGGTTGTTACAACCGGTTATTATCATGACCAGCTTTAACGATGTCAGAACAGCCGTAAAATCTATACAGCTTGGTGCTTTTGATTACATCACAAAACCCGTTAATCCGGATGAGTTGATGATGATCATTAAAAATGCCCTGGGCAAGAAGGAAAACAGCCGCAATAGCGCTGTTGAACATGCAGATGCTATAAAAGGTAAAAGTGCTATTGCAGATAAACTTTATGAGCACATTAACCTGGTGGCCCCTACCGATATGTCTGTAATTATACAGGGTGAAAGCGGCACGGGTAAGGAGTATGCTGCGCGTGCCCTGCATGCGCAAAGTAAGCGCAGGGATAAACCTTTTGTGGCTATAGACTGTGGTGCCCTATCTAAAGACCTGGCTGCCAGTGAATTATTTGGCCATGCCAAAGGTGCTTTTACAGGTGCTTTGAATGATAAAAAAGGGCAGTTTGAAGCTGCAAACAGTGGTACGCTGTTTCTGGATGAGGTTGGGAACTTAAGTTATGAAGTACAGGTTAAAATGTTGCGCGCCCTGCAGGAAAGAATTATACAGCCGCTGGGCAGTACCAAGACCATTAAAGTGGACGTGCGGATCATTACGGCCACAAATGATGATCTTAAAACCAGTGTTGCCAATGGTCTGTTCAGAGAAGACCTTTACCACCGGCTTAATGAATTTAAGATACAATTACCGGCCCTGAGGGACAGGGGTAAAGACATTGAGCTTTTTATCAGCCACTTCATCAAACTTTCCAATTCGGAACTGGACAGGAACGTACAAAGCATATCTCCTCAGGCCAAAGAGCTGTTGCTCCGGTACGACTGGCCGGGAAACCTTCGTGAGCTCAAAAATGTGATCAAGCGAATGGTGCTGCTTACACCTGGAGAAACTGCAGCAGTTGATGCTCTTCCAGAAGAAATGATCATTTCTATAAACCATGCTCCCCGGCCAAGTACTTCGGACCTTAAAGTGATTAACGAGTTAAACGAAAAAGCATTGATTACGGAAACCCTGGTTAAAGTAAAGTACAACAAATCTAAAGCGGCAAAACTCCTCAATATTGACCGTAAAACCTTGTACAGTAAAATGGAACGTTATGGCATTGAATAATCAGGCGCGTTGCTTAACCAGATGTAAAAGTTGATTCAACTGCTGTAAAAGTGCCAGGATTCTGTTCTTCTTATGGATGTCGGGCTTTTCACTACCAGATAATTCTATCTCCATCCGCCTGAATTCAGCGGCCAGTTTTTTGGATCCGATCTGTGCTATCCTTCCTGCAAGCCGGTGTACAAGCAAACTTAATTTGGGCTGGTCATCTGCTGTTAAAGCCTGCCTGATCTCATCACTATCATCAATACAATCGTCAGAAAACCTTAAAAGGATCCTGTTCAGTTGTTCTTCATCGTCAAAGGTCATTTTTTTCAGGCCGCGCAGGTCGAGGTCAATCTCATCCGCCTGGCTAACCGCTCCGGCTTCTTCGTTCAGTACAGCTAAAAGTTCATGCGCTTTAAAAGGCTTCATGAGCAGGCCATCAAAACCATTGCTTAAAAGATTTTCCAGTTCGTCAGGCAATACCTGAGCGGTAACTGCATAGATCTTCACTTTATCTCCCAGCTTTTCTCTCAGCAATTTACAAAGTGCAATACCGTTCATCTCCGGCATGCGCATATCCATCAGTACAAGCTTTACTGAGCTATCCCATGCCGAGTTTAACAACTGAGAGGGGGAATTAAAAAGTTCAACATCAATACCATGCTTTTTGCAGATGATTTCACAGAGGTCAAGGATCAGCTGGTCATCATCTACAATCCTGACCTTTCCATTAAAGGCTGGTGTTAAAACCTTTGTATTTTCGTATGCTGGTTCCTGTGCTACCTTAAAGGTCAGATATACTGTGAAAATACTTCCTTCACCTTTCCTGCTCTTTACATAGATCCGCCCACCCTGATTTTCAATCAGCGCTTTAATGATGGTTAAGCCAAGCCCGGCCCCGGCTTTGATGGCCTCTTCATTTTCTATTGAATTTACCTGTTCAAACTCATTAAAGATAAGTTTAGTTTCCTCTTCGTTAAGGCCAATCCCGGTATCCTTTACCATAAAAGTAAAGTGGAGCCGTTCGCCCTGTCTTTTATAGAAAGCCGATAAGCTTACCTCCCCTTCGGTAGTAAATTTTATAGCATTGCCCAGCAGGTTATACAAAATCTGCTTTAAACGAAATGGATCACCTTCTACATATTTCTGGCCAGAAAGGACAAAATCTGTAACCAATTTTAGCGACTTACGCTCAGCCTGTGGCTGCATTACCGAAACCACTTCGGCCAAAAGGGCTTCAATATCAAATACTTTTTCGGAAAAAGTAAACCTGCCCGAAATAATCCTGTTGTAATCCAGCACTTCGTTTACGATTTGCAGTAAATGCTCGGATGAATGATAAATGGCATCGATATCTTTACGTTGCGGATTTTTTTGCTGTCTGATCAATTCTGAATAACCAATAATGGATTGCAATGGTGTTCGGATCTCGTGGCTCATGTTGGACAGGAACCTTTGTTTGGCCATGCCATGGTATTCCGCTTCGTCTTTTGCCAGTTCCAGTTCGGCCCGGTACTTATTGCTCCGCGTAATATCTGTTAAAATGAAATACAGCAGCAGCACAGTGAGCAGAAAAAACACGAGCATAATGATACTGATGGTATTTATACCTGTGTTTACCACATTTTTTGCCTGGATGCCATTCATTTCAATCTGGGCAACCACCTCGCTTTCTACTTTACGCAACACATCGAGCATCTGGTTGATCAGCTGGTTATTGGCATTTGTAAGCATAGCTTCCCTGTTTAGGAAACTTGCATTTTTATGGCGTTGTTCCTGCTCAATCACTTTTAAAGATTCACCCAGGTTTTTCACAATCCTGTCCTCGGCAGATAGGGCTATGGTATCCCTTTTAATCTTTTCTTCATTAACAATCTTAAAGGAATTGTCCTGTTCAATCGTTTTTTTTCTGCCAAATATTTTATTGAAGAAGCCTTTGGGCTTTTCTTCGGTTGGATAGATCGTGGTGGTGGAAGTTTTTTCTTCTGTGGCCAAAATGGTGCTATCGGCCTGTTCAGCGCCTTTTGAGACCAAGGCACTTAGGTTTTTAACCTGTGCAGAGAAAGATTTATTGTTGACCAGCCGTTCCCTTACCTTAAGGTAATTGATAAATTGTTTGTCCCGCTCGGCAAGCAACTTTTTAATGGTTAAAATACGTGTGAGCTGGATGGCATCATTTTCGTATAAAGCGGCAAGCGTATCCAATACCAGCCTAAGCTGCCGCGATTCTTTAAAAAGCTGGCTGTAATTTCCGGGATCATTAAATGCCTGTTTTTTTTGCAGCTGATCCAGACTGCTTATTTTTCTTGAAATGGCATTTACTATTCTTAATCTTTCACTTGGTGCAGAGATATTCTCTACAGTGGTCAGCATCTCTTTGAAAGCTACTTTACTCACACCCCAGGCCATAAATAAGGCAAAACAACCTAAAAGCAAAGCAATAATGATCTTTCCTTTTATGGCTTTGATAAAACTTTTACGGGGTATCTTATTCATTTCCAGATATAGCTTAAATCGATTACCCAGAGGTAAAAACAAAAAGCATGCTATAAATAAAGTTCAGCTCCTAAAAGGACCCAAACGACCTTACTGCTTTTAAGAAATCCCAGGGCTTGGTATTGGCGCCGTGCTTTTGTTCCTCTATCAATAACCTGGCCAATACGGTTAAACGACCTTCATTCTCGCTAACGGTACGGTCGCCCAAAGCCACCAGTTTTTCAATATTTGAAGGGCTGGCAGCGTCCAGTCCTTCTTTAATACTTTCCAGGCTATCTGGCTCTATGCGCAGGTAGTTTTCGGTTTTTCCGGCCGAATGAAACAGCTGCTGCAAAAAGAAATCGCTGGTTTCTGCTACCCCACTCATCATAATGTCCAAAATAGCTGGTACGATGGCCATGGCACTGCTTTTTTTAAAGTGCTCATAATCATAAGACCTTCTGGATCTTCCGGTACCCAGCGAGACCAGAAAAATATCATTGATACGGGTCTGGTTAAAAGCTTTGGTTACTTCTATCAATCCACTCAAGGCAGGGTTAGTGGCAAATACACCCCCATCCAGCAATGGATAACGCACATTCGCCAGGGAGTGGATCTCGGCCACACTAAAATAAGTAGGGGCCGCTGATGTAGCCCGGCAAACATCTTTTAAGTAAAAATCGCGGGCATCACCTCTTGAAATTGCAGTTTGCTGCCGGAAGAAATGAGTTTTCCGCAGCTCAATGTTATAAGCGCTGATGATACAGGGTTTGAGGAGCTGACTAAGTCTGGTATCCTTAAAATAAGTTTTCAAAACCCCTTCAAATACCATGCTGTTATACCGCTCGCCGGCAAGGCCCAGTTTTGCCCTGATGCGCTTAAAAAATGTCATTTTAAAAATTTCATTTCCATGCTTCAGGTACAGGTCTAACGCCTCTCTGGCTGTAAAGCGTGGCCTGCCTGGATTTTCCTCAGAGGGGCACAATAGCAAACAGGTCAGTATGCCACCGGTACTGGTGCCGGCAAAAAAGTCAAAATAATCTACAATTGCCGCTCCGGGATTTTTGCTCTCCCGTTTCAGCTTTTCTTCCAGCGCAACCAGGATCATTCCGGGAATGATACCTCTTATGCCGCCGCCATCTATAGAAAGGATTTTTTTCATTAATAAAAGTAAATATAGCTTTTTGACACTTACCTAGATGTAATTTTAATGTAAATGGTTTTTCATTAAGCTTAAAAATGCAAAACAACAAGCCAGAATAGCTTAATACTTGGTCGTAAAAGTTTACTACTTATTACCGATTTTTAAAAACTATTTTAAACCAGCATGAACAGACTTAAAACCTTATCACTGATTTTACTGACCCTAACCACGGTGCCTTCATTTGCTTTAAAAACAAAAAAGGTTGGCCCATCTGTTGAAATAGAGATCAGCAGGACTGCTACACACGTTGTAAGGATTACAAACGATACCCTGGTACTGATTAGCGGGAGTACTTACCTGTTTACGGTAGACACACCTGAAGATAAGGGACTGGTTTCAACCCAGATTGGGGTGCAGCAGCTTCCGCAGCAGCTCAGGGCGAAAGACGCATCTGTCCAGACCTACAGGGTTATGGCCCGGGACGGTTCGGTAAAAACCGAGGGAGAGCTCTTAAACGGGGACAAGCTGGTGGTCAGTTCGGCTGATGGCAAAAGCAGCAAGACCTATTACATTGCCCTGAAACCAATGGCAGTTGGTGGCCAATTGAATTTGCAGCAAAAAAATATGACCTTAAATACAAGGGCTGAACTGACTTTATATTTTACGGCCGGACAGAGAACGCCTAACGCCACTGTAAGCATCTTTTTACCCAGGGGTATTCAACCTACATTGGAAAATACAACAGTGAATGTAATCGGGCGTGGTGATGTTAAATTAAAAGACCTGGCTACACAATCAATTGGACGCGTAGGCAGCAATTATTCCTATTCAAAAGTAGGCAGCGTAAACATCACTGCCGCGGCCAATGGTGCTGCCATACTCAGCTTTAAAAACCTGGATTTAAGGCCGGCAAATGGTCCGGATCTGAAGATCGTGATCAGTGGGGTTAAACTGGAAACGGCTGGAGCATACACTTTCAAAGCAAGTTATACGACCAACAAACCAGAAATTTTAACCAGCGCAGGTATCGGGGCTGAGACCGCTACACTTAATGTAACCAGTAACGTTTCAGATTTTGAACGGGTGCTGAATAAGGACATCCAGTATAAAGAAACGGCCGACAGCTATACCACTGCCAATTTTAGCTGGGGCGTAAATAACAATATCCAGAATCCGGCTTTAATGCAATCACTGGATCATGGCAAAAACTGGAAATCCTTACCGGCGAAAATAGATTCAAAAAAAGGCTTTGCAACAGTTACCGGCTTACAGCCCAATAAACTATATCACTTTAAACTGATAGTGAAAGATGGCCCGAACAAAGGTTCTTCAAATGTGCTGAAATTTTATTCCGGTAAAATGGACGTTAAAAGCTTTGGGGCAAAAGGCGATGGAAAACAGGATGATACGCAAGCTATCAATGAAGCCATTGCCACGATAAACAATATGGGTGGCGGTACCTTGTTGTTTAGCAGCGGGACCTATAATGTCAGAACCGTGCATTTGAAAAGTAATGTATACCTGTTTTTAAATAAAGATGCAACAATAAAGGCCATAAAAGGTGCGGACGCACCGGAACCGACCTGGTTTAGCGATAAAAAATACAGATCGGGCCTTTCACCTACTGCACCAGGGCCTTATGCAGATCCTGAAAACTACATGACCAAACAAGATGTAGGGCACCACTATTTCAGAAATACCATGTTTTTTGGTGAACGCCTGGACAATGTAAAAATTATTGGACGCGGACTGATTACAGGAGATGGGAACCTGGTAAATGGTGATGGCGTGATGAACAATACACCTGATAACAGGGCAGATAAGATGTTTACACTTAAGCTTTGCACCAATCTGGAAATAGGTGGTATATACCATCCTGAAGACCTTTGGTACGATGAAAGCAAAGACGAGCCTTATTACATTCAAAAAGATGGCTCAAAATCATTTGACCATGACAACATGCTGAAAATTGAACGCGGCGGACACTTTGCCCTGCTGGCTACAGGAACCGACCACATCAATGTACACGACACTTACTTTGCTAAATACAATACCACTAACGCCAGGGACATTTATGACTTTATGGGCTGCAACAACGTTACGGTAACTAATATTTACTCCAAAGTAAGTTCTGATGATATCGTTAAACCAGGTTCTGACTGTGCTTTGGGCTTTACCCGGCCGGCAAGGAATTATAAAGTACGCAATATTATTGGCGACACCAATTGCAACCTGTTCCAGATTGGCTCTGAAACGGCAGATGACATTAAAGACATCTGTGTTGATAACATCTATGTACTTGGGGCAAATAAAGCTGGCTTTTCTATTTCTACCAATGATGGGGCACACATCAGCGATATCCATTTAAATTGCGGACATACCGGAAAGCTGCATTCCAGGTCTAAAATGTTTCGGACCAGAGCCCCGTTTTTTATTTCTATATCTAACCGTGCGCGCATTTTAGGTGCCACAGTGGGCAGGTATGTTTTCATGGAAAACGGGATAAAGCATGATGAGCTGCTGGTTCAAAATGTAAATATTGGTAAAGTGGAAAATATTATCCTCAATGGAATTGATATTGCAGAAGTATACGGCGGTAGTTCATACGGCGGGAAAAATGGCCGTTGGAAAGCCTATGATGGCAAACAGGAAAAAGCAACTCCTATTGTTGCCGGTTATAAATTACCTGATCCGGAAACTGTAACGGGAGGGCTTAATTTTAAACTTCCAAATGGGCTGCATACCGGTTATATCAAAAACATTGTATTTAACGATGTCCATGTATTGGTTAAAGGAGGTAATGCAGCTGCCGACACCGCCAATCTGGCACCCGAACTGGGTGTTGGGCAATACAATGTGGCCAACCTTAAAGTTCAGCCTTCTTATGGCATCTGGGCAAGGCATGTGAGCGGACTTACCGTAAAAAACAGCACTTTCAATTATGAAAAACGCGACAGCAGGTATGGGATATTTTTAGACGATGTACTGGGTGCCAGGTTCTCTGCATTAAAACTGGTAAGGGCTAAAGACAATGCTACCGTTATTAAACTTAAAAATTCATCAGATGTGGCAATAGAAGATGTAGTTTATTTTAACGATGAATGGGGAAAATTGCCATTGAAACTAGCCCAATAAGGTTTTAATCAGCTCATCGACAAAAAGGGTGGCTGATTTTTTTCTGTATATTCCTTTTTGCCATAAGATAAAGGCCTGTTTATAATATTCTTTGCCGGAGATGGGGATGGCGATCAGATTTTCCCAGGTAAGGATGGCCTTTTCATTGATGATGGTAGCCCAGTTCCCTTCATCTACCATGGAAAGCAGGGAGTGTACATCATTCATTTCAATTTTGATCAGCGGGCTGAGTTTTCTTTTCCTGAACAGTTCATTGAGCAGATCTCTGGAACTAAAGCCCTTGCTGGGCAGGATCAGTTCTACTTTGGCCAGCTCATTCAGCGAGATCTTTTTAAGGCCTGCAAGGGGGTGTTTTTTTGAAACCACCATCGAAATCCTGGAAGAAAAGAGATGTTCCATTTCCAGGCTTACATTGTCGTTGTCTGTCTGATCGTGAAAAGCAAGGATCACATCCAGTTCGGCCTGTTTCAGGTTATGCTCCAGTTCTCCGGCTGTTCCATATTCAACCACAATTTTAATTCCGGGATATTTGGAAGAGAAAGGTGCCAGGGCGGGCAGCAACATGGAACTAAAGGCATAAGTAACCCCAATCTTTAAATCTCCTGTTATCAGATTGTTCAGTTCAAGGATGGCCTGCTTTGATTTTTTTACATCCAGCACAATTTGACGGGCATGCTTAAGGTAAACATTTCCTGCTTCGGTTAAACGTACATGCTTCCCCACCCTGTCGAACAACAACATCCCCAGCTCCTCTTCCAGCTGTTTAATTTGCTGGGAAAGGGTAGATTGCGTTACAAAGCAAGCTGCCGCGGCTTCAGTAAAGTGCAGCATTTCGGCAGCTTTAATAAAATAGTTGATCTGTCTTATTTCCATAACCGCTTACAATCAATCGTTAAAACTAATCAATATCATTAAAACAATCAATTTTACCTATTTAAATGTAATGCCGAAATTTGCTGCACCTGCTTAATGAAACACACCTATGTTCAGATCATTAAAATACCGCAATTTCAAGCTCTTCTTTTATGGACAATCTATCTCCCTTATAGGAACCTGGATGCAGAAGACGGCGGTAAGCTGGCTGGTGTACAGGCTAACCGATTCGGCCATGATGTTGGGCCTGGTAGGTTTTGTAAGCTTAATCCCCTCACTCTTTCTTTCGCCTTATGCCGGGAGCCTGATCGACAGACACAACCGCTATAAAATCCTGCTGATCACCCAGGTGGTCTCGATGCTCCAGGCGGGGGCTTTGGCTGCTTTAATTTTCTTTAAGTATTATCATATTCCTTTTATTATCTTTTTAAGCCTTGTTCAAGGCATTATTAACGCTTTTGATGTTACCTGCCGACAATCGCTTATGGTAGAAATGGTAGAGGACAAAGCCGACCTGCCTAATGCGATTGCCCTGAATTCTACCATGGCCAATCTGGCACGCATTGTAGGCCCGGCTATTGCAGGGGTGATACTCAGTACCTTTGGCGAAGACTTCTGCTTTGTGGGCAACTTTGTAAGTTATGTGCCGGTACTGATCTGTCTGCTGATGATGAATCTGAATATCACTGTAATGCCCCACGGACAGAAAAGCATATGGACAGAACTTGAAGAAGGTTTTAAATACATATCCGGGGATAAGGACCTGAGCAGTATGATTGTCATGATCGGGATAAGCAGTCTGTTCGTCATCCCCTTCAATACTTTAATGCCTATTTTTGCCAAAACCATTTTCAATGGTGATGCCGGCACCTTCAGTTGGTTTGAAAGTGCCGCAGGTCTTGGATCGGTTGTAGCTGCTATGTACCTGGCCAATTTAAAATCGGCCAAACCGATGATGAGGATCAGCATCATCGCCAGTGCTATATTTGGCTTAAGCCTGGTACTCCTGTCCTACTCAGGGATACTACCTATTGCACTTGTATTCATGACTTTAAGTGGATTGGGCATGATGGCACAAACCTCTTCTATCAATACCTATATTCAAACCCATGCCATACCCGAAATGAGGGGCAGGGCAATCAGTTATTATGTAATGGCCTATCAGGGCATGATCCCCATCGGCAGCCTGCTCATTGGCTGGACGGCAGATGCATTTGGTTCCAGAATGGCGGTTTGCATAGCCGGACTGATTGGGCTCGGGGCTACGGTATCATTTGTGCTGTATAAAAGCAGGTTCTCCAGCCGCAGGATCTCAGCATTGATATTACATCATAAATAAACAGTACGGCAGCTGAAATTATTCCTTACAATCTGCAGGAGCAAATGTAAACCTGCCTTTATCGAAGCTGATGGGCTTACCTTTTACAAAATAAGACCTTCCCAAGGTTGTCTCTATCTGACCAACTCCAAGGATCAGTTTACCGTCTTTACTTAAAAATGCCAGTGGGTTTTTATAAATGGTCTTGTTTTCATTACCAATTTTAAAGGTATAATCTACAAATAAGGTATCTCCGCTATAAGCCCCGGCAATCTCGCCGTCGTTTTTCCCTTTTTCGGCGTAATTAATCACCAGCTTACCTTTTACTTTCCCACTGTTCATTGTTTTTATACTCAAATCTGCAGTATCTTTTCCATCGATGGCCACATAACATTGTTTATGCGTCATGGTATCGGCCATTGCCAGGCTATCTTTTAATTCGGAGCCCTTGTTACTACTTTGATTGCAGCTAAATAAAAGCGGCAGGGCCGCAATTGCGAGGTAAAGAGAGGTGTTTTTCATCTTAAGAATTTTTATGGGATAAAATAATTTAATTAGCCATTCTAATATACATCAATAAAAATAAAAGATGTATTGTTTTAAATAATTTCATTGCGCATATTCCTGACATCAATACCCCAGCAATTCATTACAGAAGCATATCTTTAATAAAAAAATAAAAACCTCGTTGTATATTAGTAGCTGATTAGCTATCACTTATACAAAAACAAGATCAGAAAAAGAAGCGTAAAAAAGATGAAAAATCAGGATGGATGTTATGATAAACTCATTCAATTTACAAAACAAAGGGGATTTGCTTTTAGCGATAAGGAATGTAAGCTTGTACACGCGCTTACAAAGCACAAAACAGTAAGTGCCCATAGTATCCTCATGGAACAGGGCAAACCTGTTACAAAATTCTACTTCCTAAATTCGGGTATTGTCCGTTTGTTCAGGGTGCACAAGGGTGTAGATTATACGCTTGGCCTGGTTTCTACCAATGATTTTGTATCAACCCTCTTATATCTCGCCAATGGGCTGCCCTCTTCCTGCGGCCTGGAGACCCTAACAGATGCAACATTGCTGGAGTGGGGCAAAGCAGAAGTTGAAGCGATGAAACTGCAACTAAGCGTGGCACAAGATCTGGAAATGGCCATTATGGACCGGCTGCTCAACTGGCTGCAAGACCATCAGATTGATGCCGTATGCCTTACTGCTGAAGAGCGGTACCAAAAACTGATGGAGCAGCAACCAGAAGTGATCAGAACAATCCCTTTAAAGTATATCGCCTCCTATCTTGGCATTCACCAGGATAGCCTGAGCCGGATCCGTAAAATTGTTAGCAGAAAAACATAAAATTAAAACTCAATGAAACATCTTACCATAATCGTTCCGGATGGGGAAAACAACCTGAGCAGCATTGTAGGTGCTTATAAAATATTTTCGAGGGCCAACAAATATTGGGTGGAAAACGGGAGAAAAGAATTGTTCAAAATTCAGTTGGCCGGCATTTCAAAAAAAGTAGATTTTTACGATGGTTTATTCTCTGTAACGCCACATACCCACATTTCGGCAATAACCAAGACCAATCTCATCATTATCCCTTCATTGAACCATAATTATCTTAAAGCCATAACAAGGAACAAATTGCTGGTAGACTGGATTGAACAGCAGTATAAGGATGGTGCCGAAATTGCCAGCATATGCACAGGGGCATTTATGCTGGCCTCTTCAGGCCTGCTGGATGGAAAAAGTTGTTCTACACATTGGGCGGCAGCGGATAATTTCAGAAGTATGTTCCCTAAAGTAAATTTACAGACGGACCAGCTGATTACTGATGAAAACGGGATTTATACGAATGGTGGCGCTTATTCTTTTCTGAACCTGATGATTTATCTTATAGAGAAGTATTACGACAGGCAAACAGCAATTTTTTGTTCCAAAGTATTTCAGATTGAAATAGACAGGCAAAGCCAGTCGGCATTTACCATATTTACCGGCCAGAAATTACATGGGGATGAAATGGTAAAGAAAGCGCAGGCTTATATCGAAAGTAAACTGGACGAAAAAATATCTGTTGAACATTTGTCGGCCAGCTTCTCGGTTGGCCGCAGGAACTTTGACAGAAGGTTTATTAAAGCTACAGGGAATACCCCTGTTGAATATGCACAGCGGGTAAAAATTGAATCCGCAAAAAAAGCGCTGGAAACCAGTTGTAAAACAATTAATGAAGTGATGTATGGCGTAGGCTATTCGGATGTGAAGGCCTTTCGTGAAGTATTTAGAAAAATCACTGGTATGTCGCCTTTGGAATACAGGGGCAGATACAACAAGGAGGCTGCAAGGTAGTAAATATTGACATTAAATAAAAAAAGCCTCGATGTTGATAACATCGAGGCTTTTCCGTAGCCCGTAGGGGAATCGAACCCCTGTTTCCAGAATGAAAATCTGGCGTCCTCACCCCTAGACGAACGGGCCATTTTAAAGTTGCCTCAGCTGAATTAAAGCTGCGAACTTTTAGGTAGCGGGGACCAGACTCGAACTGATGACCTTCGGGTTATGAGCCCGACGAGCTACCAACTGCTCCACCCCGCACTATATACAATTTCGTTAGTGTCTGTTAAATCCTTAACTCTTCTTCCGAATTGGAATGCAAAGATATAATTCGTTTCTTTGCGGTGCAAATTTATTTTAAAAAATATTTTCATGTCGCATAAAGCAGGTTTTGTAAGTATCATCGGTAAGCCCAATGTGGGCAAATCAACCCTAATGAATGCCCTGGTGGGTGAAAAACTTTCTATCATCACTCCAAAAGCGCAGACTACGCGTCACCGGATTTTAGGAATTGTGAACGAAGAAAGTTATCAGATTGTTTTTTCTGATACCCCGGGCATCATAAAACCGCTATACGGCTTACAGGATTCGATGATGAATTCTGTAAAAGGTGCATTAACTGATGCCGATCTGATCCTGTTTGTAACGGATATCAATGAGCAGCATGATGAAAATGATGTGCTGGAAAAAATCACCAATACTGAAATCCCATTGGTGGTGCTTTTAAATAAAATTGACAATGCTACTCAGGAGCAGGTGGATGAAAAAGTAGCCTACTGGCAGGAGAAATTGAATCCCAAACATATTTTTGCCATTTCTGCCCTGCACCAGTACAACCTGGAGGGTATCATGAGCATGGTACTGGATTACATGCCGGAGCATGCGCCTTTCTATGACAAAGAAGACCTGACCGACCGCAGCCAGCGCTTCTTCGTTTCGGAGATCATAAGAGAAAAGATATTTTTCAACTACAAAAAAGAAATCCCCTATAGCACAGAGGTAATCGTTACAGCCTTTAAAGAAGAGCAAAGTAAAAGCGGCCCAATGGTTCGCATTACCGCCGAAATTGTCGTGGAACGCGATTCACAAAAGAACATTCTGATTGGGACTGGCGGTGCAATGCTTAAAAAAGTGGGAATGGAATCCCGCAAGGACATCGAAAAATTTCTTGATCAGAAAGTTTTCCTGGAAACTTTTGTAAAGGTAATCCCCGATTGGCGCAGCAAAAAGAACTACCTTAAAAGCTTTGGCTACGACTAACTAAAAAACTAAACTCAGCCATATCAATGGGATTATGTATCTTTGTGGCTTTTAAAATATTCGTATAAAATACCCATGTCAAATATTATTGCAATTGTCGGAAGACCAAACGTAGGCAAATCTACCCTTTTTAACCGCTTAACAGAAAGTCGTAAAGCCATTGTTGATGATTTTAGCGGGGTAACACGCGACCGTCATTATGGTGTAGCCGAGTGGACAGACAAACAGTTTACGGTTATTGATACAGGTGGTTATGTGGCCAATTCGGAAGATGTTTTTGAAGCTGCCATCCGTGAGCAGGTGATCATTGCCATAGAAGAAGCTACTGTACTGCTTTTTATGGTTGATGTAACCACAGGCATTACCGACCTGGACGATGAGATTGCCCAATTGCTCAGGAGAAGTAAAAAACCTGTATTCATTGTTGTGAACAAGGTTGACAACACTCAGTTGCAAAACGATGCCGCAGTATTTTATGGTTTTGGCCTGGGTGAGATCCACCCCATATCTTCTATGACAGGATCAGGTACCGGAGACCTGCTTGATGAGGTGATCAAACACTTTGAAGATGTTCCTGAAGAAGAAAATGCATTGCCTAAGATCACCATTGTTGGAAGGCCAAATGTGGGTAAGTCTTCCCTGATCAATGCTTTGATGGGCAAAGAAAGAAATATCGTGACCCCTATTGCCGGCACGACAAGGGATTCCATTCACATTCATTACAACCAGTTTGGTCATGAATTTATGTTCATTGACACTGCGGGCCTCCGTAAAAAAACCAAGGTTAAGGAAAATATAGAATTTTACTCGGTAATGCGTACCATTAAGGCGCTTGAAGAGGCCGATGTTGTGATCCTGATGATAGATGCCATGGAAGGTCTGGAATCGCAGGATGTAAACATTTTTCACCTTGCCGAGAAAAACAAGAAAGGTATTGTTATCCTGGTCAACAAATGGGACCTGGTAGAGAAAAACAGCAAAACTGTAAATATCTTTGAAGATCAGATCCGCCAGAAACTACAGCCCTTTACCGATATTCCCATCATCTTTATTTCCGCATTAAATAAGCAACGTATTTTCCAGGCCGTAGAAACTGCACTGGATGTATTTAAAAACAGGGGCAAGAAAATACCCACATCAAAATTAAATGATGTGATGCTGCCTATCATCGAAAACTATCCTCCACCAGCATTAAAAGGGAAGTACATTAAAGTCAAGTACATTACCCAGATCAACGCAAGCTCCCCTATGTTTGCATTCTTCTGTAACCTTCCGCAATACATTAAAGAACCCTATAAAAGGTTTATTGAAAACAAGCTGCGTGAAAACTTTGATTTTAGCGGGGTGCCTATCCAGATCTATTTCAGACAAAAATAGTTTATTGCAAACTCGTAACTGCCTGCTTTACCATCGGATCATGTAGGTTCAACGCCTTATAATAACCGGCGTCACCAAGGTGATACTTATAGAGTAACAATTTAAGATCGTTATAGATCAGCGGCTTAGCAATATACAATTGTTTTGAGTCGATCGGGATGTGACGGTTTTGGATGTATTTCAAAAAATCATTATAATCTGCCTCAGTGATCGCAAATACATTCATTTTTTGTTCTAATTGTGCGGCATTGTACCTGCTGCCCAATACATCGTATACAAAGTCGAAAAGTATCTTTTTAGCCACCAGTTTACTGTAAAACCGGTTATAGCCATTTGTATCCAGTTTAACGTAAACATCAGGCTGTATGCCCCCGCGCGTATAGTTTTTACGTTGCAAACTATCCTTTGCTCCGGTTAGTGTCTCTGAAGTAAGCTCACCATGATTAAACCGATCTTCAATCTCATTCTGATAAGCGTTGTAGCCCTTTTTATAAGACTTTTGTATACTTTTCCCCGAAGGGGTATAATACCTGGCTATCGTCAGGTTTAAAGCAGAACCATCCCCAAAAGGGAATTGTTCCTGTACCAGGCCTTTACCAAAAGAACGGCGCCCTATAATAACTCCCCTACCCCAGTCCTGTACTGCACCGGCAAGAATTTCACTGGCCGAAGCAGAGTTTTCATTAATCAGCACGGCAAGTTTGCCCTGTTCAAACTCCCCTCCACCGGTAGCTACATAATCTGTCCGCGGTTCATGTTTACCCTCTGTATACACAATTAGCTTATTCTCGGGCAAAATCTGATTGGCAAGGCCTGTTGCTGCGCTCAGATATCCTCCCCCGTTATCTCTCAGGTCAAGGATCAGTTTTTTCATTCCTTTTACCTTGAGTGTTCTTACCGATTCAACAAAGTCCTTGTCTGTATCTGCACCAAACTTACTGATCCTGATGTAAGCGGTTTCGGGGTTCAGCATATAAGCAGCGTCAATACTGCTTACTTTTACCCTGTTCCGGTTTACGGTAAACACTACTGGCTGGTTATCAGCCGGATGCACAATGGTCAATCTCACCGCGGTCCCTTTACGGCCCCTTATCCGTCCGATCATCTGATCCCTTGGCAGGGCTTTCCCACTCACTGTAGCGGTATCGATCTTCAATATTTTATCTCCCTGCCTGATGCCGGCGTTAAATGCTGGCCCGTCTTTTACTACATTGGTGATCAGCAAAGTATCTTTCAATATATAATATTCGATACCAATACCTTCAAAATTACCACCCAATGTTTCCGCCATCTCGTTTGCTTTAGCCGGGGGCAGGTATATACTGTGCGGGTCAAGCTGATGCAGTAAACTATCAATCGGCAAATGGGTCAGGGAATCGGCATTTATTTCATCCACATAATTTTTATTGATGATGTGGATAATTTCATCTACCTTTTCTGCGTTACTATCAGCAAACTGAACCGGCTTTTGAAATTGAAACCCCTGGTCCTTTAAAAATTTATAGCCAAAAAACATTCCGCCAATCAATGTAACGGAATAAGTGAGGGCTATTAAGACATTATAACGGGTATTCTTCTTCATGGGTAAATGCTGGGTAAAGTTATAAAATTACCCTGTCAATTAATAAATTAAACGATGTTCATTTGTTATTGTTTGACATTTTTTACAATCATCCGGAACAGTGCTTATTTCCGTATAATTTATGTTGATTTTATGTATATATTTCTTGTTTAGAAAGAAAATGCCGAATTTTATGAAACATTAGGAAAATACCAGTGACTTTTGTAGATAGAGATGCACAGAACTGTCTGCCGGGGAACTAAACTTTACAAGGCGGCTAAGGACTGGCAATAAAATTAAACAAGAATAAACCAAGAAAAAAAAATAAAAGAATATGATAAGAGTAACCGAGCAAGAATCAAAGTATCATGATATCGACCAAATGTCTGTACTTGAAATTCTGAAGGGAATAAATGAGGAGGATAAAATCGTTCCCCAGGCAGTAGAAAAGGCAATCCCGCAGATAGAAAAGCTGGCTACTGCAGTTGCTGAGCGCATGGTAAACGGAGGAAGGTTATTTTATATCGGAGCAGGCACCAGCGGTCGTTTGGGTGTAGTAGACGCTTCAGAATGCCCGCCAACATTTGGCGTTCCTTTTGATTGGGTAGTTGGCATAATTGCCGGTGGCGATACAGCCATCAGAAAAGCTGTTGAAAATGCAGAAGATGATGCGGCACAGGCATGGGTAGACCTGCAGGAATACAATATCAATGCTAAAGATTGCCTTGTAGGGCTTGCTGCGTCGGGCACTACCCCTTATGTTATTGGCGGTCTTCATACTGCCCGTAAACATGGGGTGCTTACCGGCTGCATCGTATGCAATGAAGGTGGGCCAATTGCAGCCGAGAGCGATTACCCTGTAGAAGTAGTGGTTGGCCCTGAGTTTCTAACGGGCTCTACCCGCATGAAATCAGGAACAGCACAAAAACTGGTGCTCAACATGTTGAGCACTACGGTAATGATCAGGCTGGGTAGGGTAAAAGGTAATAAAATGGTAGATATGCAACTTACCAACCATAAACTGGTTGACAGGGGCACACAAATGGTGATGGATGAATTGAACATCGACCATGATCATGCTGCTGATTTACTGATCCGTTACGGCAGTGTCCGCAAGGCTGTTGAAGCCAGTCACAAATAACCGGATATTATGCACGAAATTGAACCTTATTATCTCTGGCGCGACGATTACATTGCGGCTGAAGATGAGCGTTCGCCATTTTACAATACGGAATACTCAGAGTTTTATTTCGACAAGCAGCTATACAACTTCCTGATCCATCCCCAATGGGATGATTTTGGGTCCAATACGCTATACCTGAAAGTATTGTACGTTGATTACGATAGAAATTACGCCATTATAGAATTTATTGGCGAATGGAACGATGCCATCAACAATGACATTATGCTTTTAAAACGTGAAATTCTGGAGCTGATGATGGATGAGGGGATCAACAAGTTCATTTTGATAGGGGAAAATATATTGAACTTCCATTCTTCTGAAGACAGTTATTACGAAGAGTGGTTCCAGGAGGTTGAAGAAGGCTGGATTACCGGCATAAACTTCCAGGAACATGTGATCAACGAATTTAAAAGCAACAATATTGATTATTATATCAACTTTGGCGGGCAGCTTGACGATTTGGCATGGAGGACCTTAAAACCATTGCAATTTTTCAAAAAAGTTGAAGAAACCCTGACAAAAAGGCTCGGGGCATAGCTTTTGTATGAATCAAACTATTAGTACCTTTAAATAAATTTAAAACAAATGGATAATAACAATAATTACGATTGGGCGCAAAAATCAGTTTTTGTACAGCCTCAAACCGGAGTAGTTGCTAAGAAATTCTTTGCTAACGTTTTCTTATGGATGTTTGTAGCCTTAAGCTTATCAAGTCTGGCTGCGTTTTATATGGCCAGTACCCCTGAAATGATGAGCTATTTAATCAATCAGGAAACCGGTAAAATGGGCCTTTTGGGCTGGGTAGCCATGCTCGCCCCCCTTGGCCTGGTCTTATTGATGAGTGCCGGCCTGAGCCGCCTTTCTTTTGGCGCAATGGTAGGTGTGTTCATTCTATATTCCGTTTTAACTGGCGTTAGTTTAAGCTTTATTTTATTAGCGTACACCGGCGCTTCAGTATTAAGTTGCTTTATTGGTGCCGCAGGTATATTTGGAATTATGGCCATAATGGGCTATACCACCAATATAGACCTGAGCAAATTTGGCCCTATATTAATGATCGGAGTTGTAGGCTTAATCATTGCAAGTGTAGTAAATATGTTCATTCAAAGTGCAAACTTTAGTCTGTTCATGGCTTTTATCGGCATTGCCATATTTACTGCTTTAACTGCTTACGATGTTCAGAAGCTGAAAAGAATTGGTGAAGGCCTGGAAGCAAACGGTGCACAAATGGATGCGGATACTAAGAAATTAGCCATCATGGGTGCATTGTCACTTTATCTCGACTTTTTAAACATCTTTATTTATCTGTTAAGGATATTTGGAGACAGAAGGTAAATACACAAAAGAGCTATAGAAAAGCCGTACAAAAATGTACGGCTTTTTTTTAACAAAAAAAAAGCCCCGACAATAGCTATAAATGTAACTTTATGAGATTTTATTGCGTCCTCCTCACCCTTTCCTGGCTGATTTCTACTCAATTTGTAGTTGCACAGACTCGAGTTCAAAAAAAAGAGGTTGCCCAAGCGGCTTTAGCTCCAATTGGACCAAATGATTTTAAGGGCAATGATACGCACCGCATACAAGCGGCTGTAAATGCTGCAAAAGGCACTACCAATAGCATTACCATTCCACAAAGAAACGCAAACGGAACCACGATCTGGAAAATAGACCAGGCTATATTGCTTCCTTCAGAGATGACCGTGATTCTAGAAAACTGCGTGATCCAGCTATCGGATAGTTGTCGCGATAACATGTTTCGCAGTGACAATGCAGGTATCGGGATCACGAATCCTGTATGGAATAAAAACATCTCGATCATCGGCATTGGGGATGTTGTATTAAAAGGTGCAGCCAATCCCAGGGCAACTGGAGACGGCTTCAGAAAGCTAAGCCTGACTGCTACACCTACCCACAATAAGGACAGGAGCAGTTACGGTACGGATGCCGGTAAGGAAAACAGAAAACAGCAATCCGACTGGCGTAACTTTATGGTATTGATGGCTTATGTTGACGGTTTTAAATTAAAAAATGTGCAGATAGCATACGCCCATGCCTGGGCCGTTACCTTCGAACGCGTGCATCATGCAGAATTATCAGATCTCCGGTTTTACACTCCCCAGTTTAGGGATTTAAATGACAAAAGGATATACACTTATAATAACGACGCAATCAACCTAAGAGAGGGTTGTAAATATTTTCGGATAGATAATATTACCGCTGTAAACGGCGACGACTGTATTGCGCTTTCGGCACTTGACTTAGGGCCGGAATTTCATTCGAACGGCAACATCAACTCTTATCAGATTACTTCTACCAAACACACCGGGCCAGAAGATCATATTGAACACGTATATATTACCAATATCAAAACGAATTATACCGGAGTAGGCATCAGGGCAAGTGACAGTGCGAGCATTCATCATGTATACATTAACGGGGTAACAACCGCAGCAGATCCCAACATTCAAGCGCCATATAATGGAAGCCCCTACACTGTGCTGCTTGGCAACCGGGCCTATGGAAAACCACCGCTACCCGGACTTATCCATAACATTTACGTCATGAACATTGTTGGAGACGGGCTTAACATGATCGATGTGAAATCGCCCATTGCAAACTGTGTTTTTATGAATGGAATATATACCGGTACAGCTGCCGCGGGACCGGTAAGCTATTCAACCGATAAAACTTTAATCAAAAATGTAACTGAAGTAAATCTTGTCAAAATACCTTCAGAAGTCAAATAGATTTTATACGAAGCTGATGAACTTATAATTTCCAGTCGGGCCTCTCAAAGTGACAGGTATATCCATAGGGATTTTTCTGCAGATAATCCTGATGCTCTTCTTCGGCATCCCAAAAATCAGTTGCAGGCACAACTTCCGTTACAATTTTTCCCGGCCATATCCCTGAAGCTTCCATTTCTGCAATTAAAGCTTCTGCGGTTTCCCGTTGAGTCTCGTCCATAAAAAAAATTGCCGATCGATAAGATGTACCTATGTCATTTCCCTGTCTGTTCCGCGTTGTTGGGTCATGGATCTGGAAAAAATACTCCAGCAGCTTACGATAGGATAACTTGGCGGGATCAAATACAACTGCAATACCTTCAGCATGTGTTCCATGATTGCGGTAAGTTGCATTGAGTACATCCCCACCTGTATATCCTACTACAGTCGAAATAACACCCGGATAATGCCGGATCAGTTCTTCTACCCCCCAAAAGCAACCGCCGGCCAGAATGGCTTTTTCAGTATTCATATAAATCCTTTTTTTGAATAAAGGTAAGAAAAATTGACTGCTGTGACTACTGACGGGCTTGTTTAGTTGTACGTTTTTTTTAACTGAGCGATATATTTTTTATAGAGGCTTTCAGCAGTCTTAATCTCATTTCCGCTGGGTTGTTCGGTAAACACATCATTTTTATTTACCCAATCCCATTCCCAGCGTTTCATTTTTTCTTCAAATACTTTCTGGTCAAGCTTTGCACCTGATTTAAGTTGCTGTTTGGCATAACTAAAGAACTGCTGCCAGCGTGGTTTGTAAAAAGAAGAGATCAGGCCCGACCATTGTCTGCAGGAGTATTCATTCAGACTACTGTTTTGATCAGCCCATAAGGTGATCAGGTTTCGGGCATTTCTTTCATAGCGTTTCTTTTCTTCAGCTGTAGTCCCCATTCTTTTTGCTTCATTAAGCCATTTACCCAGCAAAAAATCCTTACGCGTTGCTAAAAGGTAATCTACATCGTCCATTACGGCTAAGAAATCCCCGCTCAGTCTGTCGAATTTTTTGCCATCTTTTCCCTGATAGGCCTGGGCAAACTGTCTTTGCAGGGTATCGGCATAGTTCACCAATACCTGCCGGGTAACATCAACCAGGTCGTACTTAAAACCATCCGTACTTAACTGTTGTGAAGCTTTGAGGAGTGCCTCCCATGCGGGGATCAGTTCTGCCGGTTTATAGTTCTTTTTTGGACGTGTGCTGCGCGTGCTTTCGGCCATGGTGGGCCTGCCGGTAAGAATAGATTCAGGACCTCCTGGTAAAATCCCACCGGTATAAACCGTCTTGTACAAAATTTGCCAGGCTTGTTCGGCCAATGCATTTTGGGCCCCATAACGCTGGCGGCTATAATTTTTTAACCAGGCCGTTACATTTATAGGCTCATCTGTCCAGATATTATCCAGCATCAACTGGTACATCACCGGATTTTGTTCTATGGCTTCAGGAGTCAGGCCTATGCCAACCATGTTACCCGAATTTGCCGCCTGTTTTGCTTTAATTGCACCAGAAGCCACTTCATCCATACGGCCATATAAACTGATGTTGCCGCCAAAATTGTGCAGCATGTTCCAGATCCATGGTTTTCCGTAATATGCAGCTGTGCGCTGCCATACCGGATGGTTTTCACTCCACAAGTCAAGTACAATCATTTTATCATTGGGTATCGCATTTAACAATGCTTTGATCTGTGTAGGTTTCCAGAATTTTTCACCATGATAAAATAACCATCCCTGCATAATCCAGGTGGCTTCAGGGTCTGCCAGGGCCATCGACTGGTATACTTTTTTGCTCACATTGCTCAGGTATAGCGAATCGGAGGTTGGGGGCGTATTCTCATTAAAGGTATCAGCGGTGTATAAATGATCAGTGCCAAATGTTTTTACTTCTTCTTCAATAAAGCGTTTGCCGATAGTAGTAAAAAGTTCATCTTCCGGATCCAAAATATATACTGAAGGAAATGTTGTCCAATTGGTCTTTTTGAGCTTTGCTTTCGGAAACTTATCCTTAAAAGCAGGAGGAACATGACCGGTAAAGGCCGGCAGGATAGGTGTCATCCCAAAGGAACGCTCACGTTCCAGGATCTTTTTTTGGAGTGCCTCATGGGCCAGCATCTGGCTTTTTGGAAGTGGGCCGCCCCAGCCGTCAATATTACCCATATAAAACCAGTTGAAATAAGCAGGGCCGGTAAAAAAATTTTCCAGTTCTTTATCGGTAAAGCCAAGTTCTTTATACACGCGGCTCCACACTGCGTTCTGACCGGTAATGGCCAGTGGCATATTGATGCCGTTCAGGGCCATAAAATCTATTTCCCACTGCCAGCGCTGCCAGTCCCACCAGCTCATAGAGTAATTAAAGGTACAATAGTTCAGGTAGTAACGGTACTTGTAAGGCGATGTTTTGCTTACTTTAACAGGAATTGCAGGCAATTTAGCCGGTAATTTCAGGTTACTGCCATTCCAGGAAATCAGGCAGCCTGCGTAATAGCGCAGGTAATGGTTTAGCGCACTGGCTATGGAAATGTTGTTGTTCCCGCTCAGTACAATCTTATTGTTTTTGCTCTCCAGTTCATACCTGTCGTTGCCATTGGCTGCAGCAGCGATATAACTGATCTCAAAATCGGCAGCATGGTCCTTAACTATACGTTTAAGAAAAGCTTCGGCCGCCCCCTGGTCTGGTCTGGCATACACAGTTGGGGTCAGTAAAAAAAATGACAGAAAGCCTGTAAGCAGGCAGCTAAAAGAAAGGTGCATGTTATTTTTCCAGGTTAAAAATTGCCATTACAGGTCTGTGATCTGAAGCATAAGTTTCTGCTATTACCTGATATTCCAGCAAAGGCCAGGTTACATTTTTGGTGGCGATATAATCTATAGTACGACGGGGGTTAATCTGGGGCGAGGTAGGAGGACAATTTTCTGTACAGGTACGTTTAAACTGCGCATCAAGTAAACTGATCACTGATGAACCAGCAACGCTGTTTAAGTCGCCACATAAAATTACCGGCAGCGCAGCATGCTCAAATTCTTTAAGGATGCTTTGCATCTGGACGAGCCTGTTTTCATCTGTCCTGCTTGCATCGAGGTGGGTATTTGCAAATATGATTTTCTGTTTACCTACCTTTATGGTGGCATAACCCAATATACGTTTTTCGGCAGTGATTTGCTGTGGCAGTGGTACCAGTCTGATCTCCTTTAATGGGTAACGGCTTAGTATGGCAATCCCATAATCACCGCCATCGTAATCGATGGCTTTAAAAAAATGGTACTGAAATCCTGTTTTTTCTGCAAGTATCTTCGCTTCGTTTGCCCCTCCGCTCCGGCTTACACCGGTTTCTACTTCCTGTAGTGCTACAATGTCTGCCTTACTAGCTGTGATCACCCGGGCAATGGCATCCAGATCAATCAGGTCTGGTTTGGATGGCGGGTTTGCATGGTGGATGTTATAACTCATGATGCGCAATGTCTTTCCTGCGCTTTTATCAGCAGGTTTTGTTTGCGCATATCCCTCGGGCCGGAGGTTCAGTTGCAGAAAGAGCGCAATCAGGAAAAATGTAATTCTGTTCATCTTATGTTTTGTTGATAAGGTGCTTCCCTCTTTTTTGTGGAAGCACCTGGTTATAATGCTATTGTTAAATATACGGGTTACTCTACAACTTTAGTTGGTACTATACCTGGAGTAGTACCGGTTCCTGCAGGAAATTCTTTTTCCAATTCATCAAGTACAGAGGTAATTTCTAAATCTACCCTATTTTGTGATCTTGCTGTTACCCAGCGCCCTAAGCGTATATTATACACTCCGCCCAGTTTATAGAAGAATCCTGCATTTGTGGGTGCCGGGCGACTTAAACAAATGGTGTTTGAGCCTTGTTTATACAATGGCTGTGGCTCTAATGTAACAGGGTTTACAATATCATACCAATCTGTGTTGGCAATACGCAAACCTGCCTCTTGCGCCAGGTTATAGATTGCTCCGTTTGCTCCCGTAATAATCACATCTATTGGGGTTGTATTTTTTGTAACTGTAAGTCCTTCAAACACTGCAATGCCATCTGCAAAACCACTGGTTCCGTTTAACAACAAATCGGCATTGATGTCGCCAAGGCCATCACCTGCCGAGCTTCCGGTATTTTTAGCTACAATCCACTTGCCATTTGCAATACTGGTAGAGCCTACTCCGTTAATCAATTTATTGGAATTTCCGCCTACATAAAAATACTGCCCTTTTGCTACCGTTCCTGCTTTTAAATCAAATTTGTAGGAACGTCTGCCTGTTGTAGCCCAGCCATTAAGTGGCACACCCGTTGGCTGATAGGCAGAGTTGGTATTATGGGTTACCACACAATATGGCGTTACAGAGAAATCAATATCCCGTGTTGCCAAAAACTGTATGTATTCGCCATTGGTAGATGGCGTACCTTCTGGCATGGCCAAAAATCCGGAAATTACAATAGCTGCCCTTGTAACCGTAGAGCTTAACACCCTGATGTCGGCTGGTTTTCGGATCCGCAAATGAGGTATGTTTTTGCCATCTGAACCTTTTGAATATTCCAGTACACCAAAGAAATTGGCCATTCCTGGTAAAGGGGTATTGGCAAAGGTTGCCGCTGCTGTAGTATGTAAGGTAAAATTACCAAAACCATCATTTACTAATTTATCGCCGCTATAAGTATCTGTTGGTGCTGGTATAGGATCAAAACCCCCTTTTACAATTACAATCTCGGTGCTTTCGTATTTATCAGGGTTAGCCAGAATGAAACTACTGGGAACCCGGTTAACCGGAATGTTTTTACCGGAAGCTACCTTTACCACTGCTGAACCATTGACCCCGGTAACCCGCAGCATTCCGTCAACTTGTTTCATCACACCGCCAACCAGGTTTACAGTCACCGAATCACCGGGAACATAGTTTGCAGCATCGGCCCCAATATCAATAGCAATGCCCCTAAGCTCGTTTAATCTCCACTTGTTTTGTACCATTAGCAGGCCAGAGGTCATGTTTTTACCGCTATGATCTGAAACAACTACGCCGGTAACACCAATTGAACCAAGCATAGACGATTGTGTAAGTGGATAATCAGCTCCTTTATAAAAGCTCCTTAAATCGTAAATGGCTATATGCGGATTTACCTCGGCACCGGGGAAATTTCCTGTTTTATCGCAACCAGCTAAGAGAAACAAAGCTGAAAACAGCAAGATAATATGGTGTATTAGCGTTTTCATCGTTATAAATATTTTAAATTATCTTAAATCTTATTTATTAAGGTTTCTGCCACCAAACCAAAGTATTCATATCGTCTCCGCCCATATTGGCTACAGCTTTACTATAGTTGGTTGGATTGGCCGATTGTACATAGACCGGGTAATTCATCCTGGCAGGCATTTTCCCTCCGTTTTTTAAGCCTTCACCTTTGGGCAATATCGGATGCCCGGTACGGCGGTATTCGAACCATTGCTGAAAATCGGTAAGAAAAAGACTATAATACTTTTGGAGATGGATGCGCTCCATTTTACTATCTCCAGTGGCCGCATTTAATGGCAGGTTATTATCCCAGGCAATACCTGCATTGGCTATATAACCGGTAAACTGTGTTCCTGAGATGTTTGTACTAAAGTTTGGCACCCAATAATTAATCGCACTTGCTATACCTGTATAATAGAAGGTCTGGGCAGAACCCGAAATCCAACCTTTGGCCGCTGCCTCTGCCAGTATAAACTGTAATTCGGCATAAGTCATAACAATACCGGTCAGCGGACTTTTCTGTATAGAAAATTCCGAGTTGCCAAACGAATAAAAATACGATTGTTTCTGTTCCTTGCTGCCGGGTTCGTAACCACTGTCTATGCCAATAAAACCACCGGTACCTGCTGCTATGCCCAGCCTGTTACGGGCGTTAGCCCCGTAAGTTGCACCAATATCTATCCGTGGATCATTCCAGTCATTCAGCTTAAGTATAAAGAAATTACACATAGAAGGTATGGTGAAGTCATTTTCACGCAAATTGATCACATAAGGGTTAGTATAAGGATCTGTAGTGGTAGTAGCGCCGGTCCATTTTAGCACTGCCGATTCTGCATTTGATGTAAACAACGGATATTTTGATGGATTTGTGTCTACCATTTCCTTGATTTTGGCAATCATGATACTGGCCACTTCCTGTTTTCCGGATAAACGCAATAGCAGACGCAGGTGCAAGCCATTACAGAACTTGCGCCAAAGCCCAATGTCGCCTTTATAAATTGGGTCACTTGCGGCATCGATGGGCACATTTCCTGTCAGCAAAGCGTTCGCTTCTTCTAACCTGGCCAGCAAAGCGGTGTAAATTTCTTTCTGACTGTCAAACACAGGTTCTACCAAACCTATTTTCCCCTGGTTGGCCTCTTTAAATGGCACATCACCATAGGTATCCGTAAGTAAAGAAAAAACCCAGGCTTCGCATACCAGTGAAATGCCCTTATAGGAATCGTTCTGATATTCGGGCCTGGAAGCGATCTCGTAAATATCCCTGAAGTTGGTGAGTTCCGGATACCAGATATTCCAGGTATAATCTGCAGTGTTTGGTCTGAAATTATATCTAAACACAGTAAAATCATCTTCACTTTGTGTTACCGTTACCTGCATCAGCTCGTTATTAAAGTTACGGTTACGCAGCATGTTGCCTGTTAAAACATTTACCAATGCCGGGGCCAGCAGCTTATCTGGTGAGGAGCTGATGATGTTTATAGGATCGGTATTTTCACGGTCAAATCCTTTATCGCAAGCAAAAAAGCCCGATACAAATGATAAAAGGGTAATGATGTATATTGTTCTTTTCATTGCTATATTAATTAATACCTATCACTAAATTAAAACCATAAGTACGGGTTGAGGGGAACTGTCCGATCTCAAATCCCTGTACAATATCAGTACCGCTCAAAGTACCAAACTCAGGATCGAACATAGGCCAGTTGGACCAGATCACGAGGTTACGCCCATACACACCTATAGTTGCCCTGGATATTTTTATTGATCTTAACAGTGATTTTGGCAGCGTATAATCAAACCTCGCTTCCCTGAATTTAATAAAGTCGGTTTTATAGGTTGCGCCTTCGCCATTAAGGGTTCCCATAGTTGTATTGTAAAACGAAGTAATATCTGTAGCTATAGTTGTATTTGGGCTATACGTTCCATCCCCGTTATCCACAACACCCTTACCGGTTATACCGCTGTAACGACCAGGTAAGGTAGCTGAAAGTTTGCCAAAATCGGCCAGGCGACCATGGGTATAGGAATGGGCCACCCCGCCTTTTTGTGCATCAAACAATACATTTAACTTAAATTGTTTATAGCTAAACTCAGTACCTATACTCGCTTTATATTTGGGAATGGTATTGCCCAGATAGACCGGAGTGCCTGACAGCAGCGGAATACCTGTAGTAGGGTTATAGACTACCTGCCCGTCCGGAGCACGTAAAAAGCCTGTACCATACATATCGCCCATGCTACCACCAACCTTTGCTATAATTTGCGCACCGCCTACTGCACTTGAACGCAACAATACGGTAGTATCGTTATTGGCTAAGGCAATGATCTTATTTTTATTGGTAGCAAAAGTCATAAAAGTCGTCCATTTAAAACTCTTGCTTTGTATGAGTGTGCCGTTCATTGCCACTTCCAAACCAGAGTTATCGATCTGCCCGGCATTAATAATCTGACGGGTATAGCCTGATGAGCGGTCGACAATACGTTCTAAAATCTGGTTTTTGGTATTTCCTGCATAAGCAGCAATATCAATACCCAAACGGTTCTTAAACAACTTAATGTCTGCACCTATTTCGTAAGCAGTAGTTTTTAGCGGTTGTAAATCAGGATTGGGTATTGTAGTTGGATTTTGTAACGAACCATTTGGGTAGGTTCCGTTAGCTGCCAAACCATATAAATAGGCAGTACGGTAAGGTATTGTACCACCGCTACCCACCTGAGAAACCGAAAGTCTTAACTTTGCAAAGCTGATGGTTTTAGGTAAACTAAAATAATCGGAGGCAATAAAGCTCAGGTTTGCAGATGGATAAAAGAAACCTGTGCTTTTCTCTCTAAATGGATTGGCCAGGGTGCTGTTCCAATCCATGCGACTGGTTACATCTAAATAAAGATAACTCTTATAGGAAGCAGAAAACAAGCCATACACACTGTTCAACGAGAAACGTGAAGTATCTGGTACATATACCAGCGGATTTTCAGCATTATCAAAGCTATAAACATTTGGCTCTATTAATCCATCAGCTCTTGTTTCTTTCTTGGAATAGCGGTTCTTAAGCATACTGCCACCAACTGTTGCGGTAATACTAAAATCCTTATTCAGTTGTTTGTTGTACTTCAATAAGAAATCACCACTGTATTCTTTAGAAACAATATCCTGGGTACGATAAGAACCAGTAGCTAAGCGTGCCGCCGTCCACGGGCGTTTTTGCACCCTGTCATCAATGGTGCGGTCTAAAGTTGCCCTTAACTGCAAGCTCAGCGCTTTGGTAAAAGCATAATTTAACTGTGCATTACCAGTTATGCCATTGCGTTTTGAACCATTGATAAACTCATACGAAATGGCGTAAGGATTTTCTGGCGATGCAGTAAAAACATCTTTAAGTTCTCTGTATTCTTTACCGTTTGTCCAATAGTTTCGCAACCAATTGATATCGGCATTTGGCACCCAAAACACATACCAGTACATTACGGATTGGTTTCCGTACCCCATTCCGGGTAAATTATCGCTTTCCCTATTCGTGTACCCTCCTTTTACAGTCAGGCTTAGTTTTGAAGTAATTTTACTGTTGGCCGAGAAGGAGATATTGTTACGTTTATAGCCTGTATTCGGAATGATCCACTCGTTATCAGCATGTGTTGCAGAAACACGGAAAGTCGTATTCTTTTTGATGTTTCCGCTAATACTGATAGAATTTGTAAAAGTTTTCCCGGTTTCAAAAAACTCCCTGATCTGGTTTTTATAAGGAACCCAGGGTGTAGCTTCTGTAGTCGCAGCCTGAGTTACCGGGTCGTACTGTACAAAAGACTGTCCGTTAAACCTTGGGCCAAAAGCCAAACTACTGGCACTGTTCAGGCCATATCCGTAGGTATCGGCACCACTTTGCCCCTGTCCATATTCATATTGTAAATCTGGCCATCGGTTAGCGCTTTCAAATGCGGCATTAGCGTTTAGGGTTATACTTACAGCGCGGCTTTTTGCACTGCCCGATTTGGTAGTGACAATGATCGCTCCATTTGCGCCGCGTTGCCCGTATAACGCTGCAGCACCGGGGCCTTTAAGCACCGTAATACTTTCAATATCTTCAGGATTAAGGTCATTAATCCCGCTTCCAAAATCAGTTGGCTGTATCCCATCCGATGGTGCAGCTGCAGATCCTCCAGTTGCAGTTCTTCTGCCACTGCCATTATTTACGACCACGCCGTCTATTACAATCAGGGCTTCGTTGTCGGCCCCTCCTGTCAGGTTGTTCTCTCCGCGCAAAATAATTTTGTTTGAACCGGCAGGTCCTCCGTTTGACCTTACCATATTTAAACCTGCAACCTTTCCCGAAAGGGCATCAATCCAGTTTCCCGCTGGTGCATTGGTAATTTGGTTGCTGTCTATTTTAGTAATGGCATAGCCTAATGCCCTTTCTTCTCTCTTTATACCCAATGCAGTAACAACCACCTCGTTCAGTTTGCTGTCGGCAAGCAGCAGCCTGATTGTAAGGTCGCGGGTATCTTTGGTTACTTTTATTTCTTTTACCTGGTATCCCAGGTAAGAAACTTCCAGTGTAGCATTCTCATCGATACCCCTGAGTGTAAATATACCCTCGCCATTTGTTGTGGCAACCTTGCTGGTTCCTTTAACCTTCACTGTAGCTCCGTACATCGGCTGGCTGTTTTCATCCAGCACACGACCCCGAACATCAATTGCCTGAAATCGGGCAGCTAATTGTTCAAATAAGTTTTTATCTTTTTGTTTGATGATGACCGTTTTGCTGTCAATAGAAAAACTCAGCGGCTGATTCCTGAAAATCTGCTCCAGCACCTCCTCAAAGTTAAGTGCTTTAATGTTGATCGTTACAGGTAATGCTTCCTTTAAAACGCTTTCGGTATAGATGAATTCGTAACCACTTTGTGCCCTTATCTCTTTAATTACTGCTTTTAAAGAAGCGTTTGTTTTAGACAGACTGATTTTTTGGGCCAGCGTGGTGGCACTCACCTGCATAAGGGATGCTATTAATATAACGGTGGTAAATCGCATAATTAGCAAAATTTTACGGGCATACCGCTCGGGCATGACCAGTTTCTTCGTATAAATTCTATACATTAGTACTTGTTTGGTTGAGCAGCATGCCTGTTGCCTCGAAAACTCCGGGCATCTGCGGTTAACGGTTAATTTTTATTGGCGTAGACCGAACATACACCAGGAGTGCTAGTAACACTTCTGGTTATTTTTTACCTGGCCCCCGGCGGCTTTAGTTATCCTTTTGTAAACATTTCTCCATTTTTGATTTTAGGGTTAATAATCTGTCCATTGTTTATCGTAGATGATTCTATTTATTTTGATACCAAAATTCTCCTGCCTTCAATCTTAAAATGCGCACCTCCGGTAGATTCCAATATTTTCAATACCTGCGAAACATTGTCAAAGCGGGATACTCCCCCTCCGAATTTCTCTGTTGGCATTTCTCCTATATAAACTACCTCTACATTATACCAGCGTTCAATCATGCGCATGATATACCGGATATCATCATTTTCAAAAAGAAACTTATTGTCCTTCCAGGCTACCGCACGCTCCGTATCTACTTCAGTAATTGAAATCGATTTTTCATTTACTGCCGACTGGTCTCCCGGCTTTAAGATTTTGGATCCTGGTTTTCCGGATACTTTTACACTGCCTTTCAAAAGTGTAGTTGTTACTTTCTCTTCATCGGGATAAGCATTCACATTGAACCACGTACCCAGTACCTCAATTTTTTGTCCCCCGCTCTCTACAATAAAGGGGCGGGTCTTATCTTCGGCTACCTGAAAATAGGCTTCCCCTTTAAGCATAACTTTACGCTCCCTTTGATTTAAGCCGGCAGCGTAGGTGAGGCTTGAAGCCGCATTCATCCATACTTTAGTTTTATCGGGTAAGGTTAAAATATAGGTCTCACCTTTAGCAGTAGTTAGGGTATTGGTTTTGCTCGGATCACCATTTCCCTCTTCAATTTCATAAACCAGCTGTCCGTTTGCCATTTTGGTTACACTGATGCCAGCTTCTTTGGCAAGCTCGCCATTTGCGGCACCGGACAATCCGATTGTTTTTCCGTTGGCCAGCGTTAATGTGGCCCCCATTTTTCCTGGCTTGATGCTGTTTACATACTCAGGTCCCGAACCAGGTTCAGACTTAGGTACCGCATTAAAAATATAAATACCAAGTATAATCAAAGCAACTGCTGCTGCTATCCCGGCAGCAATACCTGGCCATAACTTAGTGATGCTCTTTTCGGGTTTAGTATCAATGGTGTGAACCACTTTTGCAAAAGACTGGTTTAGCAAGGTAAAAAGTTCAGGTTTGCCCAGCAACTGATCAGCAAGCGGCCCTTCCAGACCATTTTCTATCAATTGCAAAAAGACGTCCTTGTCGGCACCTGACTGCAAATGTTCAAGAAATTGTCTAGCCTCTTCTTCCCCCAATTCATTGTTCAGGTATTTGTAAAAGGAGGTTTCTATCTTATCTAAATTTTCCAAGTCTTATCCATTTACAGCTAATACACTTGAAAAATGCAGAGCATCTGCTCTGAAATAGAATATTTTTTAAAGATTTTTTAAAAACACTGAAATTACGGTCAAAGTAACCGCAGCACCGAAAGATGCATGGCGTTGTTTTAAAAATTTTGTAGCCTTAACAATATGATCATTAATTGTAGAAGAAGAAATTCCCAGTTGTTTACCAACCTCTGCATAACTTTTACCTTCAATTTTGCACAATTTATAGATTTGCTTTCGCTGGCTGGGTAATTCCTCAATTGCATTGAGGATAAACTGATCATTTTCCCTATAGGCGATTCCTTCCTCAATATGTGTATACAACTCTGTATTTTCGAGACTGAGATAAGTTTTTAGCTTTTTATCCAGATTGAGCTTGCGGATAAAGTTATACACAGTGAATTTGGAAATCTGAAATAAATAAGATTTAAAGGATTGTTCGGGATCAATAAGGCCCCGCTTTTCCCAGACCTTAATGAATACATCCTGCAGGATTTCCTGGGCATCTTCAACAGATTTCACCATCTTTAAGATATTCAGGAAGATCCTGGGGCTATAGCTCTGGTAAATTTTTTCAAATGCAAGCCGGTCTCCCGATTTAAGCGCAATCAGCAGCTGAATTTCATTTGAATTACTTCCCCTTTCCTGATGCATAATGGATGTTCCCCTCTCTTTGCAAAAGAACATACCCAATATTAACTAAATTTTTCCAAATTATTAACAAACAGCCTATACATAACCCTCAACTTTCCCACTCTTTTCCAGACCAGCATTCCCCGTCCGGGTATCTCCTTAATTTCTTTGTCAGCACCAACTTAAATTTGCAGCAATAAGCAACTTAATTTTTTAGATAAAATAAATGAACATATATTTACGCAAAGTGCTGTATGGCCAAAAAATTTGCAATTATCAGCTATTACTGCCGCACACCTTGACAAAAATTTTTTATAATGATTGCAAAAAGACTGGAGGGTATCAGTGAATACTACTTCTCCCAAAAATTAAGGGAAATCGAATCCCTGAATAAAGAAGGCAAAAACATCATTAACTTAGGTATCGGCAGCCCCGATCTTCCACCACATCCCGATGTCATCAAAACATTGCAGGAAGAAGCCGCCAAACCAGGGGTACATGGCTATCAGGGCTATAAAGGCATACCTGCATTGCGACAGGCTTTTGCAGACTGGTATCAGCAGTGGTATCATGTAACCCTTCATCCTGATACAGAAATATTACCACTGCTTGGGTCCAAAGAAGGGATCATGCACATCTGTATGACTTATCTGGATGAGGGCGACGAAGCATTGATCCCCGATCCGGGTTACCCTACTTACGGCAGCGCGGTTAAACTTGCAGGTGGTAAACCTGTGAATTACATTTTACAGGAAGCGCAAAACTGGTATCCGGATCTGAAGGCATTGGCCGCAACAGATCTGAGCCGGGTGAAACTCATGTTCGTAAATTACCCAAATATGCCAACAGGCCAGCCTGTTGGCCAGGACCTATTTGAGGCTCTTGTCCGTTTTGCCAAGGAACATCACATCCTGTTGGTACATGACAATCCTTATAGTTTTATCCTGAATGATGAACCGATAAGCCTTTTGGCAGTACCAGGTGCAAAGGAAGTGGTATTGGAATTGAACTCTTTAAGCAAATCACACAATATGGCCGGCTGGCGTATTGGTGTGCTGTGCGGTGCAAAAGAACGCATTGAAGAGGTACTTAGGTTTAAGAGCAATATGGACAGCGGCATGTTTATGCCCCTGCAACTGGCCGCAGCAAAAGCTTTGAGCCTTGGTTCCGACTGGTATAGCCATATCAATGGCATTTACGCAGAAAGGAGAGCTAAAGTATACCGCATACTCGATATCCTGGGCTGTAGCTATTCGCTTAAACAGGTTGGTTTATTTGTATGGGCAAAAATTCCTGATCATTATGAAGATGCTTATGCACTTAGTGACGAAGTGCTATATGGATCGGGCGTTTTCCTTACACCTGGAGGTATATTTGGAAGCCAGGGCCTGCGGTACATCAGGATCAGCCTTTGTGGCGACCTCTCCAGGTTTGAACAGGCTGTAAACCGGATCAACAAATAACTTATACAGAACTTTATAATATTAAATAATGAAGATAGCAGTAGTCGGCCTCGGACTTATTGGAGGTTCCATGGCTTTAGTATTAAAGCAAAAAGGCTTTGCCACAAAAGTATATGGTGTAGACAATCAGGAAACACATACACAAAAGGCGCTGGAGCTTGGAATTGCAGATGAAATAACAGACCTGAATACAGCAGTAGCCAAGGCCGACCTGGTCATACTGAGTGCTCCGGTAAGTGTCTGTACCGTATTATTGCCACAGATACTGGATCAGGTAAAACACCAGATCGTACTGGATACCGGCTCTACTAAAACATCTTTGCTTGATGCGGTAAAGGGACATCCCCACAGAGGCAGGTACATTGCTACACACCCTATGTGGGGTACCGAATTCAGCGGGCCGGAAGCAGCTACGAACGATGCATTCCATGGCCGGGCTAATGTGATCTGCAATGCAGCAGAAAGCGATAAAGATGCACTGGCAACCGTTGAAAAGTTGTATACCCTGCTTGGCATGTACAATGTATATATGGAAGGAAAAGACCATGATGTCCATGTAGCTTATGTTAGCCACATTTCCCATATTACTTCTTTTGCATTGGCCAACACTGTACTGGAAAAAGAGAAAGAAGAAAATGCCATATTTGAACTGGCCAGTGCCGGTTTTGAAAGTACAGTAAGGTTGGCAAAAAGTAGCCCTGCTATGTGGATGCCCATCTTTAAACAAAACAAAGAAAACGTGCTGGATGTACTGAACGAGCACATTACCCAGCTCAGAAAATTTAAGTCCTGTATTGAAAAAGAGAACTGGGCTTACCTTACCGAATTGATGGAAAACGCGAACAAAATCAAGCATGTCCTGGATAGGGAAGAATAACTGGGGTACCCAGTTAAAAAATCTGTACCCATAAATTAATGCATTTTTGTATCTGTATACCTAACATTAAGCTGTCTAATTTTGTAAGACAATTATTAATATTATGGTCGCACAGGAAAAAGAACACAGCCCAATCAAATTTAGAGAGGTATTTTTATCAGACTTAAAATCAATCGTCAACCTGTACAGAACTCAAAAAACGATCCATAGCACTGGTCTTAACGCTGATTTTGGCCTGCCCCTGGGCATCGCCGAATTAAATTGTAAGATCATCGCTTATGCTTTTGTAAATATCAATGATGCCGGAAAAGCAGTGGTACAGGTACATACCGACAAGGAGTTGGCACAAGATCAGGTTTGCGAAACCTTAAAAAACATTTCTTTAAAGCGTTTTAAAGCGCAGTGGACCTTCGATGACAATGGTATATCAACGGAAAACCATGTTAAAAATGCCATCTCCAGGCTGGTAAACTGGCTAAACAATTGTTACCAATAATCGTACATTTATCTACATTACAGCAACAGCATGTCAAAAGAAGTATTGTACCTGAAAATTGCCGGTACGGTTGAGCAGCAGATTGCTTCCGAAACCCTCAAGGTGGGCGACAAATTGCCCTCTATCCGTACCGTACAAAAGATTTACAATGTAAGCCTGAATACCGTTAAACAAGCATTTTTAGAACTGGAAAGCAAATCGCTGATCGAATCCAGGCCTAAATCGGGCTATTATGTCAGCAATGCTTATGGCCGCAGGCTTTCCATTCCCGATACCAGCAAGCCAAAGTTGTACGATAAAGAAAAACATCCTGAAGACCTGATCACCAGGGTTTTTGATACCCTGTACTACAAAGACATCACCAAGTTTTCATTAGGTGTACCTGCCAACGGCTTATTACCTATTGCCAAATTAAACAAAGGGGTAATCAAAGCCATGCGTAACCTGGAAGGGAGTGGCACGGCCTACGAACCTGTACAGGGCAGTGTAAACTTACGGCGGAACATATCCCGCTGGTCTTTTGTTTGGGCCGGTCAGCTCACCGAGAATGATGTGGTAACTACCTCGGGTGCTATGAATGCCCTGTACAATTGCTTTATTGCCGTTACCAAACCTGGCGATACCATTGCCCTGGAAAGCCCTATATATTTTGGGATATTACAGATGGCGCGCGAGCTGGGCCTAAAAATTATTGAACTGCCTACTCATCCGGTTACCGGGATTGAAATAGATGCTTTGAAAAAAATCCTGCCCATTATTAAAGCCTGTTGCCTGGTCAGCAATTTCAACAATCCTCTCGGCAGCTGTATGCCCGATGAGCATAAAAAAGAGGTGGTCAGGCTGCTTACCCAGCATAACATACCCTTGATTGAGGATGACCTTTATGGCGATATTTTTTTCGGAACTACACGTCCGGTACCCTGCAAATACTATGATGAGGCCGGAATGGTCATGTGGTGCGGTTCCTTTTCCAAGTCCCTGGCTCCGGGCTACAGAGTAGGCTGGGTAGCTCCGGGGAAGTTCAAAGAAAAGATCATCAGGCAGAAATTGTTACAGACCATATCAACACCCCCGCTTTACCAGGAAGTAATTTCCGATTTTATGGAGCATGGGCGTTACGACCATCACCTGCGGACTTTAAGACATAAGTTATATACCAACTGCCTTCAATATCAGCGGGCAATAACAGATTACTTTCCCGAAAACACAAAGGTAACACAACCCCAGGGAGGCTTTGTATTGTGGCTGGAGCTCGATAAGAGAATAGATACCGCAATGCTCTATAACCAGGCCATCAAACAGAACATCAGTTTTGCGCCCGGCCGCATGTTTACCCAGCACAATCAGTTTAACAATTGCATGCGCTTAAATTTTGGCCTCAAATGGGATGAAAAACTGGAGTCTGACTTAAAACGGCTGGGGAAGATTGTGAAGAACGCTTTATAGTACATAGAATGTAATGAATTGGCATTGATAAAACTATACAATTCATTACATTCGCATTCATGACAAAAGTCCTGCTGGTATTTCTGCTTATCGTATATACAAGCTTTCCTTCATCCGCCCAAAACTCATTCTCCATAACAGGTACTGTTAAAGATCAAAAAGAAAGTCTGCCAGGTGCGGGGGTATATTTAAGTGGTTATAAGGTTTCAACAGTAGCCGATGCTGAAGGGAAATTCAAGATCAATAACCTGAAGCCGGGAAATTATGACCTGATGGTACAAATGGTGGGTTACCTTCCTTATTCAAAAAATGTGATTATCTCTGACAAATCTGTTCAGGTGGAGCTGATCTTAAAGGAAAGTACTACAGTTTTGAATGAGGTAGTGATCCGGGCAGACCCAAACCGGGCCAAATACATCAAACAGTTTAAAGAATTCTTTATTGGCACCACACCCAATGCTGCCCAATGTAAAATACTAAATCCCCAGGTATTAAATATTGATTATGATGTAACCAAAAGTACCTTAACCATAAAAACCTCAGAATTTTTAATTGTCGAAAACAAGGCTTTGGGTTACCGTTTAAAATATATGCTGGATAACTTTGAATACAATTCAAGGACCCGCATCATCTATTTTTCCGGACATCCATTTTTTGAAGAATTAAAAGCTTCGGGTGCAAAACTGAAAAAATACATTGATAAGCGTGAAACGGCTTATTATGGTTCTTCCCAGCACTTTTTCAGATCCCTGTATGCAGGAAATGTGAGAGAGCAGGGTTTTATCCTGAACAGGATGATAAAAATACCTAACCCTAACCGCTACCCCGACAGCATTATTCATAAAAACCTGGTCAGGTTAAAAACACCGCCAAAATCAACTGTCATTGGTAAGGGCAGCATGCTCCGGGACAGTGCAATGATCGCTTTCTGGATAAAACAACAGGACATGCCCCGATACGTAGACTACCTTGACCGTAAAGAAATTTCAGCGGCCAGCCTGGTCTCCACTTTTAACCAGAATTTAAAATTGCTGGACTGCAGCGGAGCACTGGCCATCAGTTATACCAAAGAGAAAGAAACCCTGGCTTATTCTAAAACAGGGTTCTGGGTATTCCGTCCGCTCGATATACCCGACTATGAAATATCTGTAGCCAACATAACGCAAAACACGGTACGCTTTTATGAAAACGGCAGCATATACGATTCCAGGGCCATGCTATATGAAGGTTTTTGGGCCTATGAAAAGGTAGCCGATATGGTGCCGATGGATTATGTCCCGATCCATTAAATGATCCCATCCGTTAAATTCACCAAATTCAAATGATTTCTGAAAGAAATTGAAAGCCAGTAAAGGTATTCATACTTACCTTCACCACGCTAACCATTAATCTAAATCTTAAAGATTGCATGACTACGAAAATTTTTAAAAGGATCATTGTATTTGCTGTAATTGCCCTATCGTCGGGAAATATACTTGCACAAAGCTCTTCCATTACCAGGAAAGATTTTGACCACATCAACCTTGAGTATTCCGGACTGGAAAAGGTTAATAAAGCAGTTGCTGCCGGCAACTATGACGATGCGGCCAAAGCATTACTGGCATACTACAGGGAAAAAAGTAAGGCCAGGGAACCTGATTTCAGTAATGCAGAAAAGCCTGCTGATATACGCCAGCCCATAGATAAGGTTACGCGTGAAATGGCCGACAAGGCATTGGTCCACCAGTTTCAGCCGCACAAAGGCTACGGCTATTTTGATTATGGTAAGGACATCAACTGGCAGATGTGGCCGGTAAAAGACAATGAAGTACGCTGGCAGTTGCACCGTGTAAAATGGTGGCAGGCTATGGCCCTGGTTTATCACGCTACGGGCGATGAAAAATATGCAAGAGAATGGGTATATCAGTACAGCGATTGGGCCAGAAAAACCCCATTGGGCCTGTCGCAGGATAATGATAAATTTGTGTGGCGGCCCCTTGAAGTGTCGGACAGGGTACAAAGTCTTCCCCCAACCTTCAGCTTATTTGTAAACTCGCCAGCCTTTACCCCAGCCTTTTTAATGGAATTTTTAAACAGTTACCACCAACAGGCCGATTATTTATCTACGCATTATGCCGAACAGGGAAACCACCGTTTATTTGAAGCCCAACGCAACTTGTTTGCAGGGGTATCTTTCCCTGAATTTAAAGATTCACCAAGATGGAGGCAAACCGGCATATCGGTGCTGAACACCGAGATCAAAAAACAGGTTTATGCCGATGGGATGCAGTTTGAACTTTCACCAATTTACCATGTAGCTGCCATCGATATCTTCTTAAAGGCCTATGGTTCTGCAAAACGTGTTAACCTTGAAAAAGAATTTCCGCAATCTTATGTACAAACCGTAGAAAATATGATTATGGCGCTGATCAGTATTTCACTGCCAGATTATAACACCCCTATGTTTGGAGATTCATGGATTACAGATAAAAATTTCAGAATGGCACAGTTTGCCACCTGGGCCCGGGTTTTCCCGGCAAACCAGGCCATAAAATATTTTGCTACAGATGGCAAACAAGGTAAGGCGCCTAACTTTTTATCCAAAGCATTGAGCAATGCAGGCTTTTATACGTTTAGAAGCGGATGGGATAAAAATGCAACCGTTATGGTATTAAAAGCCAGTCCTCCCGGAGAATTTCATGCCCAGCCGGATAACGGGACTTTTGAACTTTTTATAAAGGGCAGAAACTTTACCCCAGACGCCGGGGTATTTGTATATAGCGGCGACGAAGCCATCATGAAACTGCGGAACTGGTACCGTCAAACCCGCATACACAGCACGCTTACACTCGACAATCAAAATATGGTCATTACCAAAGCCCGGCAAAACAAATGGGAAACAGGAAATAACCTTGATGTGCTTACCTATACCAACCCAAGCTATCCGAATCTGGACCATCAGCGCAGTGTACTTTTCATCAACAAAAAATACTTTCTGGTCATCGATAGGGCAATAGGTGAAGCTACCGGAAACCTGGGCGTACACTGGCAGCTTAAAGAAGACAGCAACCCTGTTTTCGATAAGACAAAGAACCGGGTTTACACCACTTACAGAGATGGCAACAACCTGATGATCCAATCGTTGAATGCGGACAGGACCAGCCTCAATGAAGAAGAAGGAAAGGTATCTTATGTTTACAATAAGGAGCTGAAAAGACCTGCCTTCGTATTTGAAAAGCCTAAAAAGAATGCCGGCACACAAAATTTTGTCAGTATAGTTTATCCATACGACGGCCAGAAGGCTCCAGAGATCAGCATACGGGAAAACAAGGGCAATGATTTTGAGAAAGGCAAGCTTAATCTAACCCTTACCATTAACGGAAAACAACAGCCTGTGTTGGTTCCTTAGTTTTCCCTGATTAAAGTGGTATATCCCTTAAATGGTCTTTTGTTTATACCAAAATCAATAATATAGTAATAGGTACCCTCTGCCAGGGCATTGGCCCAACTGCTCACATAGTTCACACATTAGCCACACTTTCTTCACAAAAAGGTACCTGTTTGTGAGTTTTATGTGAAGGAGGTGTGAACCAGGTGTGAAGAATCCCTAAACTTGTGAACAGCCAGTCTCAGTCGTCAATTTGAGCTTCAACTAAAAACCATCCATATCTTACCTGCTATATGCAGGTAACGGATTCAAAATATTATTCTAATTCCAATAGTTTTTTACCAGTGTACTGGAATTTTATGGGGTTTAGACACCATTTTTTTGGAAATGATTTTTCTTTGTTGCACCTTTGTACTGCTTATAGAGAAAGATGGAGGGATTAGACCCTGCGAAGTCTTGGCAACCTGTGCTTACAAGGTGCTACATTCTACAGGAAATGCAGCTGTACTTCCTGACAGATAAGTGGATCTGTTCCCAACCAGAATCTCCAATAAGCTTTGCATGCAATAGGTTCGGCACTTGTTTAGGCCATAGCCTCTATCAACTTTAGCTTATTGCCTGCTCATATCATTATTGTTAAATGGATATCAGAAAAGAGTTAGAAAAACGTATCCTGATCATTGATGGTGCAATGGGCACCATGATACAACGTTACACCTTAACTGAAGAGGATTTCAGAGGTGAACGCTTCAAAGATCACCCCTGTGATGTAAAAGGGAACAATGACATGCTGAGCATCACACGCCCGGATGTCATTAAAGAAATCCATACTGAGTATTTAAAAGCCGGTACGGACATTATTGAAACCAATACTTTCAGTACCCAGCGCATTTCCCTGGCCGACTACCAGATGGAACCGCTTGCGTATGAGATGAGTTTTGAAGGGGCAAAAATTGCCAAAGAGGCGGTAAACGAATTTATGGCCGCCAATCCCGACCGCAAGTGTTTTGTGGCCGGAGCAGTGGGCCCAACCAACAGAACACTCTCCATTTCACCTGACGTAAATGATCCGGGTTTCAGGGCCATTACCTTTGATGAACTGGTTGAAGCTTACGACGAACAGGTACGCGGATTGGTAGATGGAGGTGCAGATTTGCTCCTTATTGAAACCATTTTTGATACGCTGAATGCCAAAGCTGCCATATTTTCAATTAAGAAATATGAAGCCGAAATTGGCCGTAAAATAGAGATCATGATCTCTGGTACCATTACTGATGCATCGGGAAGAACTTTATCTGGCCAAACGGCCGAAGCTTTCCTGAACTCTGTAATGCATGCCAATCCACTGAGCATTGGCTTTAACTGTGCCCTGGGCGCCAAAGACATGAGACCCCATATTGAAGAACTTTCTGCCAAAGCAGGATGTTATGTTTCGGCTTATCCGAATGCAGGTTTGCCCAATGAATTTGGTGCTTATGACGAAATGCCACATGAAACGGCCCACCTGGTGGAAGATTTCATCCAGCATGGTTTTGTAAACATTGTAGGTGGCTGCTGTGGTACCACACCAGAGCACATTGGTTGCATTGCCAAAAAAGCGAAAAATGTAGCACCCCGCAAAATACCGCATATTGAACCTTACCTGCGCTTAAGCGGGCTGGAGCCGGTAACCATTACGCCGGAAAGCATTTTTGTAAACATCGGGGAAAGGACCAACATTACCGGATCACCTAAATTCAGCAAGCTGATTTTGGGCGGCGATTTTGAAGCAGCACTGGCTGTAGCCCGTCAGCAGGTAGAAGGTGGTGCGCAGGTGATCGATGTGAACATGGATGAAGGGATGATCGATTCGGAAGCTTCGATGACAAAGTTCCTGAACCTGATCGCTTCTGAACCAGACATTTCCAAACTGCCCATCATGGTCGACTCGTCTAAATGGACAGTAATTGAAGCTGGCTTAAAATGCCTGCAGGGCAAAGGGATTGTCAACTCCATTTCACTGAAAGAAGGAGAAGATAAATTCAGGGAAAGTGCCCGTAAGATCATGACTTATGGCGCTGCTGTAGTGGTAATGGCTTTTGATGAGCTTGGCCAGGCAGATAATTTTGAAAGAAGAAAAGAGATCTGTAAAAGATCTTATGACATACTGGTCGATGAAATTGGCTTTCCGGCACAGGATATCATTTTTGACCCGAACATCCTTACCGTAGCTACAGGTTTGGAAGAACACAATAATTATGCGGTCGATTTTATCAATGCCACCCGCTGGATTAAAGAAAACCTGCCTTATGCAAAAGTAAGTGGCGGGGTTTCTAATATTTCCTTCTCTTTCAGGGGTAACAATACCGTAAGGGAAGCCATGCATTCGGCATTTTTATACCATGCCATAAAGGCAGGCCTGGACATGGGGATTGTAAATGCAGGAATGCTGGAAGTTTATCAGGAAATTCCACCGGAGCTTTTGGTGCTGGTTGAGGATGTATTGCTGAACCGCAGAGATGACGCAACAGAGCGCCTGGTTGAATTTGCAGACACCATCAAATCTAAAGGAAAAGAGATTGTAAGAGATGAGGAATGGCGCAAAACAAGTGTAGAAGAACGCTTGTCGCATGCTTTGGTTAAAGGAATCATAGAATACCTGGATGCCGATGTAGAAGAAGCGCGCCAGAAATACGCCAGACCAATAGAGGTAATTGAAGGGCCGCTGATGGATGGGATGAACATCGTAGGCGATCTGTTTGGTGCCGGAAAAATGTTTTTACCGCAGGTGGTAAAATCTGCCCGTGTAATGAAAAAAGCGGTGGCTTACCTGCTGCCCTTTATCGAACAGGAAAAACTGGACAACCCGGATCAGGATCAGAATTCATCTGCCGGAAAAATATTGATGGCCACTGTAAAAGGTGATGTACACGATATCGGAAAGAACATCGTAGGTGTAGTACTGGCCTGCAACAACTTCGAGATCGTAGATATGGGCGTGATGGTGCCCGCACAGGACATTATCAAAAAAGCCAAAGAGATCAATGCAGATATCATTGGATTGAGTGGTCTGATTACTCCTTCGCTGGATGAAATGGTACATTTTGCCAAAGAAATGGAACGTGAAGGTTTTACTATTCCCCTGATGATAGGTGGGGCTACAACTTCCCGGATCCATGCTGCTGTAAAAGTTGCGCCGAACTATTCGGGCCCGGCCATACACGTACTGGATGCTTCCAGAAGTGTAACAGTAGCCAGCACATTAATGAACAAGGATACCCGTGATGAATATATTGCAGGTATCCGCGCGGAATATGACAAGGCCCGTGAAGCGCACCTGAACAAACGTTCTGACAAGCGTTTTAAAACAATTGAAGAAGCCCGCAAAGACAATTTTAAAATCGACACCAGCCTGGTAGCCCCTGCCCCGACCTTTACAGGGACAAAGGTATTTGACAATTATCCGCTGGAAAAACTGGTGCCTTATATAGACTGGACACCTTTCTTTCAAACCTGGGAGCTTCGTGGTTCTTATCCAAGGATCCTGGAAGACAAGGTGGTTGGTGATGAAGCAAAGAAACTGTTTCATGATGCTAAGGTATTGTTAAAAAGGATTGTAGAGGAGAAGCTATTAACTGCCAGGGCAGTGATCGGCTTCTGGCCGGCAAATGCAGTTGGTGATGACATCGTTTTAGCTGTTGAAGGAAAAGAAGTGGTGATCCATACGCTTCGCCAGCAGGCAGAAAAAACGGCTGATCAGCCTTATTATGCCTTGTCTGACTTTATAGCGCAAAAGGAAACCGGCATACCTGATTATTTTGGCGGATTTGCCCTTACAACCGGCATCGGCTGTGATGAGCTGGTTGCTGAGTTTGAAGCGGTTTACGATGATTACAACAGCATTATGGCCAAAGCTTTGGCCGACAGGCTGGCAGAAGCTTTTGCAGAACGCATGCACGAGCTGGTCCGTAAAGAGTATTGGGGATATGCAAAGGATGAACACCTGGACAATGAAGCACTGATTAAGGAAGAATATTCCGGCATACGCCCTGCACCAGGCTATCCCGCCTGTCCGGAGCATACTGAAAAAGGCACTTTATTTGAACTGCTGGATGCAGAAGCCAGAATTGGGCTTAGCCTTACGGAAAGTTACGCCATGTACCCTACTGCAGCGGTAAGTGGATTTTACTTTGCACATCCGCAATCCAGATACTTTGGTTTAGGTAAGATCACCAAAGACCAGGTAGAAGACTATGCAGTAAGGAAAAACATGCCACTGGAAGAAGTAGAAAGATGGCTGAGCCCAAATTTAGCTTATTAACAACCATACGAACGACGATTCATGAAAATTATAGATCATATAAATAACGCCAAAGGAAAAACCTTATTCTCATTTGAACTGTTGCCACCCATTAAAGGGCAAAGCATTAAAGGAATATTTGATGCCATAGATCCATTAATGGAATTTAATCCGCCTTTTATTGATGTAACTTATCTTCGCGAAGATTACATTTATAAGCAACATGCCAATGGCCTCCTGGAAAAGGTGGCCTATCGCAAACGCCCGAGTACGGTAGCCACCTGTGCTGCAATTATGAACAGGTACAAAGTGGATGCTGTACCACATTTGATTTGCGGTGGTTTTACAAAAGATGAGACAGAAAATGCACTGATCGACCTGCAGTTTTTGGGTATAGATAATGTACTGGTTTTAAGGGGTGATGCACGTAAAAGCGATAGTTCTTTCATTCCAACACCAAATGGCCATGCTTACGCTTCGGAACTGCTGCAACATGTGGTAGACATGAACAACGGCAAATACCTGCATGACGACATGGAAAGTGCAGAAAAAACAGACTTTTGCATTGGTGTGGCGGGTTATCCGGAAAAACATTTTGAATCACCAAACCTGGATACAGATTTCAAATACCTGAAACACAAAGTAGATACCGGGGCTGATTTTATTGTGACCCAAATGTTCTTCGACAATAAGAAATATAAAGCTTTTGTGGATAAATGCAGAGAAAATGGCATCCATGTACCCATCATACCGGGGTTAAAACCAATTACCAGCAGCAAACAGCTGATCAGCCTGCCTAAAATATTTCACCTGGATATTCCAATAGAACTGAGCGAAGCGGTACATGGCTGTAAATCAGAGAAGGAAGTTAAAGAAGTTGGTATTGAATGGATGATCAATCAGTGCAATGAGCTGAAGGCAATGGGTGCGCCGGTGCTGCATTTCTATACGATGGGCAATCCGGAACCGACCAAAAAGATTGCGCAGGCGGTATTTTAGGGTTTAAAAACCCGGGGTATCTGTGTTTTCTGAAATACTCTTTGTATCTTCATATAACATTAAGACTTATATTTATATGAACAGACTGATGCTATTGTTGCTGGTTGCTGTAGGTTCTTTAACGGCCTGCACAACGATGAAACCCGGATCTATTGGTAATGGTGGCCTCTCCCAACTGGGTGGCACCTGGGAACTTAACTATATATCAGGACCAAGAATAGCCTTTAATGGATTATACCCGGGCAAGAAGCCGTTTATTAAATTTGATATTGCAGACAAAAGGTTTAGCGGGAATACCAGCTGTAATTCTTTTTCCGGACAACTGGTTGCAGATGACACAACCATCAATTTTACACAGCCTTTTGTTATGACAAAAATGGCCTGTCCTGGCGAAGGAGAGACCATTTTTGTGGAAATGCTAAAAAAGGCAAGTACTTATGCGATAACGAGCGACAGTACCCTGAATTTTATGATGGGCGACATTGCCATTATGCGTTTCCATAAGAAGTAAGCAGGTACTTTTTAAAGGATTCAAAACCGGTATCCATTGCTGTAGCCAGTTTTGGTTTGGCAGCCAGGCTCTTTACCTGCTCAGGGATTTCAATATCGGCCTTTATTTCTTCAGGAAAAACATCCGGAAATTTGCAGGCATGGGCGGTAGACAGGAAAACACCTGCAAATTCCTGATCTGAAGTATCCATTCTGTATTGCTGCAAAGCCAGCCAGGCAATGGCAGTATGCGGACAGGCGATGTAATCAAATTCATTATAAATGGCCTTGATGGCCTCCAGGGTCTCATCATCGGTAAAGCGATAACCTTTCATCACCTTTTCCAAGGCGGCTTTATCGTTATTGAACAGGTCCATGATCCTCACCCAATTGCTCGGTGCGCCTACATCCATGGCATTGGAGTAGGTTTGAACGGATGGTCTGGTCTCGTATATCCCGCTTTCCAGGAAGCGCGGAACGGTATCGTTTACGTTGGTAGCGGCCACAAATCGTTTTACGGGCAGGCCCATTTTATAGGCCAGTAAACCAGCGGCAATGTTGCCAAAGTTTCCGCTTGGCACTACAAATACCAGGTCTTTTTTTCCCTGCCTGCGCAATTGTGCATAGGCATTGAAGTAATAGAAGGTTTGCGGGATCAGCCTTGAGATGTTGATGGAATTGGCTGAAGTAAGGCGCAGTTTTTTATTGAGCTCTTCATCTGCAAAGGCCTGTTTTACCAGGTGCTGGCAGTCGTCAAATGTTCCCTCCACTTCTATGGCATGAATGTTCTGGCCATTGGTACAAAGCTGTAGTTCCTGGATGTCGCTCACTTTTCCTTTCGGATAAAGAATGGTAACACGGGTATTGGCCACACCCAAAAAACCGAGTGCTACCGCACCACCCGTATCGCCTGAGGTGGCGACCAGCACGTCTAAAGTTTTTTCATTTTCTTTCAGAAAGTAGCCCATGATCCGGCTCATGAACCTTGCCCCAAAATCTTTGAAGGCAAGAGATGGGCCATGAAACAACTCCAGTACAAAATCATTGCCGGCCAGGTTCACAACGGGAGCATCAAAGTTGATGGCATCGTCGATGATGGCCTTAAGATCGCCGGCCGGTATGGCATCCTGCAACAGCACTGAGGCAACTTTAAAGGCAATCTGTGGCAGGGAATACTGCTCAATATGGTCTATGAATTCTTTATCAAGCACAGGGATATCGACCGGCATATACAAGCCTTTATCTAAAGGCATGCTATTGAAAACCGCTGTTGGAAAATCTACGCTCAGGTTATGGTTATTGGTACTGTATAATTTCATTGTTTTTATGGCTAATCTAATACTACCGGTCCTTTTTTGTTCACTTCAGAGACGAAAGCCAGGCTGTTGATGGAAAGGCTTTTTAAATGCTGCTGTAAGTTTTGAGTAATTTTTTTTGCGGTCTCTTCATCCCTTGTAAGGGCAAATACAGAAGGGCCTGATCCGGAAATTCCGAAACCAATAGCACCTGTTTCCATCGCCATTGCCCTTAAAACATAAAAATCAGGGATAAGGATAGCCCTTGTGGGCTCTACCAGCACATCGGTCATACTCCGGCCAATCAGTTCATAATCGTTCATGAACAAACCACTTACCAGACCGGCCACATTGCCCCACTGGGTTACCGCATCTTTTAAATATACCTTAGAGCGGATCATCTGCCTGGCATCTTTGGTAGGTACATCTACTTCAGGATAAACAATTGCAGCATATAAATCGGCCGGAAAAGGTAAACTGATGATGTCTAAAGGGCTGTAACTTCTGATCAGTACAAAACCACCCATCAATGCCGGGGCAACATTATCGGCATGGCCATAACCACAGGCCAGTTCTTCGCCCTTCATGGCAAAAGGGATCAGTTCTTTATTGCTGAGCTGGTTATCGAACAGGGTATTGATGGCAAACAGGCCTGCTACGGTACTGGCAGAGCTTGAACCCAGGCCACTGCCTATAGGCATCTTTTTATGCAATTCTATTTCAATACCTGCATTGGGCTGGCCAATATGCTGCAGGTAATGTTTGGCAATGGCACTAACCGTATTTTTATCAGGGTCTAAGGGCAAACGGCCTTCATCTCCGGTGATTTTTAACAAGGAAACACCGGGTTTATCGGTAAGACGCATGATCACCTCATCACCGGGTTCATTTACGGCAAAGCCTAGTACGTCAAAGCCACAGACCACATTGGCTACTGTAGCCGGAGCGAAAACTTTTATTGATCTTTTCATAGAGTTATCTTTTACCTATGTTAATGATGTCAGCAAAAACACCGGCAGCAGTTACCTCGGCACCGGCTCCAGGTCCTTTTACTACCAGCGGACGCTCCTTATAACGATCAGTAGTAAAGGAGATAATGTTGTCGCTGCCGGAAAGCATATAGAAAGGGTGTGAGTCATCAACCATTTGCAGGGTAATGGCCACTTTACCATCCTCCAGCTTACCGATATACCTCAATACTTTATTGCTTTTAGCTGCTTCATTTTTTAAGTTCTCAAAATGCGCCGCATTGTTTTCAAGTTCCTGGTAAAACTCGGCCACACTGCTGGCCGCCAGACAGGCCGGTGGCAGCATACTTTCTATGGCCACATCTTTTTCTTCAAGTGCATAACCTGCATCGCGGGCAAGGATCAGCATTTTACGCATAAAATCTTTACCGTTCAGGTCGTCCCTCGGATCAGGTTCAGTATAACCCATATCCTGTGCCTCTTTTACAACTTCACTGAAAAGCCTGTCTCCCTTAAAGTTGTTAAAGATATAAGAGATGGTACCCGACAAGATGGCTTCAATGCGGTTGATCCTGTCGCCACTCAGCATCAGGTCCTTTAAGGTACGGATGATGGGCAGTCCTGCCCCCACATTGGTTTCATAATAAAACTCTACCCCGTGTTTTCTTGCCGCCTCTTTAAAAGCCACATACTGATCATATTCGGCAGAATTACCTATTTTATTACAGGTAACCACCGAGATGCTCGATTGCAATACATCCAGGTAATGCCGGATCGGGTTATGGCTGGCAGTATTGTCTACAAATACACAATTGGCCAGGTTCATGGACTTCATCTTTTTGATAAACTCAGCCAGGTCTGCCTGTTCACCCTTTTCGTTCAGGCTATCTTCCCAATTGTCCAGGTCTATTCCCTCTGCATCCAGGTACATTTTACGGGTATTGCTTACCCCCATTACCTTAACCTGCAGATCGTTATTTTTGGCCAGAAAAGGCATCTGGTGTTGTAATTGCTTAAATAAGGTTTTACCAATGTTTCCGGTACCCAGACAAAACACGTTCAGCGTTTTTTTCAGGTCGGCATAGAAAGCATCATGAACAGCGTTCACCGCTTTGGAAAGATCACTGCGTGACAGGATTACGGAAATGTTATATTCTGACGAACCCTGGGCAATGGCGCGGATGTTTACCCCATTCCTGCCCAGCGCACTGAATAACCTTCCGGAAATACCCGGTGTGCGCTTCATGTTTTCACCCACTATCGCTAAAACCGAAAGTCCGTTTTCTACCTCCGGGTATTCCAGTTTACGGGCCTGAAGTTCCAGTTCAAATTCTTTATTGATGAGTGCCAGTGCTTTTAAGGCATCTGCAGGTTTAACGGCAAAGGTAATGCTGTGTTCGGATGAGGATTGTGTGATGAGGACTACATTGACCTGCTCTCTGGACAACATAGAGAACAGCCTTCCGCTGAATCCGGCCTTACCAACCATACCGCTGCCGGATAAGTTAAGGATACTGATCTCATCAATCGAAGAGATCCCTTTGATCGGCAGGCTGGAGGCATGCACATTGTGTCTGATATAGGTACCAGGGAAATCAACATTAAAAGTATTTTTAATGACTATAGGTATTTTCTTTAAAAAGGCAGGGATCATGGTAGGTGGATAGATCACTTTGGCACCAAAATAAGAAAGTTCCATAGCCTCGGTATAACTCAGTTCAGGCAATGAAAAAGCCTTTTTAACGATCCTCGGATCAGCTGTTAACATGCCATCTACATCGGTCCAGATCTCAATTTCATCGGCACCAAGGGCTGCCCCCCAGATGGCGGCTGTATAATCACTGCCCCCACGCCCTAAAGTAGTGATACGCCCTTCATCGTTACTGGAAATGAAGCCGGTAACAAAAAGCAGTTTATCGTTATTGCCTGCATAAAAATCCCTGATGAGGTTTTCAGTCAGCTCAGTGTTCACTTTCGCCTGTCCGAAGTTATGGTCTGTTTTAATCAGTTCCGAGCCATCTACAAACAGGGCATTTGCAAAATATTGTCTGGCAATGTGGCTCACCATCATGGTTGAGCAGCGTTCGCCATAGCTTAAGATCAGGTCTTTGGTCTGCAAACTCAGCTCTTTCAGGTTATAAACTGCCTGCAGAATGTCTTCCAATTCATTTAAATAGATCTTTAGTTTGGTAAGTACCGGATTTTGAGCACTTGCAGGCAGCAATGCACGGATCACCTCGAAGTGTTTATCTTCTACCTTCTTCAGCGTTTCGGCATAGTCCTCTCCCTTTCTGGCACTTTCTGCCATATCCAGCAAAGTGTTGGTTACACCACCCATAGCAGATAAAACGACAATAGGGTGCTCAGCGTGCTTCCCCTTGATCAATATATCCATCAATGCACTTATGCTTTGAGCTGAACCGACAGATGTACCTCCAAATTTTAAAATATTCATAGTTGTTAGTTAAAAAAAAAGCGCCTTCCTGGATTAGAGGAAGGCGCTTTTTGTGGTTTTTATATTTTCTATTTTAGCCCACTAGCTTACCTTCCTCCGTTCGATGCCGGTGGTTGTGGTAATAGTGGTTGTGGTCAAATTTTTATACATTGTATTATTTACACTAACGAGGCGTAAAGTAAAGGCATATTTTTTTAATTCGCAAATGATTGTGAAAATAAATTATTCAATCGATCGGTTTAGTAGGATTTCACCTGAAGGAGTACATAACGTTACAATTTCTTATCTTTATCGCCTTATATGCAAGGATTAGTAATAAAATCGACCGGTAGCTGGTATCAGGTGCATGCTGAAAATGGCCTGGACTATGATTGCCGTATAAAAGGTAAGTTCAGGATACAGGGCATCCAAACCACTAATCCTGTTGCAGTGGGCGACCGTGTGGAGTTTGAACTTGAACCAAATTCGGACAACGGCATCATCAATAAGCTATACGACAGACGGAATTACATCATCCGAAAATCGATTAACCTGTCTAAACAGGCCCAGATCATTGCGGCCAATATGGACCAGGCTTTTTTAGTGGTTACGCTGGCTTCTCCCCGTACTTCACTGGGTTTTATCGATCGTTTTCTGGCCACTGCCGAGGCTTATGATATCCCTGCTATGCTGATATTTAACAAGCTTGACCTTTTTCATGAAGAAGGGCTGGAAATACTGGCCGAGTACCAAGGCATTTATGAAAATATTGGTTACCCCTGTTATTCGGTTTCTGCACTTAAGGGCACAAACATCCCTTTGATCGAATCTTTGTTAAAAGACAAGACGACTTTATTTTCAGGACATTCAGGTGTAGGAAAATCGAGCCTGATCAATGCCTTATTGCCCGGGCACAGCATTAAAACAGGTGAAATTTCGGGATCCAGTGATAAAGGGCAGCATACCACTACTTTTGCCGAAATGCATGCCTTACCTTTTGGTGGTTACCTGATTGATACCCCGGGCATACGTGAACTGGGTATATTTGACATCAGACCTGAGGAACTCGGACATTATTTCAGGGAAATGAGGGATTTGATGCACCAATGTAAGTTTAACAATTGCCGGCATGTAAATGAGCCTGGCTGTGCCGTAATTAAAGCTGTAGAAAGTGGGGAAATAGAACTGAGCAGATACGAAAGTTACCTGAGTATTTATCATGGTAACGAAACCAGGGCTTAAACATGAGGGCAGTTATTCAAAGAGTTGTTGCAGCCAGCTGCCAAGTGGATGAAAATATTACAGGCAGCATTGACAATGGTTTTTTGGTATTGCTGGGTATTGAGGATGCAGATACTGCAGAAGACCTGGTATGGCTGGCACAAAAGATTGCTGCCATGCGTGTATTTGGAGATGAAAACGGTTTGATGAATAAGGCGCTGGCAGATATTGACGGGAATATCCTGCTGGTCAGTCAGTTTACCTTATTTGCGGCTACAAAGAAAGGAAACAGGCCTGGATTTACCCGGGCTGCCAGACCAAAAAAAGCAATCCCATTATATGAAAGCATGGTCAAAGAACTTTCCAGGCTATTGGGAAAAGCGGTACAGACCGGCATTTTTGGGGCAGACATGAAGATCAGCCTGGTTAATGATGGCCCGGTAACGATAATTATTGATACAAAAAACAAGGAATAATGACCATAAAAGAAGCACAGGAAGCGGTTGATCAATGGATAGCTACTACCGGCATCCGTTATTTTAATGAGCTGACCAATACAGCCATCCTGATGGAAGAGGTTGGTGAAGTCGCCCGGATCATGTCGCGTAAATACGGAGAACAATCGTTTAAAAAGAGTGATGAAGCAGTTGACCTGGGGGATGAAATGGCAGATGTACTGTTTGTACTGATCTGCCTGGCCAACCAGACAGGTATTGACCTGACCGCTGCTTTGGAGAAGAACCTGGTTAAAAAAAGCATCAGGGATGCGGAAAGGCATAAAAATAATGAGAAGCTACAAAAAAAGCAGGGTTTACATTGACCCTGCTTTTTTTGTAGCGGAAATTTTCCGGTCCTTCATCGGGAAAGGTTTCCCGGATTTGGGGAGTGATCTGTTTTTCCTTTTAATCTTTAGAAAGTGCTGCCTTAATCTTAACCGCCGCCTCTGCAAGTTCTTCCTGCGTTGGTTGCAGCTTTGCCTTACTAAAATTCATATCACTTACATTGTTCATTGGAATGAGATGGATATGCACATGTGGTACTTCCAGGCCAATTACGGCAACGCCCACTTTTTTACATGGAAAAGCTTCCTTTAAACCTGTCGCCACAATTTTAGCAAACAAGGTTAACCCGAAATAGCTTTCTTCATCCATATCGAAGATATAATCGATCTCCTTTTTGGGGATCACCAGCACGTGCCCCATCACCAATGGGCTCACATCCAAAAATGCCAGAAATTCTGTAGTTTCTGCTACAATATGTGCGGGTATTTCACCGCTTACTATTTTTGAAAAGATACTGGCCATATTTTTTTATCTGCTGATCTCTAAAATTTCAAATTCCATTTTCCCTGCGGGCACTTCAATCTCTGTGGTATCACCAACAGATTTGCCCAATAATCCTTTTGCAATAGGTGATTTTACGGAGATTTTTCCGGTTTTAAGATCGGCCTCAGATTCAGCTACCAACTGGTATGACATCGTAGCACCATTTTTAACATTTTTGATCTTTACGATAGAAAGTGCAAGTACCTTTGATGTATCCAATTTGGATTCATCTATCAACCGGGCAGTAGAAAGTGTAGCTTCCATTTTGGCAATTTTTGCCTCGTGCAGACCTTGCGCCTCTTTTGCAGCATCATACTCAGCGTTCTCAGAAAGATCACCTTTATCTCTCGCCTCAGCTATCGCCCTTGAAATCAGCTGCCTGCCAGTAGTTTTTAAATACTGCAGTTCTTCTTTCAGTTTATCTAAACCATCTTGGGTATAATATGTTACCTCTGTCATAGCTCGTTTATTTTTTTGTAAATCCTCTAAAAAACAAACAAGACTACATCGGTTTTTAAGCCTACATAGTCTTGCTTCAATTGAAACGAAGATAACAGGGAGTTAGCATAAAAGCAAATTTTTAAGATTATTTTAACTTTCATTTACAATACGCCCTGTTCATGCTTTCAGATGTCCTTTAACTTTTCTGCCAGAACTTCTGAAATCTTACGGTAAGAATCGAATGTCCAGCCACCAACATGAGGTGTTAACACGACCTTTTCAGCTAATTTAAGCGTATTATACCATTCCTGATTGCTTAATGCCGGAAATTTTTCTACCTCCAGTACATCCAGCCCCGCACCGAGTATCCTACCCTGGGCTATCGCTTTTAAAACGGCTTCGGTACTAACCACCTCGCCCCTGGCGGTATTGATAAAAAACAGGGGTTTACGAAAATGGAACAGGTATTCTTCATTTACCATTTGCCTTGTTTCGGGGGTTAAAGGAATATGCAGGCTCAGCACATCACTTTGCTTTACAATTTCTTCCATGCTTACCTCCCTGGCATAGGCATCACTAAAACCCGTTTTATATTTATCATAAGCAATGACATGGACATCAAAGCCGGAAAGCTTTTTAGCGAAGCTTTTGCCCATAAATCCATAACCGATAATCCCAACTGTTTTACCCTTTAGTTCATATCCGCGGTTACCTTCCCTATCCCACACACCCTTACGCACTTCTGTATCAGCATTCCGAAAATTGTTCATGAGCGCCAGCAACATGCCAATAGCATGTTCTCCTACAGCATCCATATTGCCTTCGGGGGCATTCAGTAATTTGATCCCCTTTAATTTGGCAAAGGCCTCATCAATATTATCCAGTCCTGCCCCTGCCCTTGCAATGAATTTCAGGTTTGGGGCTGCTTCCATTAATTCTTTATCTATTAAAAATTTGGTGCGGACAGCAATCCCTTCATAATCCGCAATGATGGCCAGTGTTTCTGCCCTGGTAATCAAGGGGCGGTCATGTACATCATAACCCATTGCAGCAGCCCTTTCTTTAAATATAGGGTGCAGGTCATCAACAATTAAGATTTTTCCTTTCATCTTTCAATTTTATTTTTCGGTCGGATGGCGTTTTTTGGTTGTTAAAAATAATGTTACTTTGACAACTGAGCCAGGTGAGAGGTAAGCACAATAAAATCGTTCACACTCAACTGTTCGGCTCTTTTGTCAAAAAATGGATGTTCGTCCATTTTGTCTTTGGGGATAATGCCTGAAAGCGCATTTCTCAGGGTTTTTCTGCGCTGGTTAAAACCTGCTTTTACCGTGCGCCAAAATAGTTTTTCATCACAGGGTAATGTTTCAACAGCATTTCTGCTTAGCCTGATCACTCCTGAATTTACCTTTGGTGGCGGGTTAAATGTACCTGGTTTAACGGTAAACAGGTATTCTATATGATAATAGGCCTGGATCAGCACACTCAATATCCCATAATCTTTGGTCCCTTCTTTTGAAGCGCAGCGTTCTGCCACTTCCTTTTGAAACATCCCAACCATTTCTACAACACTGGACCTGTTTTCGAGAATTTTGAACAAAATCTGGGAAGATATATTGTAAGGGAAATTGCCAATAATAGCATATTTATCCTTAAATATATCCGACAGGTTTAAGGCTAGAAAGTCGCCATTTATCAACCTGCTCCCAAGTTGGGGATATTTTTGCTGCAAAAAATGATAGGACTCTACATCAATATCTATCAAATAGGTTTCCAGATCTTTTCGCTCCAGTAACAGATCAGACAAAATGCCCATGCCAGGCCCAACTTCAAGTACCTGTTTGTATTTATCGGTATGAACAAGGCCATTTACGATTTTGGCCGCAATGTTTTTATCGGTTAAAAAATGTTGCCCCAAATGCTTTTTTGCCCTAACCAAACTCATGTTGTTCTCCCTTAAAAAGCTGTAAAAATATTAAAGTTTTATGAGTATCGGACTAACATTAAGGTGAAATTCTGTAATTTGCGCCAAATTTCTATTCAGGCATGAGCAATAAAATTAAAATTGGGATAAGCATAGGCGATATAAACGGCATCGGATTAGAAGTAATTTTGAAGGCCTTGTCGCACAACAGCATACTTGATTACTGTACACCAATAGTTTACGGGCATACAAAAGTTGCTTCTTATCATAGAAAGGCATTGGGGCTTACCGACTTCGCTTTTAATGTGATCAATGAACCGGCCACAGCAAACCCCAAAAAGCCCAACCTGATCAACTGCTGGGAGGAAGATGTCAAGATTGACCTTGGTATCTCAAACGAAACAGGCGGTAAGTATGCTTTAATATCTCTTCAAAAAGCTACCGACGCATTGGTAAAAGGGGAAATTGATGCGCTTGTTACCGCACCGATCAATAAACACAACATTCAATCGGATACTTTTAAATTTCCGGGACATACAGAATATTTACAGGAACAGAGCAACAGCAATGATGTACTGATGTTCATGATCAGCGAGGACATCCGTGTGGGTGTAGTAACGGGACACATTCCGGTTGCGGCTATTGCCCCCCACATCAGCAAAGAAAAAATTGTAAAAAAACTGATGTTGATGAACGAGAGCTTAAAGAAAGATTTCTGGATAGAAAAACCAAAAATTGCAGTACTTGGCTTAAATCCGCATGCCGGAGATAACGGCCTGTTAGGTAAAGAGGAGGAAAACATAATTGTACCTGCGATACAGGAGGCCTTTGATAAAGGCATAATTTGTTTTGGGCCATATCCTGCAGATGGTTTTTTTGGAAACGGCAGCTACAAACAGTTTGACGCAGTATTGGCGATGTACCATGATCAGGGACTGATCCCGTTTAAGACCATTGCTTTTGGCACCGGGGTTAACTTTTCTGCCGGACTAAAAATTGTACGTACCTCACCTGACCATGGCACGGGTTATGACATTGCTGGTAAAAATCTTGCAGATCCCTCGTCGTTTATTGAAGCCGTATTTGCAGCTACACATATAGTTAAGAACAGAAGAGAACAGGAAGCCTTACTTGGCAATCAATTAAGAAGCGGTGGAAAAATTATTGAAACTCCCGCCGATATGAAGGACGACGCGAATTAAAAAAGAATTTGCACTGAATAAAAATAATCCCTACATTTGCGGGCTAAAATTTTGTTACAATTGAAACCATTAAAACAATTTTCAATCCCATTTACAGGCTTAAAAATTGGCAAACATCAGTTTGATTTTGAGATTGATAACAGCTTTTTTGATGCTTTTGAATACTCTTTGGTTAAAAAGGGGAACTTAAAAGCAGAAGTTGAGCTAGACAAACAGGAAACAATGTTAATACTACATTTCCGCATTAGCGGTACCATAGTATTGGACTGCGATAAATGTTTAGCTGAATTTGGGGCACCGATAAATATACAGGAAAGGCAGATTGTAAAATTTGCTGAAGATGAGCTGGAAAGCGATGATCTGGAGATCATTGTACTGAGTAAAAAAGAAAGTGAGATTGACATCTCTGAACTGATTTACGAATTCATCACGGTATCGGTACCTTATATAAAGATATGTGAAGAGAACGGCACTGGAGTAAAATGCGACCAGGAGATGATTGCAAGACTGGAAAGTTTAGCGGTTGGATCAAAACAGGAAGAAGAAGAACAAAATGACGACCCAAGGTGGGCAGCGTTAAAGAAATTAAAATAATAATTAAATAAATCAGCAATGGCACATCCAAAACGTAAAGTTTCTAAGAGCAGAAGAGATAAGAGAAGAACTCACTATAAAGCAGAAGCTCCTTCTTTAGCTACTTGTCAGACAACAGGTGCGATACACATTCCTCACCGCGCTTATAACGTTGATGGTAACTTATACTACAACGGTAAATTGGTTATTGAAAACACCTCAATAGGTTAATTTTCTTGAAAAATAGTTTGTGTTTTAAGTGTCCTATAGTTTAACTTAGAGGCCTTAAAAAAGCGGCAATTTTGCCTGGTACACAAACTGATTTTACTATGAAAATAGGTCTCGATATAATGGGCGGAGACTATGCTCCTAAAGCAAATGTTTTAGGAGCAATAGCAGCTCATCCATTGTTATCCCCGAAGGAGCACCTGGTGCTTATTGGGGATACCCAGCAGATTAAGCCCCTCCTATCCGAAAACGGATTCAATCCGGATCACTTTGAATATGTTCATACCGAAGAAGTAATTGGTATGGGCGAACATCCCACTAAGGCTATTGTTCAAAAGCCTAATTCAAGCATCTCAATAGGTTTCAATTTACTCAAAGAAGGCAAACTGGACTCATTTGCAAGTGCCGGAAATTCTGGTGCTATGCTTGTTGGTGCTGTATTTAGTGTAAAAACCATTCCTGGTATCATACGTCCATGTCTGTCTACTTTTCTGCCTAAATTAAGCGGTGGCGTTGGTTTAATGGTTGATGTTGGCGCAAATGCTGACTGCAAACCCGATATCTTACTCCAGTTTGGTATACTCGGCAGCTTGTATGCAGAGAATGTAATGGGAATAAATACACCTAAAGTAGCTTTAATGAACATTGGAGAAGAGGATGAAAAAGGCAATATGCTAAGTCTGGCCACCTTCCCCTTGATGAAAGATACCCAGCTGTTTAATTTTGTAGGTAACGTAGAGGGAAGGGACTTATTTAACGATAAGGCTGATGTAATTGTATGTGACGGATTTACTGGGAATGTGATGCTTAAACTTGCAGAATCATTTTATGTACTAACCTTAAAAAGGGGCTTAAAGGACGAGTTCTTTGACCGCTTTAATTATGAGAACTATGGCGGCAGCCCAGTGTTGGGTGTAAACGCGCCGGTAGTAATTGGCCATGGTATTTCAAGCCCATTGGCCGTTAAGAACATGATCATGCAATCCAGAGACATGATTACAACTGGCTTGGTTGGAAAAATACAAGCCGCATTTAAATAATTTGAGATAAAATGAATAAAATTCACGCTGCGATTACAGCTGTTCATGGTTATGTGCCAGACTACGTACTGACCAACAAAGAGCTTGAATCAATTGTAGACACTACGGATGAATGGATCACATCCAGAACAGGTATCAAAGAGCGAAGAATATTGAAAGGTGAAGGATTAGGCACTTCAGATATGGCTGTACATGCCGTAAATGGTTTGTTAAAGAAACGCGGGATCAGCGCAGAAGAAATTGAACTGATTATCTTTTGCACCACAACACCGGACATGCCTTTCCCGGCATCTGCAAATATTCTGGCAGATAAGATTGGCGCTAAAAATGCATGGGGATATGATCTTCAGGCCGCCTGTTCAGGTTTCATTTTTGGATTATCAACGGCATCACAGTTTATTGAATCTGGAAAACATAAAAAAGTACTGGTAGTGGGCGGTGATAAAATGTCATCGATCATTAATTACCAGGACCGTACTACCTGCATCATTTTTGGTGATGGCTGTGGTGCAGTTTTACTGGAACCCAATGAAGAAGGTCTCGGCATCATGGATTCTATATTAAGAACCGATGGAGCCGGAAAACAATTTTTACACCAGAAAGCCGGCGGATCGGCCCGACCCGCAACACACGAAACTATAGACAACAATGAGCATGTGGTTTACCAGGAAGGCCAGGCCGTGTTTAAATTTGCAGTAACCAATATGGCGGATGTTGCTGCCGAGATTATGGAACGTAACAACCTTACCTCCGATGATGTAACCTGGCTGGTACCACACCAGGCCAACAAGCGGATCATTGATGCTACTGCAAACAGAATGGGCGTAGGTTCGGAAAAAGTAATGATCAACATACAGCGTTATGGCAATACCACTAATGGTACAATCCCCCTATGTTTGTGGGAATGGGAAAACCAGTTGAAAAAAGGCGACAATCTGATATTGGCCGCATTTGGAGGAGGCTTTACCTGGGGTTCTGTTTATTTAAAATGGGCCTATTAATTTTATAAAATAAATAATCTTAACTTAGATAGTTCTAAAGACGTACTATTTTTTCTAAATAACACCTAAAAAATGGATATTAAACAAATTCAGGAACTTATTAAATTTGTTTCTCGTTCGGGCGTAAACGAAGTAGCTATTGAGCAGGAAAACTTCAAGATCACCATTAAAACCAATCAGGCACCTACCTATGTTCAGGCAACTGTTCCTGCCCAGATTGCGCCTGCTGTTGCACCAACTGCTGCTGCACCACAGCCGGTTGCCCCTACCGAAACCAAATCTGCACCTGTTGAAGATACTTCAAAATACATCACCATCAAATCGCCAATGATTGGTACTTTCTATCGCTCTGCGAGTCCGGATAAGCCTTCGTTCGCAAATGTTGGAGATGAAATTACTGCAGGCAAAGTGATCTGTATCATTGAGGCGATGAAACTTTTCAATGAAATAGAAAGTGAAGTGTCAGGAAAAATTGTAAAAGTTCTTGTCGACAATGCTTCACCTGTAGAGTATGATCAACCTTTATTTTTAGTAGAGCCGGTTTAATCGGAATAGATAAATATGTTTAAAAAGATACTAATTGCCAATAGGGGCGAAATTGCTTTACGCATTATTCGGACCTGTAAAGAAATGGGCATCAAAACCGTAGCGGTTTACTCTACTGCCGACAGAGAGAGTTTACACGTACGTTTTGCTGATGAAGCTGTTTGTATTGGCCCGCCACCAAGTAAAGATTCTTACCTGAGCATTCCAAATATCATTTCTGCAGCTGAGCTGACCAATGCGGATGCCATACACCCGGGATACGGATTCTTATCTGAAAACGCGAAATTTTCTTCTGTTTGCCGTGATTATGGGATTAAGTTCATTGGGGCAACACCAGAACAGATCAATTCTATGGGCGATAAGGCATCGGCCAAAGAAACCATGAAAAAAGCAGGGGTACCTACTATCCCTGGTTCGGAAGGTTTGGTAGAGAACATCAAAGAAGGTATTGTAACGGCCAACGAGATCGGCTACCCGGTAATCCTTAAGGCTACTGCCGGTGGTGGTGGACGTGGAATGCGCGTAGTCTGGAAAGATGAAGATTTTGAAAATGCATGGGACAGTGCCAGACAGGAGTCGGGTGCAGCTTTTGGAAATGACGGACTTTATCTGGAAAAATATATTGAGGATCCACGTCACATAGAAATCCAGATCATCGGAGATCAGTATGGCAAGGCCTGCCATTTATCGGAGCGCGACTGTTCTATACAGCGCAGGCACCAGAAACTGGTGGAAGAGGCCCCTTCACCTTTCATGACACCTGAATTGCGGGAAAGAATGGGCGAAGCGGCCATTAAAGGAGCTATTGCTGTTCAGTATGAAGGTGCGGGCACCATAGAATTCCTGGTAGATAAACACCGCAATTTCTATTTTATGGAAATGAATACCCGTATCCAGGTAGAACATCCGGTAACAGAAGAAGTAATCAATTACGATTTAATTAAAGAACAGATCAAAGTTGCCTCAGGTGTTCCGATTTCGGGAAAGAATTATTTACCTGATATGCATGCTATTGAATGCCGGATAAACGCGGAAGATCCATTTAATAATTTCAGGCCCTCTCCGGGTAAAATAACAAATTTCCACTCTCCGGGCGGACATGGGGTAAGGGTTGATACGCACGTTTATGCAGGTTATCAGATTCCTTCAAACTATGACTCTATGATTGCCAAGCTGATCTGCGTTGCACAAACCCGTGAAGAAGCGATCAGTACTATGGAGCGGGCTTTAAGTGAATTTGTGATAGAGGGTGTAAAAACCACGATACCTTTCCACTTAAAATTAATGAAAGATCCTAACTTTAGGGCGGGTAATTTTACGACTAAATTTATGGAGACTTTCGAGTTTTCAGAATAACATAAAAACTATTTGCTAGATTTTAAACGTAAATACCATTCTAAATAAAAGAATGGTATTTTTGTTTTACAAATAACGTACATGAGTGATAATAAAAAACGTGACCTGATTGGGGCCATCAAAGAAAAAGGAAAGACTTTAGAGGCAGAAATGTCTTTTTTTGACCATATAGATGTACTTAGAAAACATTTACTACGCTCATTACTGGTCGTAGTATTATTTACCATAGGCGCATTCTGGTTTTCAGACTTTATATTTAATGATCTGATCATGGGGCCTAAGAACCCTGATTTCTGGACTTACAGAATGATGTGCAAGATGGCTGCTGCATGGCCGAACCTGATCGGTTCAGACTTTTGCATCACGCATATTGATGCCAAGATCATCAATACAGAAATGGCCGGACAGTTTACCCTGCAGATCAATGCCTGCGTAATGGTCGGCATTATACTCGGCATCCCATACATTTTATTTGAACTATGGCTGTTCATTAAACCTGCCTTACACGACAATGAGCGCAAATCGGCCAGTCATTTTGTGATGTTTGCCTCTACACTTTTCTTCATAGGGATCCTGTTCGGTTATTATATAGTATGTCCGCTGTCCGTTAACTTCCTCACAAATTTTACGGTAAGCCCTGATATACAGAATACCTTTACCATCACTTCTTATCTTTCTTCTGTAGCGACATTAACCATTGGCTCCGGGATCATCTTTCAGCTGCCCGTAGTGATTTATATTCTGTCAAAGTTCGGCATCATGACCCCTAAGTTCATGCGTTCAACCAGAAGATATGCCGCTGTAATTATCCTCATTGTTGCTGCAGTTGTAACACCTACAGCAGACGTGATGACAATGCTTGTAGTAGCCTTCCCACTATTTGTACTATACGAACTGAGTATCTTTATATCAGCTAATATTGAGCGCAAAAGAAATAAGGAGCTTTATGGGGTAGCCAAAGTAAAGAAATCGTAAAACGCCCATATTACTTTATCAAAATAAATTTAAAAGATGTCAACCGATAAAAAAATTAAAATCGCAATAGGTGCAGATCACGCCGGCTTTGAATACAAGGAACTCCTAAAATCTTATTTAAGTGACCATGAAGTTAAAGATTTTGGCACCCACTCGGCCGATTCTGTTGATTATCCTGATTTTGCACATCCTGTTGCGGAAGCTGTAGAAAGTGAGGCTTATACTTTTGGTGTACTGGTTTGCGGCAGTGCCAATGGGGTTGCCATAACTGCCAATAAGCATCAGCAGATCCGCGCAGCAATCTGTTGGCAAAAGGAGATTGCCGAACTTGCCAGAATGCACAACAATGCCAACATTATCTGTATCCCGGCAAGATTTGTATCTGAAGAACTGGCAAAAGAGATGGTAAGCACCTTTCTAAACACTGCTTTTGAAGGTGGAAGACACGCTGGCAGAGTGAATAAAATGTCGTGCTAAACCAGGAAACATGAAAAAGCACCTTTTATATAGCAGTATTATTTTGCTGATGGGCTGTACCGCATCAGCACAAAACAGAGATGCGGTAAAATTTAGTCAGACCATTAACAAAGACAATGCCTATAGACATCTTTCTGTGCTTGCCTCTGACGAATATGAAGGTAGGGAGACTGGTAAAAAAGGGGGCTGGATGGCCGCAGAATATATTAAAAATCAGTTTAAGGTTCTGGGTTTAAATGGTCCGGTAAACGGCGATTATTTTCAGTCTGTAGACATGGCTTCTTTTGGTATTTCGCAGATGCTAACGCTGGAAGGCCAACCCGCAGAACCCATTAAAGATTTTTATGTCGTACCTTCATCGGTATCAGGCAGCGGCTTTGCTTTTAATTCAGGCAGCATTTTATTTGCAGGTTATGGGCTGAACAAAGAGGGCTATAACGACTACGAGGGGAAGGATATTACCGGTAAGGTAGTGATGATCCTTAAAACTGCAGAACCTTCGGGTACAACTACTGCAAAAACAGGTGGTAATATCAACACAAAAATTAAATACCTATCGGATCATAAAGCCCGTGCTGTTCTGGTAATAGACCCTGTGATTGATAACATGCCGGATAACCTGAAAAACTATCTGCAATCTGAACAGATGGTAATGAAAACCAAAGAAAACCTTGACCGCCTGAACGAGCCGCAGGGCATGCCCGTTATCTACATCGGTACGACTTTAGCCAACCAGATCTTAAAAGGGGCAAAAACTACCTTAGATGCATTAAAAAAGAAAATGACCGAAACCGGGAATCCGGTTTCGCAAGTCTTAACCGTCTCTGTTACTGCCAGTGCAAAGAAAACTGAAAATAAAATAAGGACTGAAAATGTTTTGGGCTTTTTGGAAGGTAGTGATCCAAAGTTAAAGAAAGAAATTCTAGTGATTACTGCACATTATGATCACATTGGCATTACTCCGGATGCAAAAGGTGACGATAAAATCAACAATGGAGCTGACGACGACGGCTCAGGGACAACCGGAGTGCTGATGATTGCCGAAGCCTTTTCAAAAGCTAAAAAAGCTGGGAAAGGCCCTAAAAGGAGCATCTTGTTTATGACGGTAACGGGTGAAGAGAAGGGGCTGTTAGGTTCCGAATGGTATTCGGAATATCCTGTTTTTCCATTGATCAATACGATTACCAATCTGAATATAGATATGATAGGCCGTGGAGATGCTGCGCATGCCCAGGATAACAATTTTGTTTATATCATTGGTTCTGATATGTTAAGCAGCGACCTGGACCGTATAGGTAAAAAAGCGAATAACGATTATGTAAAGATGAACCTGGACGAACGTTATAACAACCGTACAGACCCAAACCGTTTCTACTACCGATCTGATCATTATAATTTCGCCAAACATGGCATCCCGGTTATCTTTTATTTCAATGGGGTCCACGAAGATTATCATCAGCCGGGTGATGAGATCAGCAAGATCGACTTTCCAATGCTGGCTAAAAGGGCAAGATTGGTTTACTACACAGCCTGGGAGCTGGCAAATGGCGCCAAGCGACCTGCTGTGGACAAGAACGAAGACGGAACAAAGAAAAAATAAGATCTTTAAACCTGCCCCACCCGGCAGGTTTTTTTATACCATGTAAATCTGGCATAACAATGCTTCTGATTTATTTTTATATTTGGAAGATGATGAAGGTATCTGAGGAATTTTTGATTAAAGCGGATGAGAAGGCCTTTGATTTAGGGCATCGCAAAACAATTAATTACAACATAGGCAAATACAATACAGCCGTAGAACGTGGATTGTCCAAATTTGAGAACCTGGAAAATTCGAAAAAGAAAGCACATGTAATTAAATGGCGGGTAATGGAAAACCTTGACAAATTTCTACCTGAGTTTGAAGCCAATTTTCAGCGCAGGGGTGGAAAAGTAATCTGGGCAAATGACACCCAGGAAGCGCAAAAGGAAATCCTGAACATCATCAACAGAACCGGGGGTAAAACGGTCATCAAGTCAAAATCAATGACCACTGAAGAAATCCATCTCAACGATTTTTTAGGAGAGCATGGTATAGAATCGCTGGAAAGTGACCTCGGTGAATACATCGTCCAGTTGTTGGGCCAACACCCTTATCATATTGTAACGCCTGCCATGCACCTCAATAAGGAGGAGATTGCCAAATTGTTTCATGAAAAATTTGGTACTCCTTTAGACTATACCCCTCAGCAGCTTACACAAAAAGCCCGTGAGCTTTTGAGAGAAAAGTATCTGAATGCAGATATCGGCATTAGTGGTGGAAATTTTTTAATTGCAGATACCGGGAGTATTGCCTTAACGGAAAATGAAGGGAATGCCAGGCTTTGCACTACCTTTCCTAAAATCCATATCGCCCTTGTAGGTATAGAAAAAATTATCCCGTCAATGGCAGACCTTGACCTTTTCTGGCCATTACTGGCCAGCCATGGTACCGGCCAGAATTTAACGGTATACAATACCATACTAAGTGGGCCAAGACGCGGCGAAGAAACAGATGGTCCTGAAGAAATGTATGTCATCCTGTTAGACAATGGCCGCACAAATCTGCTGGCACAGAAAGATCAGCGCCAGGGCTTATACTGTATCCGTTGTGGTGCCTGCCTGAACGCCTGTCCGGTATATAAAAATATCGGCGGACATACTTATAACACGACTTATAGCGGCCCTATAGGCTCCATCATTACCCCCCACTTAAAGGGTATGAAAGAATTTAAGCATTTGAGCTACGCCTCAAGCCTCTGCGGAAAATGTTCGGAAGTCTGTCCCGTAAAGATCGACATCCATAAAATGTTGCTCCTGAACCGCAGGGATGCGGCAGCGGAACACGACAATACTAAAACTGAAGAAATTGGCTGGAAGATCTGGAAAACCAGCATGTTAAAAAGGTCAAGAATGGATGTTTTTGGCGGAAAGATCAAGAATTTCTTTCTGAAATTTCTGTTTAAAAAGATCTGGGGCAAATACCGTGAAATGCCTGAGGTTGCACCAAAATCTTTTGCTAAATTGTGGAGGGAAAAAAACAAAGATCCGAAAAGCTTATAATTTATGACCTTCGACAGAAAAGATAAGGACAATGTCACGCTGTTAAATTTTTATTTACAACTCCTATATCCCAGGATGGTGGAGGAAAAGATGTTGATCTTATTGCGTCAGGGCCGCATTGGAAAATGGTTTTCTGGTATTGGACAGGAAGCCATTGCAGTAGGCAGTACCATGGCAATGAAAGCCTCGGAATACATCCTTCCCATGCACAGAAATTTAGGGGTCTTTACTTCAAGGAATGTATCCTTAACCAAACTGATGGCCCAATGGCAGGGCAAAGCTACTGGTTTTACAAAAGGCCGCGACCGTTCCTTTCATTTTGGAACCCAGGAACACAAAATCATTGGAATGATATCCCATCTAGGGCCTCAAATGGCACTTGCCGACGGTATTGCCCTTGCAGATGTACTGATGGGCAAGCAACAAGTTACGCTGGTATTCACAGGAGAAGGCGCGACCAGCGAGGGCGATTTTCATGAGGCCGTGAATGTAGCCGCAGTATGGGACCTGCCAGTTATTTTTTTAATTGAAAACAATGGCTATGGCCTATCAACGCCTGTTAACGAACAATTTAGATGTAAGAACCTGATAGATAAAGCCATAGGTTATGGCATCGAAGGATTTAAAGTGGATGGAAATAACATCCTTGAAGTATATGACCTGATTGACAGGGTTGCCTGCAGAATGCGGGAAAACCCTAAACCTGTACTGATAGAATGCCTTACTTTTAGAATGCGTGGTCATGAAGAGGCATCGGGCACAAAGTATGTTCCCCAGGAGCTTTTAGATGAGTGGGAAAAAAAAGATCCTGTTAAAAATTTCGAACAATATCTGCTCGATCAAAAAATACTTAATCCTGATTCAATTGAGGAAATAAAAGCCAGCCTGAAAACTGAGATTGATAATGAGGTTGAAAATGCTTTTAATGAAGCCGATCCGCTTGCTGATTCTGAAAGGGAATTGAAAGCCATGTATTTCCCTTATGCTGGTACAAGCACAGCACCGGATAGTACTATTGCAAAAGATATCCGTTACATTGATGCCATTTCTGATGGTCTCCGTGTAGCCATGCGAAGGCACAACAACCTGGTACTAATGGGCCAGGATATTGCGGAATATGGTGGTGCCTTTAAAATAACTGATGGTTTTGCCGAGGAATTTGGCAAAGCGCGGGTACGGAACACCCCTATCTGCGAATCGGCCATTGTAGGCGCAGCGCTTGGCCTTTCCATAAACGGGTATAAGGCCATGGTGGAAATGCAGTTTGCCGACTTTGTGACCTGTGGTTTTAACCAGATTGTAAATAATCTGGCTAAAACACATTACCGCTGGGGAGAAAAAGCAGATGTGCTGATCCGTATGCCTACCGGTGCTGGTACAGGTGCTGGTCCTTTTCATTCACAAAGCAATGAAGCCTGGTTTACTAAAACACCTGGGTTAAAGGTGGTGTACCCGGCCTTTCCCGCAGATGCCAAAGGCCTGCTCCTTGCCGCCATAGAAGATCCAAACCCGGTCATGTATTTTGAACATAAATACCTGTACCGTTCTCTGCACGGACTTGTACCGGAAGGCTTTTATACCCTGGAAATAGGGAAAGCAAACGTCTTGAGACGTGGTGAACAATGCTGCATCATTACTTATGGTTTAGGTGTTCATTGGGCAATGTCCTACCTGGACCAAAATCCGGACCTTTCTGTTACACTGGTAGATTTGCGAAGTTTGCAGCCCTGGGACAAAGAAACTGTGGCCAGTGCCGTTAAAACAACCGGACGGGTGCTTATTTTACATGAAGACACACTGTGTTCTGGTTTTGGTGCTGAACTTGCCGCCTGGATTTCCGAGCATTGCTTTAAATACCTGGATGCTCCGGTAATGCGCTGCGCCAGTAGTGATACAGCAATCCCCATGAATAAGGTACTGGAAGATAGCTTTCTTGCAAAAAGTCGTTTAAAAGGTTCGATCAGACGTTTACTCGCCTATTAAACAAACTGGCACGATAATGGCCATTTTAGCTCTAAATCCATCAGGTATTATGAAAGCTATTTATTTTCCCATCCTTTTGCTATTTCTTTGTAGTTGTAGCCGAAAGCCTAAACACCCACAGGCAGGGTTAATTAACCAGCGCACTGCAGCTAGTATGAGCGAAAAGGATATCCTGCAATATGCAGATTCTATAGATGCAAATTCAAAAGACCTGGAAAAACAAACCAGTCTGGTTTATCAGCTGGGAGATCAGTTAATGTATGCATCACAATACAGCTGGAACGGGAGCCCCATAATGTTTATTGAATATATCAGCAATGAAGGCTTGAGCAACCAGACAAGGAAATATTACTTAAAAAACGATAGTCTGGTATTGGTTAAAGAAAAAATTAGCATGGACGGTGAAAATGCACAAAAATATACTGAAAGCAGGGCCTACATTAGAAACAACATCGTTTTTAAAAAAGAAAGCCGGTTAGCCGTAACTGAAGCCGCACTTAAATCAAACAAATATACCCTCCAGCAAACACCAGCAAAAAACAATCAGGAATTTGCTGAGAATATTTTACGCCTTAAAGATGCTGTCCGCGCCAGTAATAAATTTGAAGTCGTGTTTGACAACATCATTTCAGTTGCAGAAGAAAGCCGTATATTGCTAAAAAATAAGCTTCCTGATGGATACAGCGCCACTGTTGTGGTAAGAGACCAGGATGCATTTATAGATAGCCTGATCAGCATGCCTGCTGTTTTTAAAGATAAAAAACTGAATTTTAAGTGGCAGGTTAATGATAAAGAAGCGGTTTATGTACCGGTTGCAGCAAGTGTGACTTCTGCAAGCGGATTAAACAGGTAAACATTCCCATTATCAAGACAAACACAACGGTAGCGTTTTCTAAGCTTTTCACCTTTTTTAAACTGTCTTCCGTCCTTAATCCTGAATACTGCATGTAAAGGCAGCTCTTCCAGTCTGGAAACATCAGCCAACACATCGTACCTTTTTAATGCCCTGGATAACTTCAGGTCGGTACAGCTAGCTGCCGAGGGGTTATTCAAATAACTAACAATCGCTTTTTTCAGGTCCTCAGGAAAAATACTTTGCTCCAAAAATGGCACCATCATTCTTTTAAAATTATGTTTCCATTCATTTCCATGAGGTTTTACCTTGTTCTTATAGTCGTTCCAGGTAAGCAGATGTGCAAATTCATGTACGGTAGTTACCAAAAAAGCATAAGCGTTGAGGTTATTGTTTACAGAAATCTTGTGCCCTGCTTCCTTGAAGGGATGCCTGTAGTCGCCCAGCTTGGTGGCCCTGCCTTTTGATATTTTAAATTCACATTGAAAATAATCTATCCACTTCGCAATGATCGGCGCAGCAGCTACGGGCATATATTGTGATAAAATTTTCTCTTTTTCCACCACCACCAAGATAAATAAATTACTTCAAAAGTTGATAAGCAATAAGGGCAGCCACATAAGCCATAGCAGTCATATATCCCAACTGTATCATCGGCCATTTCCAGCCTTTAGTTTCGCGATAAACAATAGCAACTGTACTCATACATTGCATCGCAAATGCATAAAACAACATCAGTGAAATTCCGGTAGCAAAAGTATAAACCGGCATACCGGTTTTACTGTTTATCGAACCGGCCATTCTTTCCCGTATGGTCTCACTGTCCTCATCTCCTCCATCAACACTATAAATGGTAGCCATGGTACCGACAAAAGCTTCACGTGCAGCGAAAGAAGTAATTAATGCAATTCCAATCTTCCAGTCATAACCTAACGGACGTATTACCGGTTCTACTGCATGCCCAAGTAAACCAACATAGGAGTTCTCAAGCTTTTCTGTAGCAATTAAAGTTTTTATATGGCTGGTATTTGCCGCAGGATCTGCTAAAGCTGAAGCATACTTTTGATCGATCTTTTCGAATCTGCTTCCCGGTCCGAAAGAAGCCATTACCCAGAGAATGATTGAAATTGCAATAATAACCTTCCCTGCTTCGAAAACAAAAGTCTTTGATTTTTCGTACATGGTATAAATCACATTTTTCCACCTTGGCATCCGGTATATCGGCAGCTCCATAATGAAATAGGATCGCTCTTTAGATTTAATGATGACCTTCATCACCCATGCTACTAAAATAGCGGCAACAAAACTGATCAGGTACATCACCATCAATGCGAGTCCCTGCAGATTGATGATCCCGAAAACTGTCTCTGAAGGGATCACAAGAGAAATGAGCAGGATGTAAACAGGTAAACGCGCAGAACAGCTGATCAATGGGGTAACCATAATCGTAATCATTCTATCCTTCCAGTTTTCTATATTCCTTGCCGCCATAATGGAAGGCACTGCGCAAGCCAGTCCGCCTATCATTGGTACTACAGATTTTCCATTAAGCCCCACCTTGCTCATGATCTTATCCATCATGAAGGTAACCCTGGCCATATATCCGGTATCTTCCAAAATAGAGATAAAAGCAAAAAGTATCGCTATCTGAGGAATAAAGACAAAGATTCCACCCAATCCTGCAACTACCCCATCCAATAGCAAATCTGTAAGCATACCTTCAGGCAAGTGTTCGTGTCCAAATCCGGCCAACCAACCAAAACCATTTTCAATCCATTCCATCGGAAATGTTGCCCAGGCAAATATGGCATTGAAAATCACAAAAAGGAGGAGCATAAATATTACAAAACCCCATAACTTATGAGTCAATACAGCATCCAGCTTATCGCTGAACGAATATTTATTTTTTCCTCTGTCAATAACCACATCAGCCAGAACGTTGCTGAGGTGTTTATAGCGCGCAATGGTTTCTGCTGCCTGTATCTTCGAAGATTCGAAACCATTGGACTGCTCTATGCTTTCAATTTCTTCCTGTTCCGCAGCATTAAAAAAAGCCAGGTATTCATGCTGGTGCAATACCTGTAGTGCGTAATAATCACGAGTTGCACCAATTTTATGCTTAATGGCCCGTATGGCATCCGGCGCTAAAAAACTTACTTCAAAATCGCTCACCTGGGTGGCCATATTCGTATGTGCTATTGCCTGCTTCAAAGCATTGATTCCGATATTGTTCCTGGCAGAGATGGGCACCACCTGAACGCCAAGCTTAGCAGCCAGCTTATCGGCATCAATTTCAATACCTTGCTTTTCATTCAGGTCAATCATATTCAGGGCCAGTACTATTGGGATTCCCAAATCGGCTACCTGTGAATACAACAGCATATTCCGCTTTAAATTAGTGGCATCAACAAGGAGTACAATCACATCCGGATAACTGCTGTTTTTGGCATCGGCAAGCACTTGAAAAACAATACGCTCATCAGCGCTTTTAGGGTATAGGCTATATGTACCTGGTAAATCTGTAATCTGTATCTGCCTGCCGTCTGCTAACTTAGCATAGCCTATTTTTTTATCGACAGTAACTCCGGGGAAGTTTCCGATTTTTTGGTTTAATCCCGTTAAACGATTAAAAAGAGTGGATTTTCCTGTATTGGGATTACCAACTAATGCAACTTTAATATCCAACGCCGATTGATTTTATTGAATAATGATAACTGCAGCCTCACTTTTACGTAAACAAAGCTGATAACCTGCCACACGAATGGCAATAGGACAACCAAGTGGTGCAAAACGTTCAACTTCTACAAGCTCTCCAGGTAAACAACCCATTTCCATTAATTTCACAGACATCTCCAAGTCTGTAAATGCTACAATAGTTCCTTGTTCTCCTGGATTAAGCTGCGAAAGTTTCATCTATATTAAGATTTGTATAAATTTTCAATGAGTCTCCTGTCCTGTTACTAACTCCTGTTTGCTCATTGCTTATTAGGGCGCAATTTAGACTTAATTTATAATAATTCCAAATAAAGACCATAGGGAAAGGCTTTCCTTTATGGTCTTTATTTGGTCATTTTATTGATCTAAAAATCAGAAATGATGAAATGCTTTAATGTCTGGGATAACTATTATAGCTAACTTTAGGACAGTGGCAACCAGGTTTAAAAATCCCACAGCTGCCCATTAGGCATACCAGTAGTACTAAAGCCAGTTTAATTGCCGGTTTTTTCATTATAATTAGATTTATGTAAGAGTATATAACTAAACACACCCATAAACACACCGATCATATCACAGCCAAAATCCCACCACTCTGCGGAGCGATAACTAAAAAACTTCAACTGTAACAATTCTATGCCGGCACCCAACAGGGCTGTAATCACAATAATCTTAAAAATAGTTAAAGAGCTAAAACTGTAATTGTGCTGGTGCCTGATCTTGCCATAAAACAACAGAATCGTGAGCACGAAAAAAAAGCCCATGTGGACAAACTTATCAAACCCTTCGAAGAAAAAGCCGTGGCCATTGCCCGAGGGCATCCTCATTGTACAAAGGACTACGATGATGACGGTCCATACTACCGCCCAGACCTGATATTTTAATTGTCCAAAAATATTCATTTACTAAGCGCCTACAAGGGCTTTGTAAGCATCAGCAGTCAATAGTCCCTCTGCTTGCGCAGCATCGGAAACTGTTACTTTTACCATCCAGCCCTGACCATAGGGATCGGTATTTACCAGTTCAGGATTATCATTCAGGGCAGCATTTACTTCCAATATCGTTCCGGTTAGGGGCATAAACAGGTCAGAAACCGTTTTAACTGCCTCAACAGTACCAAATACATCATCTTTAGCTACCTCATCACCTACGGTATTGATGTCAATATATACAATATCACCCAATTCACGCTGTGCAAAATCTGTAATTCCAATAAAAGCTTCATTACCTTCAATCTTAACCCATTCGTGGTCTTTAGTGTACTTTAATTCTGATGGAAAATTCATTTTTTTATTTTATTTGTTAGTTGCTATGTTTTATGTGGTATCTGGCAATCCCATGCCGGTCCGCTTCAAAGGTAATTAAATCTCATCATTTAAAACAACCCTAATTCAGCGTAATCCTTAAACTAAAGCCAAAATTACTAAACGAAGTATTAAAGGTTTGTGAGGTGTATGGCTTGGTAACATTTGAGTCATAAAACAGCCTTACATTAAAGCGCTGGTTCAAAATATAATCCACACTTGGTCTTAAAGTAATGTTTTTAGCACCTGATGAGACCTCTGCTTCAGTAACATCAGCCCTGTAAATTACCGTTTTATTGTCCCTTATTGCCACATCCAGTTTAAAATCCATGTTGTTATCAGTTTTTAAACCCTTAAACAGACCGAATGGAAACCTAAACTTAGTTGTGCGGTATCCCAGACCAAAAACCATGTTATTTTCTGACAACTGGGCAAGCTGGCTATTGGCTAGGCTCAGTCCCAGTAAGCGTGTTCTTCCCAGCTCAAAATTGGCGGTCATGTTGTTCTTTAAGCGGGTATCCACCCCAATCAACGGAGAAAACTGTTCTGCAATGGTAACCTGGGCATATTGGTAATAAGGCAAAAAGTTGCTGTTCTCGTCCCTGCTGCTTACAAAACCGTTGCTTTCTTTATAACGGATCAATGAATTAAAACCGTTCACGCTATATACCGAGCGGTAAGCATGCCTCAGATCAATAGAACTGAACCTGTCGGCCAGAAAAGCAATTCTGGTCAACCCCCTATAGTTCAGGCGCCAGTTTGGTAAGGGAATTTTAGGCAGGGAGTTGAGGCCGATAGAAGAGGCACTCTTTCCTGTATAAGCAGCCAAAAAGGCCGAAACAAGAACATCCTGCGAATTTTTATCATATCCATCTGCATAACCTGTTGGCATATTGCCCGAAGAGTTTACATTCTGTGCCCCCAAACGTTGTGAAATGACCTGTCTGTTGCCCATAAATTCAGCAAATAATTTTGAGACCGTACTGCCCTGCTTCTCCGAAAATGCAGTCCTCAGCGAAATAAAGGAAACACTGTAATCACCGGTAGTAAAAGGACTCAGGTTCTCAAAATCGCGTACCGACTGGTCATACCGGAAGTTTGTAGAGTAATTGAGCGTTCTGTTTTTATTGGCTGTTAAAGTAATACTCAGGTCTTTAATCGGCTCTATCAGCCCGGTTAAACTTAAGTCTTCCCTTAAGGTATTGATGTAAAGCTGTGATTGTAAGGTATCTCTTGTTATCCAGCCATTGTTCAGGGCCATTTCCCGGATGTCACGCTGACTACCAAAAACAAAACCCAAACCAGGGGCTCCTGTTGCTTCATCCAGGCCAAAATAACTTACACGGGGCAAGTATCCGGGTAAAAAGATACCTTTCGTTTGCGTAAAGGCTGCATTTACATTTTTTACACTGGTTAACAAACCAACAAAGAATGAGGCCGCGGACGAGGGCTTATCACCTGCACCATTTGCGCGCCTCACAAAACCAAATTTATTGTATAACCCTGCAAGATTTAAGGTAGGGTTAACCTGTATTGTTCTTGAATTCTGAATGGTATTACCCAGGTCGATCAGCGGGTCCCTTAATGTAGATAAAGGCTCGGTCTGCCAGTTAAAGTTGGTACCATATCTTGTAGCCACTGTTACCCAGTCCATTCCCGGAATCTTATTCAGTGGCAATGAATAAGTCACGTTTAAATTATGGTTATAATCCGTAGTCCTGCCCAGGCGCTTTAAATTTTGCCAGATGGTATCTCTTTTTAATCCTTCAATCCGGCCCTCAGGCTCATCTATAATAGAATAATTGGTTGCGTCAAAATCCAGCGTTAATGAACGTGTTAAATTCCATGAAATGCCATAAACCCTCGTGATCAAAAAGTTTTTGTTAAACGTAGTGTTAATAGGAATGGAATTATTAGGATCGTTGTTCCGCAAACTGTTTTCCGAATAATAGCGGTCTACATCGATCCTGAAGTTGATCGCATTGGGTAATGGATTAAAGTTAAAATCTTTTAACAGGGCCAGGGTATTCGATTTGATGATCTTGGCAAAAGGTTCCACATTTTTCGCCTGTCCAGAATAACTATAAGCCAGCGATGCCCGGTAAGTTTTCTGCACATTATTCTCGTTGATAAAATCACGGTGTGCAAATTTTGTGTAAGCGTAACTTGCGTTAAAGTTCTCTATATCCCACACCTGCGATTTTTTGTCCGGATTTGTCCTTTCCTTCCTCACATTTGTAAAATTGATACTGTTCCGGGTCGTATAATCCTGGGCATACTCCAAAATTGCTTTCTTTTCAGATTTCGAAGCTTTGTCCAGCGCATTTTTCAATTCAATATCAGGCATTTTCGGGTCATATTGCGGCGTGCTTACCTGACTCGAATAACTCACAAACATCGGGATTTTGATCCCTGTTTTCTGAGGGAAAAACTTACCCAGTTCCATACTTGATGAAATATCGAAAAACACATTATCTGCCCTGTTCCGTTCGCTTACTCTTTTTTCCAGGGAACCAAAACCTATGGTCGATTTACTACCGGATACATTCACATCAGCAAAATCAGCCAGTTTGGCACTCATCCTTGCCGTTGCTGCCCATCCGCCCCGTTCGTCAAATTCTGTTAAACGCATCTCATTGAACCATACCTGGGCACTTTTATCCAAACCATCATCACCTGGGCTTGCCCCATTCCTGTAAGGGTTCAATACACCAAGCATATATACCCTCACCTTGCTCATATCAGGTTGCCCCTTTACAACAATCTTTTTACCATCAACCATATAAGTAAATGGCTTACTGATGTTCCATGGAAGACCATCTACATCTAAGGCACTGTTACGGGCAATTTTCGCCTTCTGGAACAACTCCAGTTCAATATCCAGCTTATTCTGATCAGGCCATATCGCATAAGGGTCACTTGTACCCGGACGCGTCACTTTCAAAGGCTGTGAATATTCGTAGTAGTTGTCCTGGTTATCCGTACCTATCCTTAAAAAAGCGCTCAGGTCATTGTCATTGATCGGCGCGTTCCCCAGAGCTTCCAGGTGAATGTACATTTCAAGGTGTTTGTACGACCTGAAATCGTTCAATGCAGTTTTAAATGTAGCCCTTCCATAACCATCACGTAAATTTTTTATGGTTACTGCAAGCGATTGCTCATTTTGTCTTGTATCTCCCCGGTAATTGCTGAAATCACGTTCTCTTTCAATACCAGGTGGTACTACGTAAGGAATAGGGGTACGCTTACCATTTTCTTCTATGTTTACCGTTGATATTTCAATAGTTGAATTGTCGGGGCCTAAATTTTGCAGTGCAGGATCCAGAATAACCTGTGAAACTTCGTTGTTTGCATTATACTGTCTCCACTCTCCTCTTACCAGCTGGATTTTTCCAAACCTCAGTACTGTAGTATCGGCAAAATTGGTCATGAACATCCTGATAAAGCGGATGGATTTAAAATCCTGGATACTGCCCACTTTTTGCTGATACTGAGCAAGGGGAATCCGGATCTGATACCAGGTAACCGGCTGCGTTTGCCCATTTGCCAGCTTCACCTGTGAGGTGATCTTATCTGTAACAAAATTCTGCCCAACCATTAAATCACCCGGGCGCATAGAAACCTTATACTGGAAATATTCATCGCTCTGGGTCATGTTGTTGTCCCTGTTGATATCTTCTCCGTCTGGCAAAGAAGTTGAAGCTGAATTATCTACCCCAAAGTCTTCCTGAGATTGCTGTGCGGTTTTAGAATTTCCCTCAGGTCCATTGTAGCGCTGGTAACGTTTCAATATCCCTGCATTGACCTGATCAAGCGCCCTGCCCCTAAAATAAACATAATCGTCCGATGAGGGGTCGTTGTCAAATTCAGCTGCTGCATCAGGGTTCAGCTGTCCTTTGATCTGGTTAATCAGTGCAGCAAATTTGGTTTTCTCATCCGCGTTAGACAGACCATCCAAACCCACATCCTGTGCTTTCCTGGCTGCAGGATCATTGTCAAATGCCTGCACTACCGGTTGCAGTTTAGGTACCCTGCCCCAGTTGGTCTCATCATATTTTTCCGGATCACCATTTGCGGGCAAACCATTTTCCAACGATTTACGCCCGTCTTTTAAAATATCTTCCGATATGTTCCCCAGGTTAAAATACAGGTCACCTCCTGTCGAGTTTGGTTTATAAATATTCGGGTCCATTACCCAAAGCTCGATATACTCGATGTTCAATGCCTGAAAGTCACTGGTTTCAATTTTCCTGAACAAACCACCCCAGCGCGATCTTGGATTGGTCAGTGTACCATTCGGATTAAAGCCAGTTGTAGTATAATTGTAAGGGCCCCGAACCATAGGATAAAATGCAACATCCAATGTAGGCAAAGTAATGGCCTGCCCGGTAGCTGTCTCTTTAAAAGGAAAAACCTCCTGCTCTATAATCTCACGCACATAATGATTAGACAACTCATTCCGGTTATTTCTCAGGTTATCCGGAATAGTACCTGTATTCCTGTTATAAAAAATCGGGTCGATGTTATAAAAAGCAATTCTTGCCCTGTTAAAGCCATAACTCAAATCATCTATCCTGCTCGCTTCCGGGAAAAACTGCGGCGTTCCCGACAGTTGCCAGGCAATCGCACTTTTCAGATCTATCACTGAACGAGAAGCTTCAAAATCATCCAGGTAACTCACCCCACCTTTATTGCCGCCGAAGTTCAGGGCACTTGGATGGCCGGGAATCAGTTGTGCAAATTCACCGGAAAAGGCGATATTGGAAGGCACTTTAGTCGATAATAATGGTAGCTTATCCACCAGTTTGGTCAAAAACCGGGATGGAGAACTGTAGTTCAGGTCAAGCCCCCACATCGTATTGGAGATCGGCTCCTCACCAATATTTACTTTGGCAGTAAGCGGCTTCTCTGTAAGGTTCATCAACGTACCTCCAAGGTTCAGCTTGTTATTCACTTTATAGTCGAGCCTTGTTCCAAATAAAGAACGTTGCTGTAAACCAAACAGTTCATTATTTTCAGTCGAAATCCTTATTGGCTGACCAGAACTCAGTAAAGCCGGATTAATGATCCTCACCCTGCCTCCCTGGTAATCAACTGTAAAATCAACTCCTTCCTGTAAGGGAATCGTCCCTGCAAATACTTTTACAGAACCTTCAGGTACATTGATGGCATTTAAGCTAAACTCTGAAGCGATTTCTGACTGGTAGGCACCTTTGATGATGTACCGGTTCTGGTTACTGAACAGCTGCTGGGCAACCACCTTAGTCGAATCGTATAATGCAGTAAAGGTATATTTATCAATCAGTGCCTGTTCTGTTGGTAAAAACTGATCTGCAAGGTCTTTTCCAAAAGGTTCAATCAGCGGAAATATGACCCTTCCGTTCAAGGGATCTATGGTGATATAGCCGTTAATGGTGTTGGTTGAAAAATTTACCTGGTTGTTTGTTGTACTGCCCGAGTTCCCGTTGTTATAGGATGAATTCTGTGTATTTGTACTACTGGTTCCAAAAGGTTTGTTTTCGGTTTCAAAATCGAATACCCCATCAGGTTTACGTTCTTTCTGCTGGTTCAGCCGGTCAAGCCCCGTCACCTGGATCCATTGCTTGCCGTTCAAAGGCCGGCGGTCTGCATCCAGCTTCTGTCCTTCCTGTATCAGCGGCTTCTCTACACCGGTCTTTTCGTCAATACGGAAAACATCCAGTTTAAAGTTCTGCTGACTGATCTGATAGCCTCCAATGGAATAAATGTTTTTCATCATCAGGTCCCAGGTGGGCAAATTGGTTTTGATCACATCATTTTTTAGCAATTTGGTATACAAAACTTTAGGTGTGGAAGGGTCAAAAGGAACATCGGTAGAAAATTCTCCAACCTGGTATTCCACTCCATTGTAAGTGTACCTGTAAGCAACCGTTAACACCTCATCGCTGTTCAGCGCATTGTTCAATGAGATATAACCCAGCTGGGGATGAAAAGTATATTCCCTGTCGGACAGTTTCCGCGCATAGGTCAGCTTGGCGTAATTATCCGTACCACCACTACCTGCAAAAAATGAAATGATCTCGTTAGAATTTGTAAATCGTGAATTGGCAGGAATCCTGGTTAAAAGATCATTGGAATTTCTTGGAAACAAAGGATTGGTAAAACCAGATGGCAGTACTGAAGCACCCCCGGTAATCCCCGGATTAAAAGTCTGGTTTTCTCCAAGGTCTATAAAACCGAGTACATCCCTTGAATCCTGTGTGTTTCCTGCTTTATTGGTAATCCAGACCTCTACCTTGGTAATCAGTACCCCGGAAGTGATGGTCGGGGGATTCGACAATACTTTATTGTAATTCTCCCTGAAATATCTGGCCAGAAAATAATGTTTATTGGCCTCATAATTATCTGCACTTAACCGGTACTCATTTTGTTGCGCACCATTGTTGATCTGAATTTCCCGCGACTGCGATTTTTGCTGTGTAAATACAGTTGCTACATTCAGTTTTCCAAACTTCAGCTGTGTCTTTATACCAAATAAGGCCTGAGTACCGTTAATTAGCGTTGTATTTAAGGGCAAGCTTACATTACCCGCCTCAATTTTTTGTATGATATCATCTTCAGCACCGGTATAGTCCAGCTTAACCTGATTTTCAAAATCAAACTGGGCTTCAGTATTGTAGTTCATGTTGATCTTCAGCTTGGTACCAATATTACCAATCACATCCATCTGTATGCGCTGGTTAAAATCAAAATTTCCCTGTACACGCTGGCGCTCGTTAAACAAAGGATTCTCATTTTTATTGATCCTTCCCAAAAAGGTAAGCTCAGCTTCCCCACGGGGCTGTATATCTATAGTTGTACCCCCAAATATCCGTTCAAAAGCCTTGCTGTTAACTTTCAGACTGGGTATAATGCCCGTTCTTCTTACATCGTTCACCTCCTGGTCAGACAATACCCGCCAGTTTTCGCGTTTAATTTCACTGTTCACCAGGCGCATGTATTCATCTACAGTCATATACTGCACCTGGCCAAAAGGCTTGTCGCCAATCAGTTCCTGGATAATATACCTCTTATTAAGCGCATCATATTCCACCTTACGGTGCATATTTTCGGGTAAGGGATAAAAAGGGCCCGACAAAGACCTGATACCAAGCCTTTGCTTCTCTTTCAGCCCGAAAGAGTTTTTTAAAGTATCCTGCTTCCCCTTTTGTGGCACAACCTGCGAAAAAGCCTGTTGTCTGCTAAAAGTAATTGTCAGGAAGAGAAATAGCGTTAATAAGGTTTTCAAGGGCAAATTTTATAAATTCTTCAATGCTATTTTTATCATTTGTTCAACAGACAAGTCTTGCCCACCATTTTTCACCGCATTGTCTATTGCCTTTTCAGAAGCAGGTTTGGCAAATCCAAGCATCATCAATGCCGAAAGTGCCTCTTCTCTTACTGTATTGTTTAAAGGGGCAGCAATTAACGACCCCGATCCTTCTTTCTTCAGCTTGTCCTGTAATTCCAGTACCAACCTTTGTGCAGATTTTGCGCCTATCCCTTTAATCCGCTGGATAAGTGCCAGGTCTGCATTCACTATCGCCGTCTGAATTTCAACCGGCGTAATAGACGAGAGCATCATTCTCCCTGTATTGGGGCCTATTCCCGATACCGAGATCAGGTGTAAAAAAAGTCTGCGTTCTCCCTCATCGGCAAAGCCATAAAGGGTATGTGCATCTTCTTTTACATGCAGCCAGGTATACACCTTACAACGTTCGGTATTAGCCAGGCTGCTATAAGTATTTAAAGATATATTAAGATGATAGCCTACGCCACCAGCTTCTACAACAATATAAGTAGGACACTTAAAAGCCAGCTTACCATCAATATACTCAAACATAATTATTTCTTAGCTATTCTTTTTAACAATCCGCCTTTTTTAAGATTTACCTCTTGTTCTTTTCCCTGAACATCCAGAACAGCTAAGGTAACCATATTTACAATCTCCCTAACCGAACTTCCAAGTTGAACAATATGAACAGGCTTGTTCAAGCCCAATAAAATAGGACCAATAGCCTCAGCCTCACCCAGTTCCTGTAAAAGCTTATAAGCAATATTGCCCGATTCCAGATTAGGAAAGATCAACGTATTTGCCGGCCCGTCTATCAATCTGCTGAAAGGAAAATTATCTTTTAACAGGGCATTATTAATGGCAAAATTTCCCTGCATTTCGCCATCTACCATAATGTGCGGATGCTGATCATGCAGTATTTTTACAGCCTTTCTAACTTTTTCAGGCACCACACCCTCATTAGAACCAAAATTGGAATATGACAGCAACGCAATACGCGGATGGATGTTAAATTTACTCACAGAACGTTCCAAAAGCAAGGTCAGGTCTACCAATTCTTCGGCGGTTGGGTCTACATTCACTGTAGTATCCCCAAAAAATACAGGGCCTTTCTTGGTCATCATCATGTACATTCCTGCAACACGGTTTACACCGGGTGCAGTGCCAATTACATGCAGGGCAGGTTTAATGGTCGAAACATAATTTCTTGTCAGTCCCGATATCATGGCATCCGCCTCACCAAACTCTACCATAGATGCACCAAAATAATTCCTGTCACGCATCAGCTTGGTGGCGTCAAACAAGGTAAGCCCCCTCCGTTGTCTTTTTTCATACAGGGCCTGGCCATATTTTTGCATCAGTTCAGGCTCCTTAAAAGTATCTATGATTGTTACGCCTTCCAGCTCCAGTGCACTTTCTTCAATAATTCTTTCGATTACCTCTTTATTGCCCAGTAAAATCGGGATGGCAATGTTTTCATCCTTAACAATCTGGGCAGCTTTTAGTATCTTATAATGATCTGCCTCTGCAAATACCACACGCTTAGGATCGGATTTGGCCTTATTCGTGATTGCACGCATAATGGCATCGTCCATGCCCAACCGGTGCTTCAGTTCTTCCTCGTAAGCATCCCAGTCGGTAATGGTTTTCCGGGCAACCCCTGATTCAATTGCTGCCCTGGCCACCGCTGCAGAAACGTTAGTCATTAACCTCAAGTCCATCGGCTTTGGAATAATGTATTCCTTACCAAATTTTATGTTTTTCTCATTATAGGCCATGTTTACAGCCTCGGGAACAGATTTTTTTGCCAGCGACGCAATGGCCTTTACTGCAGCAATTTTCATCTCTTCATTGATTGCAGTTGCCCTCACATCCAGCGCTCCCCTGAAAATATAAGGGAAGCCCAGTACATTGTTCACCTGGTTGGGGTAATCAGAACGGCCTGTAGCCATGATGATATCTTTACGGGATTTAATGGCCAGTTCATAAGCTATCTCCGGATTGGGGTTCGCCATGGCAAACACAATAGGGTTTTTAGCCATCGATTTCAGCATATCTTCTGTAACGCAGTCGGCCGACGATAAACCGATAAAAACATCGGAATCTTTCATCGCTTCTGCCAGTGTATCCAGTTTTCTGGAAGTTGCAAACTCAGCTTTGATCTCGTCCAGGTTTTCCCGGTTATCCCTGATCACACCCGACCTGTCGCACATCACAATATTTTCTTTTTTAGCCCCCAAGGAAACATATAAACGTGAACAGGAAATAGCAGCGGCACCAGCACCATTTACAACGATCCTGATCTTATCCATCTTCTTTTTCTGCAGTTCACAGGCATTTAACAAAGCTGCTGCAGAAATGATAGCCGTACCGTGCTGATCATCGTGCATCACCGGAATATTCATTTCAGCTTTCAAACGCCGCTCAATTTCAAAGCATTCAGGAGCTTTGATATCTTCCAGGTTCACTCCCCCAAATGTAGGCTCCAGTGCTTTTACTATTTTTACAAAATCATCAACATTCGTGGTATCAAGTTCCAGATCAAAAACATCAATATCGGCAAATATCTTAAAAAGAAGGCCCTTACCTTCCATCACCGGTTTACCAGCTTCGGGACCAATATTGCCCAGGCCCAAAACAGCGGTACCATTACTGATTACGGCTACAAGGTTGCCCTTTGCTGTATATTTATAAACATCTTCTGTATTTTCGGCTATTTTTAAGCAGGGTTCTGCTACGCCAGGTGAATAAGCAAGCGCCAGATCCCTTTGGGAATTGGTTGGTTTAGTGGGTATAACCTGGATTTTACCCGGCCGTCCTTGCGAGTGGTAATCCAATGCATCCTGCTTTCTATTAATCTTACTCATAAAATGCTTATCGTGTAAGGGGCCAAAGTTACAATTCTTTTAACAAGCCATAAATAAAAAAGAACACATTAAATTTAACCTCTTAGCGGGGCTGCTGTATGCCTTCCTTCAATGTTGCTATAAATTTTCAGGCGTTGCCCCGGAACAATTGTTGATCCTTTTAGATTGTTCCAGACCTTCAGGTCCTGTACCTCTACATGATATTTATTGGCAATACCAATCAGGTTCTGACCAGGGGCTACTTTGTGGTACACAATCGGAGATTTACGTTCAGCTTTAGACTTCCGCTTCAACTGGTTGTCATTTGACGCCAGTATAATGTGTTTATCCACATCGGCTTCTGTCTCGTTCAGCAATTCGTATACCCTGGTAAAACTGGCCAGGCTCACCTTCGGTAAAATCACCCGTTTTGGCGAAAGCTCAGAACCGTTTACAATCTTCTTCTTATAAGAGGGATTCAGACTCCACAACTCTTCTACCTCTATATTCAGGGCCTCTGCCAATGAAGGGAGAGAAACAAAACGGTTCACTTGGATGGTGTCTGTATTTTTAAGAAAAACCGTACGTTGCGCCTTAATTTCATGTTTTCCTGAATAGTTCATCACATACACAGCCGCAATAAAGGCCGGCACATAATTTCTTGTCTCCATAGGCAAAAAGCGTCTGATCTCCCAGAAATCCCTGGAATCTGCCTTTGCAATTGCACGGTTTACATTTCCCATTCCGCAGTTGTAGGCTGCAATTGCCAGCAACCAGTCGCCCAGTTCTTCATAAGCATCTCTGAAATATGCCGCAGCTGCATAGCTGGCCTGTATAGGGTCTTTACGTTCATCCACAAAGTTATCCATATTCAGTCCATACCCCTTAGCTGTAGCAAACATAAACTGCCATAATCCGGTTGCCCCAACCCTCGAAACTGCGTGTGGGTTCATCGAGGATTCAATGATTGGCAGGTATTTGATCTCTTCTGGAATGTTATAGCTTTTTAGAGCCTTTTCAAAGATTGGGAAATAATAGCCCGAAAGCCCAAGCATTTTGCCCATCATATCTTTACGGCCTGCATAAATATCAATGTACTTCTGTACATATTCATTGTAGCTTAGCGGAACTGTTTTCTGAATAGAATCCAACCTGGCCTTATACATGTAATTGTGGTTATAAAAAGTTGTTGCTTCTTCAACAACAGGCACATAGGTTGTATCTGTAATCTGCAGCATACGTTGCTGTGCATCTGCCGTAAAGCAGGTGAAAGCCAAAATACAATAAGATACAAAGCGTACTATTAGTCTCATAGGCATAATATTTATTAAGTCTGCCACAGGCATCTTTTCCCGTACTACAAGCTTATGATGGTTTTTGGTTCATTGGTTTAATTGGTCAGTTGCCTGGCATTTAAAAAGTTATGAGCTAAAGACAACAGGTCCTGCTCTCCAAAATGTCTGGCCATCAACTGAACACTTAACGGTAAACCTGAATAATTATTGCCCAAAGGGACAGCAATTGCAGGAATACCTGTTAACGAGGCCAGTACTGTAAATATATCAGCCATGTACATCACCAAAGGATCGTCAATATTTTCTCCTATTTTAAAGGCGGGTGTTGGTGCTACTGGGCTTATTATCACGTCAAACCGGGTTAGCAGTTCTTCCATTTTCTCTCTGATCAGCCTCCTCACCTGCTGTGCTTTCTGGTAATAAGCATCGTAATATCCTGCACTTAAAACAAATGTCCCCAATAAAATCCGGCGTTTCACTTCCTCACCAAAACCTTCAGCCCGCGATAATTTATAAAGTTCATTCAGGCTAGTTGCTTCCATGTTGCGATGCCCGTAATGTACCCCATCGTAGCGTGACAGGTTCGAGGAAGCCTCGGCCGTAGTCAGCACATAATAAGCTGGCACCAGGTAATCGAGCAGATCAAAAGAAACATACTCAACCGTATGTCCCTGTTCCTTTAATTCGCCGATGGCATTTAATATTGCATTTTTGATATCCGTATCCAGCGCTTCACTTTCCAAAGTCTCCTTCAAAACAGCGATTTTTTTCTTTTTAAACGTACCTTTCCCGAAAGCAGCACTGTCTGCAAGCAGGCCGGCCTGATAATCAGGCACCGGCAATTTGGCTACCGTGCTGTCATAATCATCTGCACCAGCTAAAACTTCCAGTAAAACTGAAGCATCACCAACTGAAGAAGTAATGGTACCTACCTGATCAAAGGATGAAGCATAAGCAATTACGCCATATCTTGAAATCCGCCCATAAGTAGGCTTTAAACCTATACAACCACAAAATGCAGCAGGCTGTCTTACCGAACCTCCGGTGTCTGTTCCTAAAGCAGAAAGGCAAAGATCGGCCTGTACAGCAACAGCCGAACCTCCTGATGAACCTCCGGCGACTTTTTCACTGTCGGCCGCATTTTTAACCGGCCCATAATACGAAGTTTCATTAGAGCCGCCCATCGCAAACTCATCGCAGTTCAGTCTGCCAATGATCACAGCATCCTCAGCAATCAGACGTTCAACAACTGTGGCAGAATAGGGGGAAACAAAACCTTCCAGCATTTTAGAAGAGGCACTAACCTGATGGTCTTTATAACAGATATTGTCTTTTATACCAATCACCATACCTGCCAGTTTACCCGCTGTTCCCTGTGCTATCTTTTCCTGTACCAGTTTAGCCTGGTTTGTTGCAGAATAAAAAAACACCTCATTAAAGGCATTGAGGTGTTGATGTTTTTCTATCTGCTTAAAATAATAGTCCAATAAGTCAGGTAAACTAAGCTCTTTTTGCTCAATAAGGCTTTGTATCTCTTTTAAGGAGTTATACTTCTTCAAAATCAAGAATACATTATAAAATTAAAAAATCGGGTTGGTAACCTACAAAGGTTTTTTAGTAGGATTCTGTTCTACCGTTTCCTCATCATTACCATCTTTCCCGTCTTTAAATTCTTTAATTCCTTTTCCAAGCCCACGCATCAGTTCAGGAATTTTTTTACCGCCAAAAAGTAATAATACTATTACTACGATAACAGCAATCTCTCCGCCGCCCAATCCAAAAGCTAATATTGTTGTGTCAAACATGATATTTTAGTTAAAGTTTTTTTTATCTGTGTCTATTTTATCTTTACCAGCTTCATCAACATGTTCAACATGCTCAGCCGTATCTTCTTTCTTTTCTAAATTTATCCCTTCCTTATGAGGCTCATCCTGGGCTACATACGTATTTTCATTGGGTGTATAATCGTAAGGATGAGGCCTGCTGCTGTCGTCATCATTAATGGCCGATTTAATGTCATTGATCTCATCGGTTATACCTACGGAATTTATGTTTCTGTGGATTTCACGCTTTACGCCTTCCGAAGCATCCTTAAAGTCCCTCAAACCTTTTCCAAGCCCTCTTGCCAGTTCAGGTAATTTTTTACCTCCAAACAACAAAAGTACCACAGCAAGGATCAGCATTATCTCTCCTCCGCCCATATTTAAGAATTCCACTAACGTGCCTGTATACATCTCAACTCTGTTTTAACTTACAATAACACAAACTTAGCAAATATTGTTGCCAATAACAATATTACGATCTCTCTGATACCTTTTAAAAAGCTATAAGTAAAAGGAAATAATTATTTTGCTATCCAGGCAGCGGGATTTTGTGCCGCAGTTCCCCTGTAAATCTGAAATTGCAACTCCGGCACATCACCCGAAGACGCCACAGTGCCAATGTTCTGTTTGGTGGTCACATCATCGCCTGCGCTTACGCTTACCGACCTTAAATTCTGGTAAACTGTAAAAAATTGCCCATGTTTGATCAATATATAATACCGGCCAAGTGCGTTCCCTACTTTGGTCACCTTCCCATTAAATACAGCACGTACACCGGCCCCTTCTGCAGTCTGGATGGTTACCCCCGCATTGTCATAACTGGCCTGTCCCTCCTTATGCTTTCCAAAGCTTTCCGTGATCGATCCCGCAGCCACCGGCCAGGGCAGTGAACCGCGGTTACTTTCAAAAGCTGCTGATAAACGTGCCGCCTCTGGTGTTGCCGCCATATACCCCCCGCTGCTTTCTTTAGGTTTGGCAACAGGCGCTGCCGGTACAGGTCTGTTCTCGGCCCTTGCTTTTGCCGCGGCGGCGGCGGCAGCTTTTGCAGCAGCAGCCCTCGCCGCTTCCTCAGCACGTTTACGCTCCAAAGCGATCTCGCGTGCAATTGCAGCACGGATACTCCTGTCAAGCTGCGCCTGCTGTTTTTTTCGCGTAGCTATATCCTGCCGGTATTGCTTTTCCTGCTTGCTGTACTTGCTCAGTACGGCCGACTGTTGTGATTTATTCTTACCCAGTTTGTCCTTCTCGTTCTCCTGCTCATGCAATAAACTGCTTTTCTCCTTCAGGTTCTTATCCAGCACCACAATCTTATAATTCAGGTCTTTTTGCGTGCCCTGTATATAACCTGCCTGTTTTTTACGGTATTGACCAAATTGCTGTAAATATTTGATCCTTTTGTAAGCCTGGTTAAAATCTTTGGCGGCAAAAATAAACATCATTTTATCATAAGCATTCTTGTTCCGCTGTGCAAACCTGATCATCGCTGCATATTCTTTCTTCAGCTGGTTCAGTTGACCTTTTAAAGTAATTACAGTATTGGTATTTTCGTGGATCTGGTTATCCAGGTTCTTGATCTCAGAGTTGATCACCGTGATTTTATCCTGCATCAGCTTGATTTTGGTATTCAAGGCATTGATCTGACCTAAGGTAAGTTTCTTGTTATTGGCCGTTTTATTCAGGTTTCGCTGCAAAAGTTCAATTTCTCTTTGTATGGCTTCTTTTTTTCTTTTGAGTTCCGAACTGCTTTGTGCACGCACAAGGGATACGGAGAATATAAATAATAAAAGTAAAAGGGATTTGTTTAACTTCATCGGGTCAAAAGTATAAAAAAAATCAGTTTATTACTTCATACTTCTTAGGAACACTAAACGGAAAATCAAGTGGAACATTGCGTTCAATCTTTGAAAAATCGAACTGAATGTCTACCTGTTTTATCCCTGCCAACGAACTGATCTGCATATTGGAAGGGAAAAGTTCGTCAATTACTTTCTGGTAATCCCCATACACAACCTTTAAAGCTTTGCCCGATTTCACATCGTTCAGATTGTTCTCGCTAACTTTCAATAAAGTATTGAACACTACCCTGTAAGCCAGATCCTGCTGCTGCCCCTTTAGCTCCCAAACTCCATTCTGCTGCCCCAGTTCCGATTGTGCTACCATAAAATCATCAATGGTATTTCCGGAAAGTACCGATTGCAGCAATTTAAAGCTCACCTGCTTATTGGCATAGGCATGCACATAATCAAAAGGTTTTTTCAGGTATACCCCCTGAAAATTGTTCCTCACCTTAATGCTGTCAGGTGTAATTAAAACACGGGCTACCTCTATCCCTGCAATTGCAGTTACACTTACCCATATCATTTCATCTTTTTTGATCTTAATGTTCATGTTCACATTGTTGCTGTTCCCATTGATGCTAAGACTCGCCTTCCCTTTTAAAGAGAGGGTATTAAAAGAAAGATCGTTTTTTTTCAGCATGGCCAGGTTCTCAGATTTCCTGTTGTTTACCACAGCGGTTCCGCCTGTTTTTGGTACAGCAACTATTGCTTTTTTAGCCTTACAGGCCAGTAAACCTGTCGAAATCAATACTGCGCAAATCCATTTATTCCAAATACTTCCGTTCATTGATCTTTTTATTTAATTTTTCAGAACTGTTCCCTGCCGCTTTCGACTTTTTCCATTGCAGCAATGCCTGGGCAGGCTCTCCTTTCAAAAACAAAACATCGCCATAAAGCTCCATATAAAGCGCATTTCCTTCATCCAGCTGCAAGGCAGTTTCGATATTTGTCAGGGCTTCCGTATAATTACTTATATGTTGCAGGGCTACAGCCTTATGATAATACAGAACTGCCTGACTAGGATATAAAGATAAAGCTTCATCTGCTGTTTTTAAAGCCTCGGCATATAAACCCAGTACCACTTCAATATGTATTGCACGTTCCCAGGCCATATAAATCTGATCGGTATTTTTAAGTATTGATTTAAACTGGGCCATTGCCCCTTTCAGATCGCCCTGCCTGTACAATTTTTCGCCAAGTACCAGCATTGTTTGTTCCGGGCTCAGCGAGGCTGCTGCCTGATGGCCCTCATTTTGTCCACCTGCAGTATCATCCTTTTCCATCGTTACCCGTTGCCTGGCATGGTTCAGTGCTTCAGAATTGCCGAATTTTTTTTCCAGCTCATCATAACCTTTCATAGCGGCGTCTGTATTCCCAGCCAGTAGCCAGGCATTAGACCGGTCGTAATAATAGGCCTCCTTATCCGGTGCAAGCCTGATCATCTGGTTCAGAACCTCTACCAGAGCTTCCATATCGCCCTTTCGTTTATACAACTCAGCCATCAGCATCCAGTACCACACATTGTTACCATCAGCAACAAGGGCTTTTTTTATGGCCATTTCAGCTTCAAAAAGTTTATTCTGCCGGTAGTTCATTACCGCAATTTCATAGTGGACGGCTGCATTGTTAGGGTCTAGCACCAGTATTTTGGTAAAACTTTCATTGGCCCTGCTATAATCCTCGTTCAACTTATCACGCAGGCCGGCAAAAAAAAGCGTTTTCACGAGATTACTATCTACATATCCCTGCACAGGCTGTTGCGCCTGTACTGCAGGTATATAGCTCAGCAAAATCAATAAAAACACTTTTCCTTTCATGCAGTTTATTTACCGGTATGCCCGTAACCACCGGCACCCCTTTCCGTTCCACTTAGTTCTTCAACCACATTCCACACAGCGGTCTCATGCTTTGCAATTACCATTTGCGCAATCCTGTCGCCATTGTTCACCACAAAATCCGTATCCGATAAATTCACCAGCAACACTTTAAGCTCTCCGCGATAATCCGCATCTATCGTCCCTGGTGCGTTCACAATACTGATGCCATGTTTATAGGCCAGGCCGCTACGCGGACGGATCTGGGCCTCATAGCCTACAGGCAGTTCTATGTACAAACCTGTTGGCACCAGTACCCGCTGCAACGGTTTTATCGTAATTTCTGTTTCTATAAAAGCACGTAAGTCCATCCCTGCAGCATGGGCAGTTTCATATTGTGGCAGCGGGTGCCCGGAATTGTTAATGATATTTATGTTCATCGTTTTTTTAATATAAGTTTCAACTGATCCTTTTCAAAATAAATAATGCCGGCGAAAAAAACCAGAAGCATGGTATTACCAATATAAATATTTCGGTTAAATACCCAAAAAGAAAGCACTACCAACAGTACCGAAACCAGCAGATAGGTGATCATCCTTTTCAAGTCATAAGGTATGGGATAGTGTTTTTGTCCAAGTACATAAGAAATCACCATCATTACAAAATAGGCCAGCATAGACACCCATGCAGAACCCATATAGCTATATTTAGGAATCAGCACAAAATTCATCACTATAGTTATAACGGCGCCAACGACAGAAATGTATAAACCGAATCTGGTTTGATCCGATAATCGGTACCAGATAGATAAGTTCATGTAAATACCCAGGCATACGTAACCAAAAAGCAGGTAGGGTACCGCAGGTAAGCCCACCCAATATTCGGCTATATGTGCCTTATCCCTGCTTATGAAATATTTGAGCAGCTCTATATTCGCAATCAATCCTACAAATAAAAGCGCCAATGCAATTACGAAATAATGCAAAATCAGGGCATAAGTATTTTTGGCGTTTGCATTTTTTGCGTAGCTAAAAAAGAAAGGTTCTGCCCCTAATCTGAATGCTGTAATAAATATGCTCATGAAAACTGCGATTTTACAGACAGCACCATAAATACCTACCTCATGATCAGCAATATGCTCTGGTAAAAGTTCACTTAACACAATTTTGTCAAGGTTTTCGTTCACGATGAAGGACAGGTTGGCCACCAGGATAGGCCAGGAATATCTGAACATCTTCGCAAAAAGCGCTCTGTCAAACCTGAGTTGCAGCTTAAAAAACTCGGGTAGCAACAACAGAAAGGTAACCAAACTGGCAATTAAGTTAGAAATGAACACATAACCCACCCATTTTTCCCGATACCACGAAACCAGCCAGTCGGCCATTGGCCATTCGTGTTTAATGATGGCTGGTACCACAAAAATAAACAACAAGTTAAAGCCTACAAAGCTTCCGATATTCAGGAACTTAACCACACTGTACTTAAAGGCGCGGTCTTCTGCCCTTAATTTAGCAAAGGGAATTACGCAAATGGCATCAACAAATAAAATACCGATAAAATATTGCACATACTTTTTGTAATCAGCAAGCTGTGCCGGGTCAGCAGAAAGATATCTGGCAATTGGATTTACAAAAACAAAACCGGTGATCAGGAATAGCAGCGAGATAAAAACAATGCATAAAAACGAGTTATTGTACACTTCTTGTTTTTTGTCTTCATGCTTGTTCAGGTACCTGAAATAAGTACTTTCCATACCGAAAGCCAATACTGCATTGATCATTGATGCATAGGCATACATCTTTGTAAAGATGCCATAAGTAGCCGAAGGATAGGCCCTGGTAAAAAGAGGGGTCAAAATAAAATTAAATAGCCGCGAAAAGACTGTACTGATGCCATATACGGCCGTTTGTCCCAAAAACTTTTTTAATACCGACATTATTTTTTCAGGATTACAAAATCAGTAAAATGTTTCGGTTCGGCCATCTCAACAGCACAATTTTCCACTTTTGCCCTATCTGGCCCGTCATTGCACCATTCCAAAAATGAATCCAGTTCCCATTGCTCTCCTTCGGCCTCAATATAGACCGAACCATCAGGTTCATTCCGCACAAAACCTTTAATTCCCGATTGGTCGGCCACATATTTTGTAGTCTCCCTGAAAGTTACACCCTGCACTTTTCCAGTAATTTTTATATTTAAATGTATTTTCTTCATACGTCAAATTCTTTAATCCGCTCTACTTCAAGCAAAAACTCCCGCCACATATGGTTCAGTATTTCTGCTGCCGGTTTTATCTCCTTCAGCATGGCCGATACCTGGCCAATCTCCAGTTCACCCTCTTTCATATTCCCTTCAAACATACCCAATTTTGCACGGGCCCTGCCCAGCATACTGATCAGTACTTCGGCACTGGCCCCCGCTGCCTCTGCTTCCGCAACCGCCTCTGCAAACTCATTTTTCAGCAAACGTACCGGCACCAGTTTTTTTAAACTCAGTTTTGTATCCCCCTCAGCAGCATGGATAATCCGGTCCTTAAAATAAGGATGTGCAGAAGATTCCTCTGCAACAGCAAAAGCAGATCCGACCTGAACGCCATCTGCACCCAAGGCCATCGCTGCCAGCATAGCCTTGCCACTGCCAATACCCCCAGCAGCAATCAAAGGAAGCTTAACAGCCGCCCTGATCATAGGAATCAGGCACATCGTGGTAGTTTCTTCCCTCCCATTGTGCCCGCCTGCTTCAAAACCTTCGGCAACTATGGCATCCACGCCACAGGCTTCCGCTTTCAGTGCAAACTTTGTATTGGCAATTACATGTACCACTATAATCCCTTTCTCTTTTAAAAAAGAAGTCCAGCTGGCCGGGTTGCCTGCCGATGTAAATACGATACGCACCCCTTCTTCAACTATGATCCGCATAATTTCCTCTACGTTGGGATAAAGCAAGGGTACGTTTACTGCAAAAGACCCGGAGGTAGCCACCTTACATTTGCGGATGTGTTCCCGAAGCACATCAGGATACATCGATCCGGCACCTATAATACCCAAACCACCGGCATTAGACACAGCTGATGCCAAACGCCAGCCACTGCACCATACCATCCCTGCCTGTATAACCGGATATTTAATATCAAAAAGTTCAGTGATCTTATTTGTCATATTCAATATTAAAACAGCCGTTTTACTTTATCCCCTAAAATTACTGCACCATCTTTTTCCGTAAAATCAACCAGATTAACCCCGGGACGTTTTCCGGGCTCAAAGCTACCAAATTCTGACGCTAAGCCTAAAAATTCGGCCCCGTTAATTGTTGCCCATTTTAATAATTCTTCAGTTGGCACATTAAAATGCTCCTGCAACAGGTTCATTTCCGATAGAATGCTCAGCCGGGTATTACTGGCCAAACTATCCGTCCCAATTGTTAGCCTTAAACCGGCAGCGCGCAGCATATTCACATCGGGCAGTTTATTTTCTATATACAGATTGGCATGCGGGCAAAGGCACCAGTATAAATTAGGATGGATAGCGACGGCAAAAGCTACATCTTCTGCCGTAGTATAAGTATTGTGTACCAGCAAAGTTCTTAGTCCGGGCGAGATCAGTGGCAGAAAAGCTTTTATTGAACTGGTTCCAGGGGCCTCAAAAAAACTGATGTCTTGTCCTAAAAACTCAAAAAGACCTAAAAAGCCACCTGTTTTATGCTCAAAAAAGGCATTTTCATCTGCCGATTCCTGGTTATGAATACTTAACATCCCTGCCATCTCCTCTTGATGCAAACGAAGCTCGGCAAACAACTCTTTTGAAACAGAATACGGCGCATGTGGCACTATTGAGACTGGTAAAGGGGCAAATTCTTCCTTAAATTTCAATGCCCTGGCTATCGCCTCTTTCGCTTTATCGGGGTTGAATCCCATTATCTCCAAAAAGGTATGGTAATGAATGGGTGTATTGTTTTTAAATTTCCTGGAGATCAGCTGATTCGAAATATCACCCACGGCAGCTATGCCATTTTCAAACATCTCTATATCAGCCTTCAGCATAGCCGTTTCAATTTCATACTCATCTGAAGTACGTGACCTGATGACCGATTTTGCAAATTCCGGTAAACCGGTATGCCGCCTGATCTGGTAACAAAGGTTAGAGAGTTCAAGGTGACAATGTGTATTTACAAAACCTGGCACCAACAGACCGTCATGGTATTTGATGTTCCTAATCTTCCTTTCTTTAGCCTCCTCTGCAGTAAATACCGCCTCAATTGCCCGATCAGGGCCAACAGCAAGTACCCCGTTCTTTATTGGCGGGCCAACAACGGGATGTACATAAGTTGCCGAAATGTATGATATCATACGCAAATAAAAGATTTTTCCATCTAATAATGTTAATTTTGTTTTTACCAATCCATAAACCTGATGAACCGAATTGACCGGCTGTTTGGCATACTTTTATTACTCCAAACCAAGAAATACATTACAGCAGATCAAATTGCTGATCAGTTCCAGATCAGTGTACGAACGGTATACCGCGACATTAAGGCCCTCCTGGAGCAGGGGGTTCCTATCAGCTTTGAACAACCCAAAGGCTATTTTATTGTACAGGGCTATTTTCTTCCGCCGGTTTCTTTTTCCCAGGATGAGGCCAATGCCTTGCTCATCATGGAGCGTCTGGTATCGCGTTTTGCGGACAGGTCTATTTTGGCCAATTACACTACGGCACTGAACAAGGTGAAGGCAGTTTTAAAACATGCTCAAAGGGAAAAACTTGAACTCCTGAATGAAAGTATAAAGTTTCAGCTGAACCATGAAATGCTGAACGATGAGTTTGACCACCTGTCCACCCTTCAAAATGCCATTTCAGGCCGATGTATAATCGAAATCGATTACCAGAACAATAACGGCGAAAGCAGTAAAAGGGAACTTGAGGCTATAGGACTGGTATTTTATGCCTATAACTGGCACCTTATTGCCTGGTGCCACCTGCGCAATGAATACCGCGACTTCAGGGTATCACGTATAGTAAAAGTCAGAAACCTTGATATCCCTTTCCGGAAAAAAGACCATATAAAAATTGGGGATTATATGAAGATGCTACCTGTTGACTATTAAGGCCGTGGTAGATTTTATTTTTTCTTTTCACCTTCTCTGTTCCATATCATCTAACCCCCATACTGCCATCGCATTGAGCACAGGTTGCAACTTCGCTCCTGCAGGGGTTAATGAATAGGTAACAAATGGAGGAACAACAGGTTCCGCAGTTCTTAGCACCAGATTATCTTCCTGCAACTGCTTCAAATGCTGGATCAGCATCTTTTCTGTGATTTCGGGGATGGCCCGCTTTAATTCGCTGTAACGCTTCGGGCCGTTGGAAAGGTGATACAAAATAATCGGCTTCCAATACCCGCCAATCTTGTTCATTACGTAGGTAACGGGACAAGAAATAGCAGAAACCTGCTTGTTAAAATTACGCGTTGAACTTTCTTTAATTGCGGTCATAGTTACATACTTTGGGGTAAGTACTTGTATAAAAGTAAGTACAAATATACCTTTGTATTCAACAATTTAAAATATATAACCATGAATTTTACAATCACAGGATCGCTAGGAAATATCAGTAAACCATTGGCAGAAATCTTAATCGCTACCGGACACCATGTTACCATCATTAGCAGCAATCCAGCTAAAGCTAAGGCTATTGAAGCCCTTGGCGCCACTGCAGCTATTGGTTCAGTAGAAGATGTAGCCTTCTTAACCTCTGCCTTTTCTGGCAAAGACGCCATTTATACTATGGTTCCACCAAATTTTGGGGCACCTAACATCAGGCAATTTATAGCTGGCACCGGTAAAAAATATGCCGAAGCCATTCAGGCCTCTGGCATTAAACAAGTGGTTAACCTGAGCAGTATCGGTGCACATTTAGACGGGGGTACAGGTCCTATTTCGGGTCTTCACGATGTGGAGAAAACCTACAGTCAACTGGATGGTGTAGCTGTTAAACAACTGCGCCCGGCATTTTTTTACATCAACTTCCTTGGAAACATCGATATGATTAAACATGCAGGCATTTTAGGTTCAAATTATGGCCCGGAAACACCACTTGTACTGGTACATCCAAACGATATTGCAGCGGTAGCCGCAGAAGAATTGCAGCAGACTTTTACAGGTAAAAGCATAAGGTATATTGCCAGCGACGAAAGCACTGCTGCAAATGTGGCTGGTGTATTGGGTACGGCCATTGGTAAACCAGAACTTCCCTGGGTAGCATTTAATGATGAAGAGGCTTTGCAAGGCATGTTACAGGCAGGCTTGCCAGAGGTGATGGCTAAAAGCTATGTAGAAATGGGCGATGCCACCCGAAGCGGTAAATTATATGAACACTATTTTAACAACAGGCCTTCAACATTTGGGAAAGTCAAGCTAGAGGATTTTGCAGTAGAGTTTGCAGAAGCATTTATCCGATAAGGCTAACTATTTTATATTTCGCTGAAGCCATAACATTTTATCGGCATATCGCTCCCCGTAGACAGTAGCCGAAGGCGAATCGAAATGTGTCAGGTCACCTTTATCCACCAGTGATTCCGACGTGGCCAATGCCAGGTTCGGAATCATTTGCGGAGCCCCGGCCAGCATCTTATTAAATTGCTGATAATTGGTTTTATACCGGCCCAACTCTCCAACTACAACCGGCAATTTTTCGTTACCCACCATTTTCCTGATCCTGGTGATCAGTTCATTTAGCTTATCTAAATAGCCGATCATATTTTGGGCACCGCTATTTGCTTCACCCTGATGCCAGATCATCCCTTTTACCACCCCATATTTCATCGCTTCCCTTATCCTCATTTCCGCATCATCAAAGGGATGCGTATTTGTCGCCTTGTCCATAGCACCAGGCTTCCAAACATCAATATTGGTTCCGCCCACTGCGCATGGCACCAATCCGATACGGACATTTGACTTTGACCGGGCCATTGCAAAACCAAAAGACAGGCCGGGGCCAACACCTGCAAACTTGGGTTTATCGTAATGTAAAGGATGCCTCGCTATCGCCCATTTACCTTCCCTATCCCAAACCAAAACATTGGGCTGCTGCATTTCGATGTATTCCGCTAAAAGCGGTCCTCTCCCAGCCATATTTGACTGTCCAAGTAACAGATAAATTTCCAACTCAGGGCCTGGTTTTTTAATATGAAGGCTTGTATCCACATCATACCCCTTGTTAAATAAAGGAGTGCCAGCATGAACAAAATTCGGGCTTATAAAGCAAACCAATAATAAAATGAAGTAGTTCTTAAACATATTTTGCGATAAGCTTCCCTAATATACAGCATAAATGTCCAAATTTTATGCTATTCATTCATAAATTCTGCCTGTAACCAGTCAAACTTATGCCTTTCTGCTTCTTAAAGAACTTGTTCAGGTGACTGCCATCGGCAAAACCGAATTCATCAGCAAGTTCATTGATTCGGAGATCGCTGAACTTTAACCGCCATTCGATCAGCCGGATCCTGTAGCTGGTAATGAACTGCTGGATAGTTTCTCCGCATTGCTTCTTGAAATAAACACCCAGGTAAGCCTGTGAAATCCCAAAAGTCTGACTTATTGCAGCCGCAGTCAGTTGATCTGGCATAAAAATATGGCGCTCGATATAATTGATGATCTGGAGTATGCGCTTATCTGTATTGGTACGGACGTTTTCAGGCCTTATCTTTGAAATGTTTCTGGCTGCAATAACAATCAGTGCGTTTACCAGGTTCATGTCCAGATCTTGCTGGTAAACACCTCCAAGCTTCATCCCAAACAGTAGCGATTCGACAATCATCTCAACCAGACGGCTGTCGTCCTTGCAGCGCATTACGCAACCCGATAGATGTGTGGCATAGAAGAGCAGACATTCCAGGTGGTGAATACTTTTCCAGGGATAACTCCGAACGTAACTATCGCTAAACCGGATCAGCAGGAACTCTGTTACTTCAGTTATTTCAAAAGTATGGCGGTCGTTGGGCGTGAGTAATAATAGGTTCCCGTCACGATAGGCCATGCGGTTGCCATTGATACAGACGGTGCCCTTACCAGAAATGAGGTACACCATTTCAAAGAAACTATACTGCCGGTCACCTAGTGGGCAGTGATCAGTTTTGAGGTATTCCAGCTCTACCTGCTGGTGCATATTTTGTTTAACCATAATACAAACATACCTTTTTATCATAAAAATGAACCGAATAGTCATGCCTTTTTCGGTCTACTTTTGTTAAAAATGACCACAGAAATAAAAACTATGTTTAAAGACAAAAAGAATACACTTACCCTGGCCGCCGTTTGCCTTTCCTCATTAATGTTTGGACTGGAAATATCTAGTGTGCCGGTATTACTGCCCACGCTCGAAAAATTATTAAAAGGCAATTTCAGTGATGTACAATGGATCATGAATGCCTATACCATTGCTTGCACTACAGTATTGATGGCTTCCGGTACGCTTGCAGACCGCTATGGTCGCAAACTTGTTTTTATAGCCGGGCTTGTGCTTTTTGGTATAACCTCTCTGCTTTGTGGGCTGGCCACAGCGATGCCATTACTCATCACAGGACGTTTTTTACAAGGACTTGGCGGAGGCATTATGCTGATCTGCCAGGTTGCGATTCTTTCTCACCAGTTCCAGGACGGACGCGAACGCAGCCTGGCCTTTGCCGCCTGGGGGATTGTTTTTGGAGTAGGCTTGGGGTTCGGGCCTCTAATTGGCGGTATGATCCTCACATTTTTAAGCTGGAAATGGGTGTTTCTGGTACATGTGCCACTCAGCTTGCTTACACTGGGACTTGCATGGGCCGGGGTGCGGGAATCGCGGTCGGCTCAAATACAGCGATTGGACACCTTAGGGATGGTCACTCTTTCCTTAGCTGTTTTTGGACTGATTTATTACATTACCCAGGGACCCGCAATGGGATTTTCAAGCCTTTACGCGCTATTGATTCTGGGGGCATCTGCAGCTTGTTTTCTGCTCTTTTTATATGCAGAAAAGACAAGCACCCAGCCTATGTTTGATTTTACCGTATTCAGGATACGGGACTTTTCCGGGGCCATCATTGGCTCTATTGGCATGAACTTTTGTTTTTGGCCCTTTATAATCTACCTTCCTATCTATTTTCAGGGTGTGTTGGGATACAGTAGCCTTATGGCCGGTACGATGCTGCTGGCCTATACTTTGCCTACATTGGTAGTTCCACCACTGGCCGAGCGGCTTTTGATGAAATACCGGCCCGGTATCGTTATCCCATTCGGGCTTTTTATCATCGGACTGGGATTTATATTGATGTGGTTTGGCATCCATGTTGCACACATGGGGTCGTGGACCATGATACCAGGTATGTTGTTGTCCGGCATCGGACTAGGGTTCTCTAATACTACGGTTACCAACACTACCACAGGTGCTGTGAGTTCAGACCGTGCAGGTATGGCTTCAGGGATAGACATGAGTGCAAGACTGATCACCCTGGCAATCAATATTGCTTTAATGGGATTCTTGTTAAGTAAAGGTGTGCTCATTCATTTAAAGATTGCATTCGCAGGAGTTTTTGATAGTCCTCAGCTCCATTCGGTGGTTGAAAAGATCGCAGCAGGAAATTTTGCTGGCCTTCTGGAAAAATATCCCAGGATTGCAACTTTAGACCCGGCTGGCGATATTACACATCAGGCATTAGCTGGCGGTTTTCAACTGCTGACTTTGTTCGGCGGAATTGGGGTAGTTTTCCTTGCATTGGTCAGTTTCTTTATATTTAAGCCACGATCAATTCGATAATGTTCGTCTAATTATACCCATACACTGTCACTTACACTTTTCCAATTGGCAGCTATAAGGGTTAAGGATTTGTTTTGTACTGAGGATGTAATGATCAAGTATTGAGTATGCCTTTCTTAAGCCTGGGGGTATATCAAGGCTTAACCAACCCTTGCCCAATGGTTACTCAAGGCATACTCAAAGTTGAATGAAATCAATTCCTCTTCACTGCACAACCCAATGTTTCAGCAAATGTTTACCTGTAACTCAGATCAAGAAGCGTAATCACCGGCTTTCTTAATGCCGAAAAATCCTTTGGTCTATAAATTCTAAACAAGGCCATTAAATCATCCATGGTATTGATGCACCAGCTGTCGTTTGTTGCTGGCACCGGTTTAAAAGATTCCCAAAGGTTTTGCCAGGCCGAAATCGGAATGGGTACCATCAAAACAGCATCGTTTGCCAGTCCGTAAACAGATCTCAGTTCATTTAACCGGTTTAAGGTAGCGTAATGATTTGAAGTAATGGACATACCATCATCAGGCGCAATGTGTATGCACAAATCTGTTTCTGCACCGATGTGATGCGTACGGGCTTCAATTGCGTTATATTTGCCAGCATCTGCCCGTCCTTCTCTTACAGCCTTATCAAACTGCCATTTATAAAATGTATTTAAGGCATTGATCATCTCTTCGGCATTGCGAAATGTTTTTTGGGATACACCAAAAAAAGTAAAAGCTTCGTCTGCCTCGGCCTTTAACGCCTCCTTTTGCCGTTCTCTAAAAGCTTTATTGTGCACACTATAATCATAGGCAAATTCTTTATTCCAGAAAAATATATGGTCTTCATCCATTTCGGCAGCCAGGGGGGCAGCTAAAATGTAAGCACCGTCCCATCTTTGCAGCACGGTACGGTAGTACCTGGCCCTGGCTAAGCTGCCTGGCTTTAAGTTGGGGATGCTTGTTTTTAAAACCGGAAAAACATCATTCATCAGGTTATGCTTAAAATAATAATATTTTGGGTCGGTTTCATCAATTTCAAATACACCTTCTACATAAAACTTAAAATCCATAGTATCCTGCCTTTTCTGCCCGGGCCAGTTTAAAGTTTTAGCCAGTACATCAACAGGATTAAGCCCTGATAAGCTGGTATTTCTTTTGTGCATGATATCATTCATTACGATCTGCATGTTAATTTCTAACGTGCGCTTGTCGATGTTTGGCTCCTGCTGTCTTAGTTGCTGCCCCTGTGCAAGCCAATAATACTTAAGCTCATATCCAAACAGGTAACTGTCGTAGGCAAACCATTGCAGTATGTTCTTAAATTCTGTAGCTGAGCCATCCGCAACCAGCATTTCCTTGTAAAAATCGGTGGTACGTACCTCTTCAATCTGGTCCAGGTAATCAAAAGCCAGATCGCGGAAACCAATAAAGAACATTTCGGGGGGCATTTCCTTAATTTGTTTGGTGCGGTGTAAAAAGGCACAGTATACAAAAGTAAGGTAATGGATGTCGGCAGGATGAATGTCTTCGCAGTCGTCCCACTCAGCAAGTTCTTCGGTTGTATAGAATGGAATGCGCTTTCCGTACAGGGTTTGGTGCTCGGCCAGTACCGTTTCCCAAAAACCAATTTTGTTTACCCGGTCTTCAAAATAAGCAGTCACTATATACGCCAGCTCGCGCATTTCATTAGGCCCCATTGTACCATTTGTTTTCTTTAAAACACTACCCAGGCCATAAAAAAGATGCCTGAATATTTTTAAATATTCCAGGTCATACTTTACGTTGTTTTGATATGGTTTTCTGTCATTAAACCATTGCAAACTCAAAAAATTATCCAGCATTAAGAGAATTAATTAGGGCCATGCCTACACAGGTATTTCCTATTGCAGAAATACAATCGTGGCGCAAAAAGCCATTGTTAAATAATACGTTAGTTAAACAAATGTTATTTAAATAATCCAGAAAACCAAAATTTTGATGCTCGTTTTGTTTGCTGGTTTATCGAATTTTTAATTATACCGCCTTCCCAGCCTTCAATTATACTTATTGCATTGATTTTACTACGAAAAAGTAAATAATCGGCTAATTGTTACCAACTTATATGAATTTATAATTAGACTTACAGAAAAATTTACGTATTTTTATACAAAGGGATAAACCTATTATCATGGCTGCTTATAGCGGATATACTGATCAGGAACTGACGGCTTTGTTAAAAAGCGGGGATAGGATTGCGTTTACTGAGATCTATAACCGGTTTTTTAGTTTACTCTATTTGCATGCTTTTAGCAGACTTAGGGATAAGGATGATGCAAAGGATACAGTTCAGGAGCTATTTACTGCTTTATGGGTTAAACATGAATCTATTTCATTTACAAACCTGTCCAACTATTTATATACCGCAGTAAGAAACCGGGTAATGAATGTGATTTCGCATAAGAGTGTTGAATCCAAATACCTATCGGCACTTCCCCCTTCGGTTGTTATCGAGAATTGTATTACCGATCATAGATTAAGGGAGCGGCAGCTTACAGCGATTATCGAAAAGGAAGTTGCAGCTTTACCTCCAAAAATGAGGGCAGCTTTTGAGTTGAGCAGAAAGACCAACATGAGCCATAAAGAAATTGCCAATGAACTTGGAATAACAGAACAGTCTGTTAGAAGTCACGTAAAAAATGCTTTGAAAATACTCAGGTTAAGGCTCGGCTTAAGCTTGTTTCTGGTATTACTGTTTACATATTAAATTAATATTAATTTTTTTTACCCCCATGGTAGGGTGGCTCGCTGTCTATATCATTATAAGGGCATACAAGCCTTGTTGCTATGGATAATATAGATTTACAAGATTTATTAAGCAAATACAGGACAGGTACCTGCAATGCTGAAGAACTAGCCTTGCTGGAAAACTGGTATGCCCAATGGAAGGTAGAATATCCGCATTTCAGTGACGAAGAATTAATGGGCGTTAAGGATGAAGTTTGGCAGGCTATTGCTAATGACGTTAAGCCAAACAGCCCAATAAAACTCTGGCCACGCATTATCGGCGTAGCCGCTGCCGTAGCAGCGATTGTTTTTGGCGTGTTCTTTTTTAAGGCACCAAGTAATCCTGAACCTGGTTCTGGTTCTGCAAACTATACAAACGACATTGCCCCGGGTAAAAACACCGCAACCCTTACCCTTGCCAATGGTAAAACCATAAACTTAAGCGATGCCAAAACCGGGGTAATTATAGATGCTTCGGATTTGAAGTACAACGATAACACACCCGTCATTTCGACAGAGCGGAGCGACGAGAACCGAGCCCTTCGCGAGCTCAGCGGAGCTAAATCTCTTGGTCATGCTAATTCAAGAGATCTCTCCTATCGTCGAGATGACGGGGCTGAACGAAGCCTTACCATCACCACCCCACGCGGCGGAACTTATCAGGTGCGTCTACCTGATGGAACAAAAGTCTGGCTAAACGCCGCATCGAGTTTAACTTATTATGCGCCGCTAATTGAGCGTGGCGGTATCAGAAAAGTTGAACTCAGCGGCGAGGCCTACTTTGAAGTATTTAGGAATAAAAATCAGCCATTTGTAGTAACTACCAAAAATTTGACAACAACGGTGCTGGGTACGCATTTTAATATCAGTGCTTATGAGGATGAGGGAAGCACAAAAGCGACGTTGTTAGAAGGGTCTGTGCGAGTGGCTTCCCTCGCCCCTTTGGGGAGAGGTGGCGTAGCCGAAGAGGGAAATGTAGTACTCAAACCCAACCAACAAGCCATTTTAAAAGACAACTCTATTAACTGCGTACAAGTAGATGCAAATGCGACCATAGACTGGAAAAACGGACAGTTCATATTTAATGATGAACCATTGGAGAGCATTATGCGTAAAGTAGCCAGGTGGTACGATGTAGAAGTAATTTATCAAAACGTAGATAAAACGGCACTTTTTTATGGCAGTGTTTCCAGATACGATCAGGTATCTAAAATATTATCCAAGCTGGAAGTAACCGGAGGCATTCATTTTAAAGTAGAGGGAAAAAAGATACTTGTATTTAAGTGATAAAAAATAAACCGATCAATTCACCATTAAAAACTGAACATAGTATGATGAGATGCTACAGGAATGACCCTTAAAGAGGGAAAACTTAGCGAAGCGGTCTCTTGAATACCATTGAGAACCAATAAAAGCTAATGAAAAAACAACCAGACCATTTTCATGACCTGGTTGATCTGGCTCTGGCCAATAAAAAAATTATTGAAGTTTAACCGCAGGTGTCTGTTCCGTCGAAAGTAAAGACACACTGCTTAGAACCAAGCTATAAATGTATAAATTTTATACGAAGAAACCTGGTATGCCCATGCGGTTGTACCATAAAATATTGCTAATTATGCGACTAACCACCGTTATATTGATAGCATCCCTAATGCAGGTTAGCGCTGCTGGCTTTGCACAAAAATTTTCTTTAACTACCAACAAAGAAAGTTTAAAAAATGTATTTGCCGAAATTCAGAAACAAACCGGTTTTAACGTGTTGGCCAAATCTGCATACCTTAACAGGAGTAAACCAATTACCATCAGCTTAAAAAATGTGTCGTTGGAAGAGGCGCTGATTAAAATATTAGAAGGACAAAATCTCAGTTTTACCATTGAAGATAGGGTTGTACTAATTAAAGAAAAAGCGCCTTCCTTTCTGGAACGCCTGGCTGATCGCTGGGCTGGTATTGATGTGCGGGGCCGTGTGGTGGATGAGCAAGGGGTGCCGTTGAGCGGGGCCAGTGTGAAAATCAAATGGACTGATAGAATGACCAGAACGAATGAGAATGGAAGTTTTATTTTGATTGGGGTGGATGAGAAGGCGGTTTTGGTGATTAGCTATCTAGGGTATAAGATGAGGGAGGTAAAAGTGAGTAAGGATTTGGGGGATATAAAATTAGAGGTTGGTGCTGGGGAGTTGGACGAAGTGACGATTAATACAGGCTATCAAACAATTAAACCTAATGAACTTACGGGTTCTGTCACAGTAATCGACAATAAACTACTTAATAGAAGAGTAAGCCCGAATATTTTGGAGAGATTGGACGGAGTGACAAGTGGGCTAGTCTTTAAAGGAAATATTTATGGTGGCGCTAACGAACCAAAAATTTCGATTAGGGGTAGAAGTACCATTTTTGCAAATGCGGAACCTTTAATTATCCTCGACAATTTTCCTTATGATGGTGACATTAGCAACATAAATCCAAACGATGTTGAGAGTATCTCAGTATTAAAAGATGCAGCAGCGGCTTCGATTTGGGGGGCAAGATCTGGTAATGGCGTTATTGTTATCACGACAAAGAAAGGAAGTCCTAACCAGGAACCGAAGGTTTCCATCAATGGGAATATAACTATAGGGGATAAACCAGACCTCTATTATGCCCCAAGGTTATCATCAAGTGACTATATCGAGGTAGAAAAATTCCTATTTAACCAAGGTGCCTATAACTCAATAATCACTAACAAATACGGAGCGATTTCACCCGTTATTGAAATCCTATTAAAAAACAGGAATAATGTATTAACAAATGGACAAACAGAAGAGCAAATTAATCAGTTTAAGCAATTTGATTTTAGAGACCAACTAGGTAAGTACTATTATCAAAAATCTATAAATCAACAGTATAATTTAAATGTTAATGGGGGTGCCCAAAATCAAATCTATTATCTATCTGCAGGATATGATAATAACCGCGGTACAATTGTTGGAGGAAATAATGAAAGATTAACAATTAAGGCAAAGGACAGTTATTTTTTGCTGAAAGGAAAGTTGGAGTTGTCTGCTGATGTCTTACTAACCAATACAAAAGTCAAAGCTCCGTATGATCTGCCAAGGGGCTATCCGTACGAACAACTAGCAGACTTGAATGGTAATCCCTTAAATATTGTCGGAGGGAAAAGGAAATCATATATAGATACAGTTGGAGCTGGAAGACTTTTAGATTGGTCCTATAAGCCGTTAATAAACCGGGAATTACGAAGTAACTCAACAAGTCAAACAGACTACCGGATTAACATTTCTGCAAACTACAGGATTCTTTCCGTTCTTTCTGCAAGTATTCAGTATCAATATGGTAGATCAAATACAACCGGCGATAATTTATATGATAAGGATGCCTATTATGTGCGAGACTTAATCAACGATTTTTCATCTATTAATTACACCACTGGAGTTGTTACTAGGGCGGTTCCAATAGGTGGAATATTAAACCGAAATGATAGTCAGTATACGTCGAATTACGGAAGGGGACAACTCAATTTTAATAAAGAATGGAATAGTATACATTCTTTAACTGCTATTGCCGCTGTCGAGGTGAAAAGCGCAACAGGTATTAATTATAGTAATACTGTTTTTGGTTATGATCCTGGCACCGCAACTTCACAACCAGTTAACTACAATACGGATGTTAGGGTATATTCGACAGGTAGTACTACAAGAATTAGCGACCGCTTTTCCAATGACCAGTCTTATACAGAAGATCGATTCTTGTCTTATTTGACCAATGTTTCTTATGGCTATTTAAAAAAATATTTTATATATGGGAGTTTGAGACGTGATGAGTCAAATTTATTTGGGGTAAATACAAATCAGAAAGGGATACCACTCTGGTCTGTTGGTATAAGTTGGAAGGTAAGCAGCGAACCTTTTTATAAACTAGAATTTTTGTCTGATTTAAAACTTAGATTTTCGGATGGATATACCGGCAATATCGATAGAACGTTATCTGCTTATCTTACTAGTCGATATAGCTCTGGTCAGACTAATCTCTATGGTAATGCGATTGCATCAATTGTTAATCCCCCGAATCCAGCACTTAGGTGGGAAAAAGTGCATGTTTATAATGCCGGCATTGATTTTAGTTCAAAAAAAAATATTATCTCAGGAAGTATCGATTTATTTAAGAAATTAGGTACTGACCTAATCGCGAATAGTCCAATTTCTCCACAAACAGGACTTATCCAATTTAAAGGGAATGCAGCTGATTTGGAAACAAAGGGTTTAGATTTTGTGCTTAATGCCAAAATTTTGGATAGGTCAATTAAATGGGGCGTGAATCTTTTATACAGTTATGTTACAGATAAAGTGACACAATATAAAGTAACGCAAGCATCTAATCTCGCCTATATTCAAGGTAATTTCAATAACCCATTAGTTGGTAAACCTTATTCTGCCTTATTTAGTTTTCCGTATGCAGGTCTAGATAATCAAGGAAACCCTGTTGGCTATGTGAATGGAACATTAAGTACAGATTATGCCACTATAACGAGTTCTAAGGACCTGACCACAATGATTTATAACGGCCCACAGACCCCTACACAATTTGGATCAATACGCAATAATTTCAGCTACAGTGATTTTACTATTTCTGTCAACGTTGTTTATAAGTTTGGTTATTATTTTAGACGGGCGTCATTAAGCAATAGCAGTTTGTACTCGGTAACTTCTGGCATAAACAATCAGTTTTTTGCAGACTATTCAAAACGTTGGAAGAGTCCCGGTGATGAGCTAAGTACTAATGTTCCATCATTGATTTATTTACCAAATGCTACTAGAGATAATCTTTATACCTATAGTAATGCATTAGTTGAAAAAGGGGATCATATCCGTTTACAAGATATTAGTTTATCTTATCAGCTTTCAAAAAAACAGTTTAAAAGACTGCCATTTTCCAACCTGACCATTTATGGGTATATTAATAATCTTGGATTAATCTATAGTAAGAATAAATTCCACTTAGATCCTGATGTCACAGTCGGAGCATATCCAAATCCCAAAACATACTCACTCGGCGTTAATATTAATCTTTAATTTTTTTCTTATGAAAAATGCTGTCAAAATATTATTTATTGTTCTATTACCCTGTAGCCTTTTATATTCGTGCAAAAAAGGATTTCTGGAAGTAAAACCCCAGTCAAATATTGTGGTCCCTTCAAATTTAGAGGATTTACAGAGATTGTTAGATAATAGTCTTGTAAATAGTGCTTTTCCTGGCTTAGGACAATTATCATCCGACGAATACTACTACACTTATACTACCTGGCAATCGTATCCAGCGATCGAACGAAACCTATACATCTGGACTGATAATGTTTATCAAGATCAATCAAATAATGGAGATTGGAACTCGGGTTTTCAAGCAATTTATTATGCTAATGCTGTGTTAGATGGATTAAATAATGTGGAAAAAACCAGTGATAATTCTAACTCCTGGGATAATGTTAAAGGGGGGGCATTGTTTCATCGAGCAAATAGGTATGCAGCATTATTAGATGTTTTTACATTGCCTTATGAGCAAACAAAGGCGAGTGAGTTGTTGGGGTTACCCATTAGAACAACAGCGGATGTTAGTCAATTAAAACAACGGTCTACGTTAAAGGAAACCTATGATTTCGTTATCAAAGATTTAAAAAACAGCATTCCATTATTGCCAGTTGGGCCAGGATCAAGTAGGGTTAGAGCAAGTAAAGCCGCTTCTTTTGCACTCCTGGCGCGGATCTACCTGAATATGAAGGATTATTCGAATGCAAAGATAAATGCAGATAGCAGTTTACTGTGCTACAATAAATTGATAAACTATAATACCTTATCTACTACCACAAACACCCCATTTTCTGATGTTCATGATGAGATGGTAATGTATGATCTTAGAAACATATACGATTCCACACGTCCAGGATATATCAGAACAACAAACTTTGCTGATCCTACATTATATAGCTTTTACGGAGCAAACGACTTAAGAAAAATTATATTTTTTCTTTCCCCAAATTCTGATGGTACTGTTTTAACGAAAGCACTTTATAATTCCAGGCAGCAAAATTTTGGCGGTATAGCGGTTGATGAAGTTTACTTAATTAAGGCAGAATGCCTAGCCAGAGCAAATGAGGTTCCGGAAAGCTTAAGTATCCTTAATGCTCTTTTAATCAATAGATGGAAGTCTAATACATTTATTCCATTTACTGTCTCGGATTCAAACGCTGCGCTCCAATTGGTTTTACTTGAGCGGAGAAAAGAGCTGATTTCAAGAGGATTTAGATGGTCTGACGTAAGACGTTTAAATACTGAGGGAGCAAATATTACGCTTCGTAGAAACCTGAATGGTATTATCTACGAATTGTCCCCAAATAGTAACAAGTACGCTTTATTAATACCTCCGGATGAAATAAATTCTTCTGGGATCCAACAAAACATTCGTTAATCAATAAAATAATAGGAATGAAAAATATAATTTCTTTCAGTGTTGTATTATGTTTTATATTGAACAGCATAGCATTTGCACAAAGTAATATTACAATTAAAACTAGTAAGGCTCATTTTTCGAATAACAATACCGCAAAGCCTTCTGATGCTAAATATGCAGTTCTTTCAGGTAAAATTAGCGGCACTCTACAAAAAGTTGATAGTATAACTTTCTGGATATCTAGAAACTTTATCAATACTAGGGGCCTGCTCGATTGCGAGCTCTATACCGTAAAGGTAAAAAACAATACTTTCAAAGTAAAAGTTAAACTGGAAGTGCCTAAAGCTTATTTTTGGGTTGACTTTCCAGGCATTAAAAGTTTACGTTTTTCATGGTATGGTTATTTAAATTATGGTGATAACCTGTTTATGAATTTAAAGCCTGATGATGCGACGTTTGAAGGAGTTGGATCTGAAAAACTAAATTTTTTATGGAATGTAAACAAGAATAATAAAAATATCGAAAAGACTTCTTTAAAAGCTCTTGACTCTTCAAAAGTCCTACAACGTATTACAGCGAATAACTATAACCAGGATTCTACCCTCTATTTTTCAGATTATTTCAAATACAGGTTTAATGTTTTGAATGAAATATTTAATCAAAAGATTATACTTTTAAATTCAGTTAAGCCAACTCTTACAAGGGATGAGTACAATTTTATTTACTTGATGTTGTATTCTCAAGATGTTTTACTAAAAACACAGGTTCACATTTATGGTTGTAGCAACTCATTCTATAAAAAGGCCCGGCGTGATTATTATCTTACTTGCCTCAAACCGCTAATAGCCTCCAAATCCAGTGATAAATATGTCGAATACGCTGCATTTTATGATGAATTCAACTTCAATCTTTTGTTACTTGATTTGATATATTTTTCTAATGACCCAGTACCATTAGAGTATGGTAGATTATTCCAAATAATAAATGAAGTATTCAAGAATTCACTGAGAGATAAGATTTTGATTACCTCTTTGTCAAAAGAAAAGTCTAATCGTTTTAAGAATATAAAATTGCACTATGACCACGTCATAAAAGATTTAAAAAGTCCTCATTATAAGAATATTGCAATCGGATATAAAATGATGAATAGCATTGGTGAAGATTTTTATGCTTTTAATTTACCAGACACGGCCGGTAAAAGGATCAAATTAAGTGATTTGAAAGGGAAATTATTGATAATAGATTTTTGGTTCACCGGATGTGAAAATTGTTATTTGCTCACTAAAGCTATGGAGCCTGTGTTTGAAAAATATAAAGACAGAAATGATGTGGCTTTTTTAACGATTAATATGGATAGAAGTAAAGAACGATGGATTCAGAGTATTAAAAATAGTGAGAAAGGAGGAATTGGTCCAGCTTATACCCATGCAGGTAGTATAAATCTCTCAACTTTTCCAAAAGGTTTCGATTCTGATTTCACCAAGTTTTATGGTATAACAGGAGCCCCTCAATTGTATATAATCGATAAAAGTGGGAAAACATTAAACTTGAACCCTCAAAGGCCGACCTTAAATAATTACGATAAAAAAACCGATAAATTTATTAAACTAATAGACAATTATTTAAGCATAAACTGATTTGACAATGAAAGCATCAATTTTAATACTTATCGTTATATTTTTAATTAGTAGTTGCAAAAAAGATTCCAGTTATCAACGGAAAGACATTGCGACATTAAATGTGGTAAATATGGTTACTGATATTTCAGGAGTTAAATTCAATGCCTCAGGTAGCAAACAAAGCTGGGCAAGTATAGCTGCTGTTAATATCTTGACAAATAAAATTTATTCCGTTACAACTAACGCTCCATCATTGAATATAGTTTCTGCGGCCGATACTACAAAACAACTTTTTAATAAAAGCTATAACTTGCAATCAGCTGTCTATACACTGTATTTAACGGGCATATCAAGTAATACAGATACCTTATTCAGGCAGGAGACTAATTTTCCTTTTGTAAGCACAGACCCGGCAGTAAAATTGGACAGCGTAGTCAATTTAAGGTTTGTCAACTTATCACAAAATAGTCCTGCGCTGAAAGTAAACATTAAATCAGGGTCATCCAACGAAGTGGACAATTTAGCGTATAAAAGCATTGGTGCCTGGAAACCCTATCCGGCAAAGTTAACCACAACTGCTTATATATTTGAAGTGCGCGATATGTTGACCAACGCCATTCTTTTGACTTACACCTTCAATGCTACCTCAACCAATCGCTATAAAAACGTAGCGTTAGTGATCAAGGGCATGATCGGAGGAACTGGAAGCTCAGCCTTTGGCATAGTGCCCGTTAATTATTTTTAAACTCATCTAAATCAATTTAATCAGAAAATGAAATCATTTAAATTATTAATTATAGCCATAGTTATCATGGTTAGTGGCAAAGCCATTGCTCAGGAAATTCCGGCAGAGATTGTCAAAGCATTAAAAACGGACGATGATGTTAAGTTAAAATCATTGGTTAGTAAAGAGCATATCAATGACTGCTTTGAAGAAAACGGTCTGTATTATTCTCTGTTATCACAAACCATTCGCGGGCATTTGTTAAAGTCTTTTAAGGCTTTGATAGAAATTGGCGCTGATGTAAATAAATCATGTAATGGTTATGTCCCTCCTTTGATGCACGCCGCTAAGTACGGCTCATTAGAAATGGTGAAGATACTAATTGTGAAAGGGGCGAATGTTCATTATAGATATGAAGGAGAGTACCAACCAGCGCAAAACCAAACGCCAGTCACTTATGCTGAGAAATTTAATCAAAAGGAAATCGCTGAATATTTAAAAAGTATAAAGTAATCCAATTTATGAGAGTTTCATGGGCTTTGTTTACTGTTCTGATTATTTGCAACTTTTTTATTGGAAATGCGCAAGATAAAAGCACGATTGCGTTTTCCGGTTCAAGTTGGATCGGCACTTCGTACCAGGAAACGACAGTTAAAAGAGCTTGCCCTGTATTTAATAAAGCGTTTAGATCTGTTAAAGCCATCAAATCTGCGAAGCTTTACATCACGGCACTAGGTTTATATGAAGCAAGGTTAAATGGAAAGAGGATTGGCAAGGATTATTTCACTCCTGGTATTACGGTTTATAATAAGCGGTTGCAATACCAGGAGTATGATGTAGGTCGTTTGTTGAGCGCTACCAATACATTTGAAATTACTGTTGGCGAGGGCTGGTACAGGGGTGCATTCCGCGGTGCGAAAGGTGAAAATGGCAAGGATAATTTTGGCTCGCAGGCCGGTTTGTTAGTGGCCCTGTTAATCGATTACCAAGACGGCACTTCAATTCGAATCGTATCTGATGATTCATGGAAATGCACAGAAGGCCCTATCAGGTATTCCGAACTTTATGATGGTGAACTGTATGATCATGGTTTTATAATCAAAGATTGGGTGCCTGTTAAAATTATTGATCATCCCAAGGATATACTGATCCCCTCGGAAGCTGAACCTGTCAGAAAGCATGAGACTTTTAAACCGGTCAGCATCTTAGTTACTCCAAATACCGAGCAAGTTGTTGATTTCGGCCAAAATATAGCTGGCTGGGTGCAATTGAGCGTGCGCGGAAGAAAAGGCGATACGATCCGGGTTTACCATGCAGAAGTGCTTGATAAGGAAGGTAATTTTTTCATAGGGAATTTGAGAACCGCTAAAGCAATTGACACTTATGTTTTAAAGGGTGGCGGATTGGAAGTGCTTGAACCGCATTTCACCTATCATGGTTTCCGTTATGCAAAAATATCCGGTTTTAAAGCAACCAAACAGAACTGCACCGCCGTTGCATTGTATTCAGATTTAAAGAAAACGGGAACGTTTTCCTGCTCCGATCCGATGATCAATCGGTTGCAAAAGAATATCGAATGGAGCCTCAACAGCAACTTCTTCGATATACCGACCGATTGTCCGCAACGGAGTGAGCGCCTGGGCTGGACGGGTGATGCACAGGTATTTGTGGCTACTGCCAGTTACCTGCGAGATACACGAAAGTTCTACAGCAAATGGTTAAAGGATCTTTCGGCAGAACAAGGTAAAAACGGGGGTATACCAGATTATGTTCCGACAGTTGCTAAAGCAAAAGATATCGTTCACGGAAGTGCTGGCTGGGGTGATGCTGCGACCATTATCCCCTGGACGGTCTATCAAACATATAACGACACCTTGGTTTTAAAGAACCAATACGCTTCTATGAAGGCCTGGGTAGATTATATGAAATCAAACAGTCAGAATGGATTGTGGAAAGCCAATGGTTATGGAGACTGGTATGCACCTGGCCCAGGTACAAATGTATTTTTGATTGACCAGTGTTTTTGGGCTTACTCGACTTCGATAGTATCGCAAGCGGCCAAAGTACTCGGAAAAACATCCGATGCAGCCTACTATCATGAGGAAAAGGAACGGATCAAACTCGAATTTGTCAAACAATATGTTCTGCCGGATGGTCGGTTGTCCTCAGATACGCAAACGGCTTATGTGCTGGCACTGGCTTTTGATATGCTACCGCAAAAAGAAGCGCTGGCAAAAAGATTGGTGGAACTGATCCACGAAAACAAAGACCATTTGGCAACTGGTTTTTTAGGGACACCTTATTTGCTACAAGTGTTAAGTGATAATGGATATAGCGATGTAGCTTATACTTTATTGATGCAGAAAACTTATCCTTCCTGGTTGTTCCCGGTGACGATGGGCGCTACCACCATTTGGGAAAAATGGGATGGTATGGATGCTGATGGTACTGTGAAGCCAACTTCTTATAATCACTATGCCTATGGCGCGGTGGGTAATTGGCTGTACCAATATGTTGCCGGAATTAGACCCGCTGCCCCTGGGTATAAGGAGGTGGTGATTAAACCGGTAATTGGTGGCGGGTTGAGCTGGGCAAAGGGGAGCTATGTATGTGATTATGGTAAAATCATTTCAGAATGGAAATTGAACAAGGGGAAGGTAGTAATGAAGGTAGAGCTACCGAAAGGTGTAACAGCAAAGGTATATGTGCCGGGAGAGCAGTTGCCGAGAAGTGTTGTTTCGGGTGAATACCAGTTTAATGGAAAAATATAAAAGATGATATATGGAACAGGAGACCTATTACCAAAAACTATATGAAGAAGCAAAACTTGAACTACAGTTGCTAAAAGCCGAATTGGCCTTAAAGAAGAATGAAATAATGATACTGAACCAGGTTAGAGAAACTCAGGCAAAACATTTATTGCAAATGGAGCAGCAGATTAAGGCTTTTGAAGGTAAAAAAGAAAAATGATGATGAAAGTATTAAAAGAAAATACGGACATATTACCCGCCAAAGAACTTGATGATTTCTTTGCTGTTGCTGGTATGCATATAAAAACAAAAGAGGAAGTTTATCTTGAACTGCATGAAACGGGCCAGGTAATAGCAACCTGTCCATTAAGCTTTGATGAAAAGAAGGGCATCAGCATAGACTTGCTTGCAGATTACGACAATGTAGAACAATTGATAAAAGTACATGGCATTAAGCGCACAGAAGACCTGAACAGGATTACGCAGTCTGACTTATGGTTAAGGTATTTGGGAGGAAATGGCTATGTGGCTGCAGATATTAATGAACTGGATGCTGAACTGTGCTTCAGGATTGTGAAAAGTGTGACGATGGTGTATAGCGCAGATATGAATTTTTACCAGGAAATAATCCATGTAATGAGTATGAAGCATCAGTTTGAAAGGTACATTGACGAGAATATGCACCGCTTTGCGGTGGCGGTACTGATGCGGCCAATGTTACTGCCCGAAAAACTGTATGTGCCTTGATCATAAATTGCAGATAATCATGTACAACACCAGCATTGGCCAAAAACTTAGGGTTTTACGCAAAAACCGAAACTGGATGCAAAGGGATGTGGCAGAACGGCTGAATATTTCTGTACCGGCCTATAGTAAAATAGAATGTGCACAAACGGAAGTTACCGTAAGCAGGTTAAAGCAGCTTGCGCTTATACTGGAAGTAAAAGTTTGCTGGCTGATGGATGGCGAGGAAGATGCGGTATTGCATCAGGAGAATGAGGTGTTGAAAGAAAGGTTAAGGTTGAGCAATATGGAGGTGATGGTGTTGCAAAAGAAATTGCTGGCCTGTGTTGAAAAAATGGTAAAATGAGCGCGAAACAATATTTCCAGGCACATGGGAGCTTGCTGATCAGATCTGATGAGGGTATTTACATCATCCTTCATCCAGATGGTACTGTTGAAGCAACTGCAATGTATAAGGGTACAGACGGTGCATGTTTTACGATCATCAAGGATTATAAAAACGTTAGGGCTTTTATGAAGGCTTTTAAACTGGACAGTTTTGAAGAGATTAAAACAATTAGCTGGGGTAATTTTTTTATGGCGTAGATATAAAATGGCCGAAGGTAATTTTAAGCTTACAAAATATATGGTGCCGGGATGGTACTGAAAGAAAATGTTCTTTGAAAATATTGTTTAAGATTGATGGTGTGGTTGTTGTGATGATTTTGTAGTATATTTGTATTATACATTTTTGACCTACCAAATTAAACTAGATATGGTAATTGTAATTAACAAAGAGACAGACGAAAAGGAGATTAAAGCCGCCTTGAAGAAAATCAGTAAAGATCCAAAAAAGCCTAAATTAGCGGATTTCTTTGGTGCTTTACCGGATGTTTTTGGAGATGGTCTTAAATATCAAAAAAAGGTAAGAAGTGAATGGGATTAATTATGTAGTTGATACCAACTGCTTCATTTATCTTTTGAGTAAGAACCCCACATTGCTACCATTTTTAGATAGCAAATGGGCATACTCCTACATGACTGAAATAGAGCTTCTGTGTCAAAAAACTTTAGACAAGGAACAAGAGTTTTTGATCAGAAGTATGCTAAACACCTGTTTTAAGGTAAATCACAGCCAGGCCATAACAGAGCTAACCATCCAATTGAGACGTGAGCATAATGTAAAAATTCCAGATGCTATCGTAGCCGCTACGGCCCAATTGTTGCAACTGCCCCTTATTACCGCAGATAAAGGCTTTGCGAAAATAAAAGGGATTGATTGCATTCTCCTTGAGTTATAATTGAACTCTATCCCCCCGTCTTAAACAATAATTTCAAAGTTTTTAATTAAATATTTGCTGGTATGGGTATGTCCTGTGCTGGCTTGAAAATTAAATTTTTGAAATGAGCAAATCTGAAAAAACAAGATACATCATGGCCAGGCCGCTACGGTATGGCATTAAGCGGCATGTGCAGGAATTGGAAAAAGTATTGTTTGCAGCACAGGATAAAGTTTCTTTAAACATGCTGAGGGAGTATGCTGTACATGATACTCGGTTGCTGTATAAAATGGCAGCACGCTTCCTCCCCTTTTCTCCTACAGAAAACCAGGAATTGATAAGCGGTTTTATTCTGGCAGAAAAAGATGGCGAGGATACCATAAGCGAGGATGGCGAAAATGAGGTAGAGCAGCTGACGAATGTATTGCTGGTACGTGCAAGCAATTTTAAAGAAGTACATGAATTTATTAGCGCTGCAGAACTGGCCTTTGCAGTAATACTGGCAGTAGAACCGGAAATACCCAATGTGTACGATGAAGGCTGGACCTATCAAACCATATTGAATGATGCCTTTGAGTTTTTGACCAATATGGCAGAGGAAATAGAAAATGTGAAAGTGATAGAAAAGCTATATGAAATGACATTGGATCATTTTGAGAACAGAGATGCTGATGACAGCCATTGGGAACACAAGTTTGAAGAATTGCTGGAAACACTGAATAAGCGGTTGTAGAAATAGTTGCAATTCAGCGATTTTGCAAAACTTGAAGATTTTTTTTTCTGTTTTTCCATTTATCGCAAAAAATTGATGTTCGATGAACCAGAATAATATAAAAATGAGCAATTAACTGAACCAATATTTATAAAAAAAACTAAAAAACAACTATGAAATAACGCTACACTCACCTCCTGCATCTGAATCCGGATGCAATTTTATTTCCCCTAAACCCGCTTACAAGCGGAACAAAAAAACAGCCTTGTGCTGTGTGGGATTGCTATGCCTGATCTTTCGGTTTTTACCATTCAATAAATTGATAATCAGACGATTATTTTTAAAAAAATTGCACTAACGCAAGCCAAAAAGCACAAAACACGCCCTACCTTGGCAACATCAATTTTAACCAAATATTTATAAATGAGACCAGATTTTAACCAATCGCACATGGGTACTTTTGCTGCCGCAAACCTGAAAGACTGTGATATGTTTGAACGGGCAGCCATGTTTAGCGATTATATAGCACACCAGCACGAGCGTGGCCTGTGGAACTACCGCAATGTATGCATCAGCGGCTGCAGGCCCGAAGTAGAACTGGATTTGCCGGATACCTTAAGGCACATTAAGCACAAGACCTTTGTAGCCACCGTATTTAATGACTACCTGGGCTTTAGCCAGCACCCCGCCGTAAAAGCAGCCGCCATTGCTGCGATAGATCGTTACGGTGTGGGTGTTACGGCCAGCCCGGCCATTGGCGGGCATATGGATTTCCACAGGGAAATAGAACAGGCCACCGCCCGCTTTTTTAGACAGGAAAGTGCCATTTTGTTTACCACCGGCTATACGGCCAACAGTGCCACCATGCTGGCCTTATTGAACGATAAGGATTTGGTGCTGGCCGATATGAGTGCCCATGCCAGCATGTTTGAAGGCATGAAAAACACAAACATGAGAACTTTTAGCCACAACGATATGGGCGTACTGGAACGCAAGCTGAAAGAAAATAAAGGCAGGTACCGCAACATGACCGTGGTAATTGATGGCGTGTACAGCCAGCCTGCAGACCTGGCCAAACTGGATGAGATTGTTTTTTTGTGCAAACAGTATGGGGCCTTTTTAGCCATGGATGATGCACATGGTATTGGGGTAATAGGCCAGACCGGCCGTGGGGTAATAGAGCATTTTAATGCCTGGCAGGATGTGGACATCATTACCGGCACTTTTAGCAAAACCCTGGGCCATTTGGGGGGCTATGTGGTGGCCAGCCCCGAAATGATCAGGTACCTGCAGTTCCAGGCGGGTCAGCACATCTTTTCGGTAGCGCCTACACCGGCATCGCTTTGCGTAATTAAGAGCATGGCCCTGCTGGACGAGGAGCCCTGGTGGCAGGCCAAGCTTTGGGAAAACATCAGTTACCTGAAAAAGGGCCTGCATGATTTGGGCCTGGACACGGGCAACAGTGCCAGCGCCATAGTGCCGGTAATGATAGGATCGGCCCATTTAAACGCCCAGGTATGCCGCTGGCTTTTGGAAGCGGGCATTTACGCCTGCCAGATTGGTTACCCGGCAGTAAATGTGAAAGGTGCACGCATCAGGATGAGCCTGATGGCTACGCATACGCTTGAGCACCTGGACAGGATACTGAATGCCTGGGAATGGGTAAAGACAAAAATGAACATCAGGAACTTTGAATAATTTTTAGGATACCATGAGCAAAAATAAAAGGAATAAACTGGCTACAAAGGCAAGTCTGATAAAAGCTGCGCTGGAAGATATTGTTAAAAATGGTTTTAAAAGCTTATCGGGTGCAAAACTGGCCGAACAGGCTGGCAGGCATGGCAGCAGGATAACCCATTTGTTTGGTGGCTTGGGCGGACTGATCAAAGCAACCGTTGCCGAACATGACCATTGGGACCTGCTGTTTAAAAAGTTCAGCATCCCGAAAGATGCCGGGGAAAAAGAGACAAGAAAGCTGTTTGCAGGGCTGATGGCTACCAACTTTAGCGCTTTTAAGGAAAACACGGACATGCAGCACATGATATTGGGACAAATGAGTGTAAAGCTTGAGGTGTTGCAGGAGATATCGGCCTACAGGGAGCTGGAAGGGGCAAAACTACTGGACAGAACGGACAGGTATTTTGAGGACAGCGGGGTGTGTTTTCGTACGGTTATTGGGCTGTTGCTGTATGGCAGTTATGGATTGGTGCTTCATGCCCGGCATACCGGAGGTACGGTTGCAGGTAAGGACATCAATAAAGAGGAAGACCTGAAGGTAGCAAAACAGACGATTGCTAATTTGATTGAGCTGGCCTGGGAGGATGCGGGCAAGAAGCGGAAGACGGGTTTGAGGGAAAAGAAGAAGGGCCTGAGGGGAAAAATGACCGTTCTGCTCATCGCGGGGATCCTTTGGACTGAAGAAGTCCAAAATATCCCAATGCTCTTCACAGAAGGTAATTTTTTTTGAGCAGGCCAGCTGGGGAAATAATTAGAGGATATGAAATTGATTTTGAATAAAAGATGTTGGTACCTGCTGTTGATCGATGTGATCAGGTACTTGTTTATGGTGCTGTTTTTATATGCAGCATTTAGCAAAGTTTGGGACTTTCAGAAGTTTAAGGTACAGCTGGCACAATCGCCCATACTTTCAGATTTTACACTGCTGGTAGCCTGGTATGTGCCTGCTATTGAAATATTGATTGCAATAGGTTTGGCTTTTAGAAAGACTTTGGTGCCCGCCTTATGGGCCAGTTATGGCCTGATGTTCATGTTTAGCTTGTACATCATGGTGATTGCGAGGTTTGTTGACAGGCCGGTGTGCCATTGTGGGGGTGTTTTTGAGGACATGAGCTGGGATGTGCACCTGCTGTTTAACATGGGCTTTGTGGTGTTAAGCTGGATAGGGCTGGGCTGTGTTGAGGATGAAGCGGTTTAAAAATATTCAATGCGCGTTGAACAGGTGGAAGCTGAAAAACCTGATTGAAACAGAGTAGGCATTAAATAATCAAATAAAAATTATGAAAAAATCATTTTTAATGCTCGTTGCAGTGGCCTGTGTTGCTGTGAGCACTGTGTTTGCGACTGCAAAACCAACAACAAGTGTTTTACTGGGATCGCCTTACAATGACCAGGGTGAATGTACTACCCCGGGCAATGTAATTGGCACCTGTGATGTAAACTACACGGGCAATGCCTGCCAGCTGCTGGCAGGTGGCGATGCTTACCTGCAGGATACAGAGACTGGCCTATGTACCATTCCACTGTACAGACAAAACTAGATCTCCCAATTTAGTTTGACATCCTTAAACGGCCCGCTGCATTAGCGGGTCGTTTATTCCAAACCTTGTTTTTACATCCCATAACCCATTTGCCTATATGAGAAAATTCTACTACTTACTGATCATTGTTGCTGTACTTTCATCTTTACCTATCCTGTATTTAACCATCCGCTATGCGCTTAAACAGCGCGCTGCTACCTATAACTTTAAAAGGAACCTGCTAGGGGTGGTTAAGGGCCATAAGGCCATCGATATAAAATACAATTCCTATTACCTGGCCGGTGAGGCCGGAAGTTCCGTTTACCTGGCCAGCGGAACGGCCATAGGCCATTTGCTGAAGGTTGGCCCTTTGTTAAGGGATACGGTAAGTATTAACCTTGAGCTGAACAGGCAGGAGGTAAAGTTAAAGGGCAGTTATAAGGCTTATGTAGATTCAAGCTCTTTTTACCTGTACAATGGATTGGAGCGTAGCATCCTGAAGGGCAGTACTGGTGTTTGGAAGGCAGCGGTTTATAATATAAAGGCCCCTTACTTTGCACAAGTGCAGCCTTTGGGCATACAAACGATGGTTTTCCGTTTTATAGATACGGATACCCGGGCGAATAGTTTGCGTAAGGTGAGTGTGCCGGGAGAAAGCATGAGCAATACCGGGATATTTGAAAAGCAGGTAGATGGCCTGTTTTGTACGGATGGCATGCTGAGGTATAACCGGCAGCTGCACATGCTGACATACCTGTACCATTACCGCAACGAAATTTTGCTGATCGATACGAACCTGAACCTGGTAAAGAAAATAAAGACCATAGACCCGATTGATTCGGCCCGCTTTAAGGTAGACCAGGTACGTGCTGAAAAGTCTTTCACTTTTGCTTCGCCCAGCCTGATGGTAAATGCGAACTGTTCAAATTGGGGTAAATATTTGTTTGTGCAATCGAAACTGATGGGTACAGGTGAAGACCTGACCTTGTTCAGGAAAAGTGCGGCAATAGATGTGTACGATCTGGAGAAACAGGTATACTGTTATTCGTTTTACCTGCCCAAATATAAGGATGTACCCATAAGTAGTTTTAAGGTATTGGGGAACAGCTTGTATGCGGTAGCAGGGCAATACCTGACCAGGTATGCGCTGGAATTGCCGGAGTAAATGACAGCTGGTATGGAATGCTGTTGCGGTTGCATGGAGATGCTGCTACGACAGCAGCAGGAATTATTAGACCTGATGAAGGCCATAGATACTAAACTTGATTTGCCGGATCCGTTACCGGAAGAAGAGGTATGGCTAACCAAGGCTGCGGTTATGGATATGTTGTGTATTACCGTTAGTACTTTTTACAGAAGACAACAAAACTGGAAACGCAGGAAGAGTGGCGGCACCTGGTATTATTTAAAATCATCGCTCTTATAACCTCTAATTTTTACCAAAAAATCTCAATCTGTTCCAATTTTGTCTCAATCCGTTTCATAATGAGCTGGCAGCTAGGATGATGACTAAAGCCTTTTTATGTTTGTTTGAGCATCGGGCTAAATGTCTTGCCGGCCGGGAGATGATGAAGCTTTTAGGGATGCTTTTTTATTAACCTTTAAATTTTAAGAAAATGGGATTTTTAACAGGAGGTATCGATTACGATATGATCGGACGCGTGGGGAACCACGTGGGCCGCAAAAGAAAGGGAAGGAACGTGCTGGCTATGCGGCCTTCAAAATCAAACAAACCACCTACACAGGCACAGCTGGACCAAAGGCTTAAGTTTGGTCTGATGACCAGCTTTATAAGCAGGATAGCATCTGTAGTAGATGTGGGCTTTGCCGCCTACGATGCAAAGATGACAGCCAGAAATGCGGCAGTTGGCTATAACATGGAACATGCCATTACGGGTGTATCGCCAAACTACAGCATCAATTATGAAAAGTTGCTGTACAGTAAAGGAAAGCTGGAAATGCCGGAGTATCCTGAAATAGCTACTGTTGCTGCAGCAAGGCTAGACTATTCATGGCCTGCCCTTACAGGCATTACCTACGCCAAAGGAACAGACAAGGCTACCTTTTTGGTGTACAATGAGGTGAAAGACAAGTTTGTAGTTTTGCGGGGCGGAGCGCTTAGATCGGCCCTGTCTTATAACCTGCTGCTGCCCGGCAATTTTTCGGGCGACAGTGTGCAGTGTTACATCAGCTTTGTTTCTGCTGATGGTAAGCTGGTAAGTAAAAATTACTACGTAGGTGAGCACATAGTTGTATAAGTATATGGGGCCTTAACGGGCCCCATTTTTACATTAAACAGAAAAACATGAAAACAATAAATTTAAAAATGCCGGCCTGGCAGCCGGTTGTGAAAAATACGGAGCCTTATCTTGTAGCCTTGATCATGTTGCTGCTGTGGTTTACCGCACCAAAACTGATGGTGCTGGGTGATGGAGAAATGGGGCATATTGATCCAAGTATCTGGCTACTGGTATTACTGGCCATCATTAGCTTTTTGCTGATACTTGGCTTGTGCTGGTGGTTGCTAAAGCGCTTTTGGATGGTGATGGGTTTGCCCGGATTGGGCAGTATGGTTTTACAGTTTAATTCGCTACAGTTATGGCAGCAATTAGGTTTTTGGCTGGCTTCTTTTGCTTTGCTGTTATTGGCAGCAATTGGGGCTTTAGTAGCCATATTATAAAAAAAGAGGAATCAGGATATGAAAAAGTTATCGAAATTGCCCGCTCCCAAATCGGGATTAGGGAAACAAATTGTGAAAATTGTGGTATCGCTGTTAAAGGATATCTTGATCACTGTGGTATCAAATCGCCTGCGCCGTATTGTGCCGCGTTTGTGAGTTGGTGTTTTGGTAAAGCCGGGTATCCACAACCAAGAACGGCATGGTCGCCTGGCCTTTTTCCGGCTTCGCGGCTGGTTACTACAGCTAAACCGGGTATCGTGTATGGGCTTTACTTCCCTACCCTAAAACGAATTGCCCATTGTGGCCTGGTTGAATCCGTTAGAAACGACCTGATTTACGGCCTGGAAGGCAATACCAGTCTGGCCGGATCAAGGGAGGGCGATGGGGTGTACAGAAAAATCAGGCACAAGCGCAGTATATATCGCTATGCGGATTGGTTTAAATAGCGGAGTCTGATCTTCATCAGGATGATGATATAACCGGCCCTGGCAAAGAATTGTCAGGGCCTTTATTTATTACCAATAATTATTGCTTACACAGGCTTTGGATAATAAGTTTAAGGCAAACAAAACGGAAGCATTTAATATGGTTATTTTGCTATTTTTATAACATGAGAATATACCTTTTTACCGTTTTATTGGTTTTAGCGACAATCCATTTAAGTGCCCGCCAAAAGCCCAATGTGATCTTTATTTTAGCAGATGACATGGGCTATGGCGATTTAGGCTGTTACGGCCAACAACTCATAGAAACGCCTAACATTGACAAGCTGGCTGCAAATGGAATCCGATTTACTCAATTTTATGCTGGCACTTCGGTATGTGCTCCATCAAGGGCATCTTTAATGACCGGCTTACATACCGGCCATACGCCAATAAGGGGTAATCATGAAATTAAACCAGAAGGACAGCTACCCTTACCCAGGGACACCTATACCCTGGCCAGACTATTTAAAGCTGCTGGTTATAAGACCGGGGCATTTGGCAAATGGGGAATGGGCTATCCAGGTTCTGAAGGCGACCCGGTAAAACAGGGTATAGATCAGTTTTATGGCTACAATTGCCAGCGCCAGTCGCATAACTTCTTTCCTGACCATTTATGGGACAACGAAAAACGTGTTGAACTGGGCAATACTTTAAGCCAGCAAACACAATATGCCCCCGAACTGATCCAGAAACAGGCTATGTCTTTTATGAAAGCAAATCAATCCAACCCTTTCTTTCTGTACCTGGCCTATACCCTGCCCCATGCAGCACTGCAGTTACCCCAAAACGACCAGATATTTGAATACTATAAAAAGAAATTTAGGGAACAGCCCAAGCCTGTAAAAGAAAACTGGGACGGCATTGCTTATCAACCGCAGCCTTACCCACACGCAGCTTACGCAGCTATGGTAAGCAAACTGGACAATTATGTAGGTGAAGTAGTAAAACAGCTCAAGGCACTTGACCTGGAAAAACAAACGCTGATCGTTTTTACCAGTGACAATGGTCCGCACAATGAAGGTGGAAATGAACCTGCTTTTTTTAACAGCAGTGCTGGCTTTAGAGGAATAAAAAGACAGCTTACGGAAGGCGGGATTAGAGAACCAATGATTGTTAGCTGGCCAGGCAAGATCAAAGCCGGGCAGAGCTCGGCACATATTGGTGCATTCTGGGATTTTATGCCAACTTTTGCAGAACTGACGGCTCAACCCCTGCCTGTTAAAACAGATGGATTATCCATACTACCTGTATTGCTAAATAAAGGCACACAAAAACAACATGATTTTTTATACTGGGAGTTTCATGAACAGGGCGGAAGACAAGCCCTGAGAATGGGTAAATGGAAGGCCATCCGGGAAAAGGTTAAACAGGATGCAAATGGCCCAATCTTGTTATATGATCTGGATATTGATCCAAAAGAGCGTAATGACCTGGCTGCTGAACATCCGGAAGTGGTAAAAAAAATGGCAGGGCTTATGCAGCATGAACATGTAGAAAACAAGGACTTCCCACTAATTTCAAATAAATTTTAAACCGGAAAAACAGACTGCCATAGGGTTGTCAGTGTCTACTCTTTTCTTTGTATTGTTAATGTTAAACTATTTAAAAAACAATACGATGAACAGGATTAAAATGTTTTTGAAAGAACTGGACGAAGCCTCAGTAACTACCCGAAAAATGTTGGAAAGGGTGCCTGCAGATAAATTTGACTGGCAGCCACACCCAAAAAGTATGACCGTTAAAAGACTGGCCACACATATTGCTGAACTGCCTTCATGGATATCAATGGCCCTGACCACCGACGAACTGGATTTTGCCGACAATCCTTACGAACCGGTAGATGTAAAAAATACAGACGAGCTACTGGATTATTTTGAAAAGTCGTTACAGGACGGACGCAGCCACCTGGTTGATCGTTACGAAGATGTACTGGATAAAGACTGGACATTAAGAAACGGAGAACAGGTTTACAGTGTAGAGCCTAAGGCAGATGTGATCCGCATGAGCCTGAACCAGGTTGTGCATCACCGTGCACAACTGGGCGTATTTTTAAGGCTGCTGGACATCCCGATACCTGGAAGTTTTGGTCCGAGTGCAGATGAAACAGATTTTTAAAATGCATATTTTGATTTTTTATGGGTATAAATTGATTTCTTTGTAAATAATTTCAATTTATATCCATAACATGTCTGATTCTACCACCCGATTAAATAAATACATTAGTGAAAGCGGCCTATGCTCCAGAAGGGCAGCCGACAGGTACATAGAGCAGGGAAATGTATACATCAACGGCAAAAAAGCCAAGGTAGGTGATAAAGTGTTTTTTGGGGATATTGTAACGGTTAACGGACAAACTATAGACCCTAAGGAAGTTGAAAATTCTGTTTTAATTGCATATAACAAGCCTGTTGGCATTACCAGTACCACCGAAGCCGGGGTAAAAGGAAATATTGTAGATCATGTGAACCATAGCGAACGCGTGTTCCCCATTGGCCGTTTGGATAAAGATTCACAGGGACTGATATTTCTGACCAACAATGGCGACCTGGTAAATAAAATACTCCGGGCAGGTAACAACCACGAAAAGGAATACGTAGTAACCGTAAACAAACCCCTTACAGATCAGTTTATAACCGGAATGGCTAAAGGTGTTCCTGTTTTGGGTGTAATGACCAAAAAATGTAAGGTAGTTAAAGAAAGTCCGCTCATATTCAAAATCACATTGATCCAGGGCCTGAACAGGCAGATCAGGAGAATGTGTGAGTATTTTGGCTACGAAGTAACCAAGCTGGAGCGTGTAAGGATCATGAACATTCCATTAAAAGGCATTCCTTTAGGAGAATGGCGTGAGCTCACACCAGAAGAACTGACTGGAATATTTAATATGGTTGCCAAATCAAGTGCGGAAGCAGATGCAACACCCAAAAGAGTAAGCAAAAAACCTAAGACACCAAAAGAGGAGGATTTTTTAGAAAATGTGACCCCTGGGAGATCTTCAGGAAGAAATGCTAAACCCAAAAGTAAAGGAAAAGCTGCCCCAGCTTCAGTAAGACGGGAAGATCGACCAGCTGGAGGCAAGGGCAAATCCGGCCCTAAAACTTCCGCTGCTTTTAAAACAACAGGGGCGGCAGGCGACTGGAACAAAAGTGGCGGTCCGTCCAAAAGACCCGTCAAACCAACAAAGGGCCGCTCCGGGGCCCCTGCTGCCAAAACGAGAAGCCCTAAACGATAGAATTGTAAAAATTTAGGTAACTTTGCAGCGAAATGCCTGCTACAAATAAAATAGACATCCGTTCATTAGATCTTTCTCAACTGCAACAGCACTTTATTGCCATGCAGGAACCTGCCTACAGGGCCAAACAGGTTTACCAATGGCTTTGGGAAAAATCGGCCCGCAGCTTTGCGGAAATGAGCAATCTTTCAAAAGACCTTAGGGCTAAACTGGATGCGCAATATGCCATTAATGTGGTGGAGGTAAATAAATCGCAGATCAGTAATGATCATACCATCAAAAATGCCTTTCGTTTGTACGATGGCAATATTGTAGAAGGTGTACTGATCCCTATGGATGACCGAATGACTGCGTGTGTAAGTTCGCAGGTGGGCTGCAGTTTAACCTGCAAATTTTGTGCAACGGGTTATATGGACCGTAAGCGGAACCTGAATGCCGATGAAATTTATGATCAGGTGGTACTGATAGACCAGCAGGCCAAAAAAAATTACAATGCTCCATTAACAAACATTGTATATATGGGCATGGGCGAACCCCTTCTGAATTATGCCAATGTATTGAAATCTATTGAACGTATCACTGCTCCTGACGGATTGAACATGTCGTACAAACGCATTACGGTCTCTACTGCCGGCATTTCCAAAATGATAAAAAAACTTGGTGACGACGGGGTGAAATTTAACCTGGCTTTATCATTACATGCCGCTAATGATAAAAAGCGCAACGAGATCATGCCAATCAACGAGCACAATTCACTGAAGGCACTGGCCGAATCCTTAAAATACTATTTTGCTAAAACCAAAAACCCGGTAACCTACGAATACATCGTATTTAATCATTTTAACGACGAAATTGAGGATGCCATGGAACTGGCCAAATTCTGCAAACACGTACCCTGCAAGGTTAACCTGATTGAATACAACCCAATACAGTTTGCTGATTTCATCAATGCAGAAGGGGATAAAATCGATGCTTTCTCCAATTACCTGAAAAGCCAGGGCATTACCACCAATATCAGGCGCAGTCGTGGTAAAGACATTGATGCGGCATGCGGACAGCTTGCTGTTAAAGAAAGCTAAAGCAAGACAGGCTCCGAAAAATAAATCAGCCCATTTCTTACCATCGTATTGCTAAAACTCTGGAGATTGGCAACATGATGTTATTGAAACGGATTTTGGGCGACCTGTTCAGTCTTTTATTTCCCAGCCTTTGTTGCGGATGTGGTACGGATCTGTACACCGGCGAACAGTTACTCTGTACCGAATGTTTATATAACCTTCCTTATACCGATTACCACCTGCATACCGAAAATAGGGCGGCAAAACAATTATGGGGCAGGCTCCCCTGTAATGCAGTAATGTCTTTATTCTATTTTAAAAAAGGGGCAAGGACGCAAAACCTGATACATAACCTGAAATATAAGGGCAGGAAGGACTTGGGGCTAAAACTGGGGAATATGATTGCAGAAAAACTACTGACAGCACCTGCTTATACAGGGATTGATATTATTGTACCGGTACCACTGCACAAAAGCAGGGAAAGAGTAAGGGGTTACAACCAAAGTTGCAGCATCGCCGAAGGCATTGCTGCAGGATTAAATATTCCGCTAAGTACAGATGACCTGGTACGAATAAAAAAAACCAGCAGCCAGACGAAAAAAGGGCGCTATCAACGCTTTGAAAATATGCAAAGCGTATTTTCTGTTAAGGATGCATGGGCTTTTAAAGACAAACACGTATTGCTGGTGGATGATGTGTTGACCACCGGTGCCACCCTGGAAGCTTGTGGAATGGTACTGCTGGAAGCTAAAATTGCAAAACTGAGCATAGCAACCGTTGCCTATGCAGAATAAAAACGTGCTGATAAAACATTTTTCAAATAAATGCGTTATTATAGTTGAGAGCGTTAATTTAGATGGTAAGAGTCGATATTTTCTATTTAGAAATATCGGCTCTTTACTTTTTATAGTCGGTTTAAAATGCTTAAAAGCCCTGTTGATAAAAAAAACGATAATCTGACAGAAATAATTACTGATATTTTTGCCAATTCAAAAATAATTATCATCTTTGTGGTGAGAGCGTTAATTTAAGGGTCGATATTTTCATTCACATGAATTATCGGCCCTTTATCTTTGGAGCAGATTTTTACAAAAACCTACTTATTTTGAAAGTACAAATCAGGGCTGTAAATAGGCTGATAGCAAATCTCTGATCTCTTCAAGTTTAAATGGTTTTAAAATATGGCCATTCATTCCCGACTGCTTAAACCTCACAATTTCATTGTTTAATGTGGATGCTGTTAAAGCGATGATAGGCACCGTGCTAAAATAATTGCCACCAAGATTTCTGATACGCACCGTAGTTTCAAAACCATCTATGCCTGGCATTTTAATATCCATAAATACCAGGTCGTAAATATTCTTTTGTACCATTTCAAGGGCTTCTTCACCGCTAAGTGCAAAGTCTATCTCCAAACTATATTTTGTCAGGATTCTTTTAGCGATCAGCAGGTTAATCTCATTGTCATCTACGATCAGTATTTTTTTACCTGACAGTGCAAGTGGCTGCAGCGCAGGCTTAACTTCGCTCACAGCGGCAGATGCCTTTGCAAATCTGAGCGCAAACGAAAAAGTAGTACCCGCTCCTTCCCTGCTTTTTACTTGAATTTCCGAATTGTATAGTTCCAGCAGTTTTTTAGTAATGGCCAGGCCCAGACCTGTTCCACCATATTTCCTTGAAATATCCGTTTTAGCCTGCGTAAAGGTCTCAAAAATATAAGAAAGTTTATCCTCAGGTATGCCAATTCCTGTATCACTGATCTCAAAATACAGGTTTGCATTTACAGCATCCTGCTCAAGCAGTTTAACGCTCAGTATGATCTTTCCCTGATCAGTGAATTTAATCGCATTACCGAGTAAATTCATCAGTATCTGGTATAACCTTGTTTTATCTCCCGAAAGATGCGGGATCTGGTCATCGTACAAGAGCTCCAGAATATTCCCCTTTTTAGTTGCACCAACATATAAAGAGGTGATGATATCAGTGGTGAGCGCCTTCATGCTAAATGGAAGTGCCTCAAGTTGAAGGTTACCGGTTTCCATTTTAGTGAAATCCAGGATATCATTAATGATGTTCAGCAGGTTTTCACCCGAAAACTTAAGGATATTGAGGTCTTCGATCTGAGAGGCCCTCGGATCATTTTCTATCAGCAGATGAGTCATGCCAATCACAGCATTGAGTGGCGTTCTGATCTCATGGCTCATTACAGAGAGGAACATTTCTTTGGCTTCGCTCAATTGCAGGGCCTGTTCTTTGGCCTCCAGCATTTCACGTTCCACTCTCTTTTTGTCGGTAATGTCAATAATGATTTCTACTTCTATCTCCACATTTCCCAGATCATTAAATACTACCGTATTGTATATGGAAAGCCAGATGGGTTGACCATCTTTACGGTAAGCCAGGAGGTCGACCGTGAAGGACTGGTTCAGTTTGGTCTGTGCCCTTGCCCTTTCCATAAGTGCCATATCTGTTTCCGGACCAGCAATAAGATCGCCCAATCGCCTGCCCTTAAGATCATCCAGGTTAAAACCCGTAATCTTTTCAAAAGCTTCATTTACCCAGGTTACATGGTTGTTGGCATCATTAATGACGATGGCATTGTTCACCTTACTGGCCACAAAAGACAGCTTCATCAATTCGTGCTCTACCTTCTTATTTTCTGTAATGTCTCTTCCGTAAGCATACCAGCGTCCGTTTTTGGCCACCATGCTCCAGCCCAGCCAGCGGATTACCCCTGTTTTACTGACAATCCTGAAATCAATTACAAACTCCTTGATCTTATTCCTCAGCCCCTCTTCTATGATTTTTACAATACGGTTTATATCTTCCCTATGGCAAAAATTCCAGATATTTAAGCCAATAGCTTCCTCAACTGTATATTCAAGAATATTCGTTATAGCATTGTTAATAAACAACACTTTACCGGTATAATCCAGGATACAATGTATTTCGGGTGAAACTGCAGTGATGTTGAGCAGTTCCTCATAGCGGTGGTTATTCGCAATCAGTACTTCACTTTTCTTTTTTAAGGAAATATGGGCAACAACTGTTCTGGCCAGAATTTCCAGGCCTTCTTTTTGTGCATCGCTTAGTTTTCGGGGTGCTGTATCAAATACACAGAGCGCACCCAACTTAGAGCCATCCTCATCTATAAGAGCCGTACCTGCATAAAACCTTATATGAGGTTTGCCGACAACTGATGGATGCGCTTTAAATCTTTCATCAGACCTGGCATCATATACTTCAAAAGTCTGCTCGCCCGTAAGAGTATGTTCACAAAATGAAATGCCCTGGGGCATTTCATTATAGGTGATACCTATGGTAGATTTGAACCAAAGCAGGTCTTCATCAACCAACGCAATGAGTGCTATGGGTGTGCCACATAAAAACGAGGCCAGTTTAGCCATATGGCCAAACTGGTCCTCTTGTGGTTTATTTAATATACTATAGCCATGCAACGCATTGATGCGTTTACTTTCATGAGTTGATGAATCCTGCTGTGCTGTTGACATTGGCTTTTGATCAAGCCGTTATTTATACAATGGGAAACGGCTTACTAAACTTATCACTTTTTCTTTTACTTCTTTCAAATTATTTTCATCTTCTGCATTGGTCAGAACCTGATCAATCAGTTCAACGATCTGCTCCATTTCGGATTCTTTGAAACCTCTGGTAGTAATAGCGGCTGTACCTACCCTGATTCCAGAAGTTACAAATGGTGATTTGTCATCAAACGGAACCATATTTTTATTTACGGTAATATCTGCTTTTTCCAATGCACTTTCAGCGAGTTTACCGGTGATATTTTTATTACGCAGGTCGATCAGCATCAAATGGTTATCCGTACCACCTGAAATGATGCCATAGCCTTTAGCTACAAAAGCTTTGGCCATAGCCTGTGCATTTGCCTGTACCTGTTTTACATAAGCTAAATATTCATCGCTTAACGCTTCACCAAAGGCGATGGCCTTAGCAGCAATGATGTGTTCAAGCGGGCCACCCTGTGTTCCCGGGAAAACCGCCATATCCAAAACTGAAGACATCATACGGGTCTCACCTTTAGGGGTTTTTAATCCGAAAGGGTTTTCAAAATCTTTACCCATCATGATCATACCACCACGCGGACCACGTAAAGTTTTATGTGTGGTTGTGGTTACGATATGACAATGTGGAAGTGGATTTTGTAACAATCCACGGGCAATTAAGCCTGCAGGATGAGAGATATCTGCCATTACCAATGCGCCGATTTTATCTGCTACACTACGTACAAAAGCATAATCCCATTCCCTTGAATAAGCTGAAGCACCAACAATGATCAGTTTAGGACGCTCAGCCAAAGCAACCTCTTCCAGTTTGGCATAGTCTATTCTTCCATCTTCTTTCTTTACACCATAAAATAACGGATGATACAATTTTCCTGAAAAGTTAACCGGTGAACCATGTGTAAGGTGTCCGCCATGAGAGAGGTCAAAACCAAGGATCTTATCGCCTGGCTGGATCACTGCCAGCATTACTGCAGCATTTGCCTGCGCACCTGAATGCGGTTGTACGTTAACCCACTCTGCACCAAAAAGTTTTTTAGCACGCTCAATTGCAATGCTCTCTACCTGATCAACCACCTGGCATCCACCATAATACCTTTTACCCGGAAGGCCTTCGGCATATTTATTAGTTAAACAAGAACCTGCGGCTTCCATTACCTGTTTGCTTACAAAGTTTTCAGATGCAATCAGTTCAAGACCATTTTCCTGACGGTCCAATTCCCTGTCAATCAAATCAAAAATTAAAGTATCTCTAGTCATTTATCGAATTATTATTTTGTAAAATTAACGATTTTCCTTCTTAGTTTGATAACAAAATAGCTTACTTTGTACTTTCTATTCTATAAAAGCCTGCATGGAAGATATTAACGGCCTGTTTTTACCCAACATAAATTATCCTGCTGATTTAAAGCAGTATAAAGAACAAGATCTGGAACAAATTGCTCAGGAATTACGTCAGTACATCATTGACGTGGTGAGCGTAAACGGCGGACATTTTGCCGCCAGTTTAGGTGTTGTGGAATTAACGGTCGCTTTACACTATGTATTGAACACACCTTACGACAAGCTGGTCTGGGATGTTGGGCACCAGGCATATGGGCACAAAATACTAACCGGAAGAAAAGCCGTATTTCATACCAACCGTATTTTGAATGGCATCAGCGGCTTTCCAAAGATCAGCGAAAGTGAATACGATACTTTCGGCGTAGGCCACTCCTCCACTTCCATTTCTGCTGCTTTAGGTATGGCCGTAGCTTCACACTATAAGGGAGAAACAGACCGCCAGCACGTAGCTGTAATTGGCGATGGGGCAATGACCGCAGGTCTTGCTTTCGAAGGCTTAAACCATGCGGGCATCGAAAATTCGAACCTGCTGGTAATTTTGAATGACAACTGCATGTCGATAGACCCTAATGTTGGCGCTTTAAAAGAATATTTAACAAACATTACAACGTCCAAATCATATAACCGCTTTCGCGAGGACATCTCGCAGGTATTGTTCAAACTTTCTGAACTGGGGCCAAATGCACATAAGTTCGTAAAGAAAATAGAGAAGAGTATTAAAGGTACATTGCTGAAACAGAGCAATATGTTTGAGGCACTGAACTTCAGGTATTTTGGTCCGGTTGACGGACATGATGTACAACGGCTGGTACAGGTGATCAGAGATTTAAAAGACATTCCCGGCCCTAAGCTTCTACACTGTGTTACTTTGAAAGGCAAAGGTTTTGCCCTGGCCGAAAAAGACCAGACCAAATGGCATGCACCAGGTTTATTTGACAAGATCACCGGCGAGATCAAAAAATCTGTATCTGATAAACCCCAGCCTCCAAAGTATCAGGATGTTTTCGGACATACCCTTGTTGAACTAGCGGAAGCCAATAAAAAAATAGTAGGGATTACCCCTGCCATGCCCTCCGGCTCATCAATGAACATCATGATGAAGGCAATGCCGAACCGTGCTTTTGATGTGGGTATTGCGGAACAGCATGCGGTTACGTTTTCGGCAGGATTGGCAACACAAGGGCTTGTACCTTTTTGTAACATCTATTCGAGCTTTATGCAGCGGGCTTACGACCAGGTGATCCATGATGTAGCCATACAGAATTTAAATGTAATATTTTGCCTCGACCGTGCGGGCCTGGCCGGAGCAGACGGTGCCACACACCATGGGGCTTATGACTTGGCCTATATGCGCTGTATCCCTAACATGACTGTTGCAGCCCCCATGAACGAAGAAGAATTGCGCAACCTGATGTTTACAGCACAGCAGGAAAATGCTGGCCCTTTTTCTATCCGTTACCCCAGGGGAAATGGTGTAATGCCCGACTGGAAAAGGCCATTCAAAGCCCTTGAAATTGGTAAAGGCAGGAAAATATGTGATGGCGAGCAAGTTGCGATACTGACCATTGGGCATGTAGGAAATTTTGCTGTGGCAGCTTGCAAAGAACTGAACAGTGAAGGCATACATCCTGCCCATTATGATATGCGCTTTGTGAAGCCCATTGATGAGGCTCTGCTGCACGATGTATTTAAACGTTACAAAAACATTGTTACAGTTGAAGATGGTTGTTTACAAGGTGGAATGGGTACTGCGGTACTTGAATTCATGGCCGACCATCAATACAGCGCACAGGTAATCAGACTGGGCATACCTGACGAGTTTATTGAACATGGAGAGCAGGCTGAGCTATGGGCACTTTGTGGTTATGACACCCATTCGATCATCAGCACAATAAAAAAAATTGCAGTAGGCAGAACAACTGAAACAATGGCCTCTTAGTAGCCTGCAGGCTTTTAAACAATTTCGACTCCCGCAGCTGCATACCTAAGCAGTTCCGGATGCCCGGGATCTGTATCAGTGATGATCGTATCAATTGCCCTTATCGGGCAAATACCGTAATTTTCTGCACGGCCAATCTTTTCTAAGGTCGACAAGGCAATGACATGCTTGGCATTTTCAACCATCGTCTTCTTCACCTGCGCATCTTCATAATCTTTTCCCGTTACCCCCTCATCAATATCAATACTGCAGATCCCCAGGAAACATACGTCCGGACGGATATCATTAAGGACACGGATCACTTCATGCCCTGAAGTTGAAAAGGCTGTTTTGTTTAAACGTCCGCCAATAAAAATCACCTCAGCATTCGGATGGTCTTCCAGCACTGAAGCCACCGGGAAACTATTTGTAATCACAGTAATCCGACGTGCTCTAGGTAAATGGCTGGCTACAGCCAATGCAGATGTGCCCGAATCAAATAGCACCACCTGGTCGTCTTTAATGAACTGCAAGGCCTTTTCGGCAATAATCTCTTTATGGCTAACATCATAATGCTCCCTGTCCCGGAAATGCAGTGGAATCGGAGAATTAGAGATCGCCCCTCCACGCACTGCTTTAAGCAGCCCCTGGTCAGACAGTTCTTTGATATCCCTTCTGATGGTATCTTCAGATACGTTTAATAAAGTGCTCAGGTTACCCAGCAATACCTTTTGGTCTTTACTGACCTGTGAAATGATGAGCTGTAATCTTTCTGCTTTAATCATGGCTTAATTGCAATATTATGCAAATATAACAGAAATATTTGCAATATGATGCAATAATTATCTATATTTGTTGCAAAATAATTCGATATATGAAAAGAAAAACGATTGGTATAGATATGGACGGGGTTTTAGCGGATATTGAAGCCCACTGGTTAAACTGGTATGAAAGGGATTATGGTGTAAGGTTTGGACCAGAGATCTTTCTGGGTGTAAAGGAGTCAGAAGCATTTCCAGACAAAGAAGCGGTACTTAAATTTGTTCATTCACCGGGTTTCTTCAGGACTTTACCGGTGATGGAAGGAGCAGTGGCAGCCGTAAAAAAACTTTCAGAAGATTTTGAAATCTACATCGTTTCTGCTGCAATGGAATTCCCTTTGTCCTTATTTGAAAAAAGGGAGTGGCTTGCAGAGCATTTCCCTTTCATCAGCTGGAAAAACATCATTTTTTGTGGCAACAAAAGTATAATTGACACAGATTACCTCATTGATGACCATTGCAAAAATCTGGATCATTGTAAAGGCAGCCCTATTATGTTTACTGCCGGCCACAATACAAACCATACACACCATACCAGGGCGAACAACTGGCAGGAAGTGCTGACATTAATGGAAGCGGACAGGTGTGGAACTGCCATCTGCAGGTAGTTCAACCACTTTATATTGATCATTTATACCCAGCCTTACCTTAAGCGGCTTACATGCAGGATTGCTTAACCAGATCTTTTTGTTACTGATTAAAACCAGACAGGGCTGATCTACGCTAAGCTGCTGGTGACCTTGTCCGGTTTTAAGTACCCCAGGCTGATAAAAAGCAGCCATTATTGTACCGTCATTAAATGAAACCGCCTGTATCTCCTTATTATTGCAGAGCACTTTCCATTGCGGACCCGACACTAGCCTTGCTGCTTCTTTAGCGTTTTTACAAGCCGAAATGACATATCCGGAATTGCCATTTTCAAGCGTTTTGTGTTCCAGCACCGGCATAAATATTTTTTCTGTGAGCGGGGTATTACTTTCTGCGGCATTGATTTCCTTCCATGAGCCGGTGGCATCTGTTACATGCAGGCTTATCTTTGCAGCTCCCAGGGGGATGTAAGCAAATCCCGCATGGTAGATCCAGGAATCATTGACACTTTCGCCGCCACGCCACCTGCATTGGTCCAATGTAGTGTATGCTGCTGTTATTCCCGAACCTTCAAGACCCGCAATTAAACAGAGCACCTTCGAACCAGCCACAGCCCAAAACTTCTTTGCACGAAGTAATTTACTTTTATCTTTATTCTCTAACTGATAATCCATTACTGTGAGTCCGGCTTGCCCATTGCTTACACTCCCTGTAAAGGCTTGCCTGTTCACCTTATCTGCCCCAACAAAAGTAGTAACACCAGGCAGACAGGCCCAGTTCCATACCGGCATCAGGTTAAAATACTCCTTCCCATCCCTGATCAGATAGGCGTCACCGCTGTTAAGCAGGTTTCCTTTTAAGTTTTCGCTGTTGATGGATTCTGTTGCCAGGGTACGTGAGGAAATCGTTTTGAGGAAAAAGCTGAAGTCTTTTTGATGAAATGCAGCAAAATCGGAATAAGGGTAATAACGGTAGCCTGTAAGCGCGCCTTTCCCCTGCTGTATTTCATCCAGCTGACAGAAAGCGTTCTTATTCTCGGGACTAAGCGCAATGAAGTAGGGAATAAACTCACGAAGATCGGCATTGTTCAGCGCATTTACCCTGCTTGCAGACCTGTCCATAGTACCTGGCACAGTATGTATTCCCCTGGCCATCCACTGCCAGCCTTTCAAAGCAAAATCAGTAAGTATACGGATTTTCTCTTTAGGGAAAGCCATTGCCGTGCCCCTAAGCTCCCAGGCCAGCCTGATGTTCTCCTTTAAAAAAGCGGCTCCATACTGGTACATCTGTAAACGGGCGCCATGCTGATGGAAACTGAAATCAGGCTGTACACCCTCCTCTGTAGAAATCCTGATCTCTTTGATAATCAGGTTCCGGCAAAGCTCCATCATCCGGACATTACTGGTTAAGGTGCCGTAATGAAAGCCCAGATCGGCACTCCAGGTAAGGTTTGCGCCTACCCAGTTTTCCTGCACCCGGTGCTGGGCCATCACTTCCAATGCTGCTTTGAGCTGTTCAGGCCTCAATTCTTTTTTCATAAGAATAATGATATCGCGCATGTATTGAGGAACACCAATTTCGTTGTGCCACCAGTTGGAGTTCCTATAGCGCTTATCCAGCCAATGGTTTAACCCTAAGTTAATGGCCTTCTCTAATTGTATGTTATGATACAGGGCTGAACCCGGCTTTTCCCAAACAAGGGCCAGGTCGCGTACTCTTTTTAAATGGATCAGATTTTTCCAGTTCGCTTTTTCTGTATCTGTATAATTGATATCCGGCCATTGCCCTTCAGCATTCAATGAACCCAGCATAAGGTTTATATCACCTTCCGGTTTCACCGTGCCAAGCAGGTATTGCTTATAGCGGCTCAAAATGGTATCGGCCTGTGCCTTCACCTGATGACAAATGAATAGTAAGCTGATAAAAAAAAAGCAGGCCTTTTTCTTCATGGTTATAGTTTCTGATATCTTGACAGGGCCTCGATGTAATAATAATCTGCGTAAATCAGGGGCACATCTATATCTGCGTTACGGGGGTAATTACCAACGCCATGTTTTAGAATAAACCCGCCATTTTCCCCTGTTGCAGCACGATAGGCAGGAGAAGACAGCGCCCCAAGCATGGTCTCTGCCGCACTAAAATAAGTTTTCGCCATTTTTGGGTCGGCGTAGCCCGCCAGTTCGATCAGAGCTGAACAGATCACTGCACCTGCAGATGCATCTCTGGGTGCATTGGGAATACCTGCTGCATTAAAATCCCAGTAAGGGATCTTGTCTTTCGGCAGATTGGGGTGGTCAAGGAGAAACTGCGCAATGTGATTGGCAATATCCAGATATTTTTTATCCTTTGTTTCCCGGTACATTACAGTATAACCATATAATCCCCAGGCCTGCCCCCTCGCCCATGCTGAAGTATCAGCTGCCCCCTGAACTGTTTGTTTTTTGGAAACAGCACCGGTTTCAGGATTATAGATAACCAAATGGTAGGAACTGTAATCCGCACGGTAATGGTGCTTCATGGTGGTATTCGCATGTTTCACTGCGATGTGGTAATAGCTGGAATCTCCGGTTAATTTTGTTGCAGCAAACAGCAGTTCCAGATTGACCATATTGTCTATAATGACCATGAAACGTGCAGCATCAGAGTCCCATGAACGGATACAGCCCACTTTATCATTATAACGGCTGGAAAGTGATTTTGCACTGTTAATGATGATCTGATCGTATGCGCTTGTGTGCATCAGCCTCCGGGCATTTCCAAAAGAACAATACATCATAAAGCCAAGGTCGTGCGTAGTTTTGTTAAACTGCTCTTTTTCCAGCAATTTTAGTTTGCGTAAAGCTTCATTATATAGCGCTGTATCTCTAGTGGTTTCATACAGATAAAGTAACCCACCCGGATAAAAACCGCCTACCCAGGGCTCGGAGCCGCTGGTAATCATTTTTTGTTCTTTACTGTAATAGGTAACGGGGAAACGTCCGGCAGGTAGCTGTTCCATCAAAAAATGATATTGCAGAGCTGATTCGTTCAGACCCCTTTTTACCGCTTTTAATAAATTTCCATTCGGCTTAAAGCGTTTCTGGGCATTTACCGACACCGCGGCAAAAGCCATGAACAGCAATACAAAACAGCTTGTTTTTAATTTATAATGCATAATTACTCCTTTACCAGTTGCTCCAGATCGCCAGTACTCAGCGTTACTGCCGGGTTAAATTTATTACTGCCCATATATTGCTCCAGACTGTACCTTAATTGCCTGGCCGCCGGTCTTTTTTCCAGGTTGGTAGTAATATCCATAGAACAGATGATGAGCTGCCCCTTTCCAACTCTGGCCTCTACAATATTGGCCATTTTTCTGTTCTTGTAAAAATTATCGATGATCCTGACAATCGGATCTACTGCCGGAACGGAATCCAGAATCATAGTTTTGGATGCCGTAATGAGGTCCCACCATTGCCAGTTGCTGTAAAAGTCTGTTGGAAAATCTGCCAGTGCCGGATGGGCCGGATCGCACAGCAGCCCCATGGTTCCTGGCTGGTTAGGGAAATGGACAGGGCTCCAGAATACAGGAGCGAAACGACCCTGCACGCCATTTATATGAGTAGTATCCGGATTGAGCAATACTTTCCTGCCTTCATTCAGGTGTTTAAGTGCCTGAGATAAAGAAGTGGCGAACACCATATCTTTCGGTGCAGTTCCAGGTTGTTCTGGGTATACCCAAATACTCCACTTATTTTTGCTTACTGTACCCTTGAGCTGCAGCTCTACTATGAGGTGCGTGGCTTTTTTTATGTCTTTTAAACTAAAGTTAATTTTACCAAGGCCAATTCCATTGCCCAGCGGGATATCTTTAGCGGCTAGTGCTCCACTGAACAGTGTCTCTTCTTTGTCGTTTTTAACAGTCCATAGCGGTGTAACTTGCTGTAATGCCTTATTACTGAAATTGGCAACCTCGGCATCTGCTTCAAAAATTTCGGCATTGGTATAAGCTGCCTTCGAAAACCGGATTAACGGCACTATAGCTGCAGTATACATACGGTGCTCTGCCGGAGAAACTAAACCTTTACTGTCCCAGAAAGCATCAAGGATGCCTACCAAGGCAGTACCCTGACCAGGGAAATCATGAAGATCCAGCAGTTGAAAGCCGCTTAAGCCTTTAGTTTTAAGGGCTCTTTCAATTTCCTCTTTGTAAAGGCTGGCCGAGAACTTACCACTGGCCAGGGTAAACTGACCAGCTAGCGACAGCATGTTTTTTCTTTGCAGGTCTTTGCTGATGGCCTTGAAATTTACAGGCTCCAGCACACCGGTATACTTTGGTACTTCTTTTAAGTTTGGATAAACGGAGTACTGCCCGATTTCATGCGTAATGGAGGGTACGGGTAAGCTATCTATGGCTTTTGTATAATCTGTAGAGAAATTTGGCGCATAGGTATTGAATATACCCTGTCCGCGCACCCAGCCTTTTTTAGTGTATTGCGTAATGAAATAATCATCTCCTGGTTCTGGCCAGCGGCCATGGTCTTTCTGAAATGTAAAAGTAGTAGTGGTATAAAGGTGACGTTTATCTTTCATTTTTAATTTTTGCAGCAGTTGTGCCAGCCAGCTAAAATCTCCCTGAAGTTCATTACCCAAAGACCACAGACAGAAAGAAGGATGATTTCCGTATTCCGAACTGATCCTTTGGGCCTCTTCTTCAATAAAGCGATTGGTGTTTTTGTCTTCCCCGGTTTTAAGGCTCCATAACGGCAATTCTACCTGTAAGTAAAAACCCAGTGAATCAGCTACTTCAAAAGCTGCTTTTGGCGGACACCAGGAATGAAAACGAAGATGGTTTAAGCCATACGCCTTGGCGGTACCAAACACTTTGACCCAGCCTTTTTTATCCATAGGCGGATGTCCGGTTAAAGGAAAAATGTTGCATTCAAGCGTGCCCCTTAAAAATACCCTGCGGCCGTTAACCTGCAGGGCACTGCCCTGGTTTGTAATCTCCCGCAGGCCAAACGTTGTTGAACTTGCATCTTTAAAAGAAGTTCCGCTAATGGTCAACTGTGCTTTTAGCACATAAAGATTGCTGTTGAATTCGTCCCAAAGCAGGGCGTCTTTGCCTAAAGGGATATTGATTTCCTGCCGGGTATCACCGGCGGCAAGATTGACGGGTATGCTACGGTTTGCGACAATCCGTTTGTCTTTTCCGATAACCTGGAGCTGCAATATCCCCTTTTTACTTTGTTTAAGGCCATTTTGCAATGTAGCAATTACATTTACAGATTTATCTTTGAGACGGGGATAGGTTTGCAATGTGGCAATGTTTATTTTGTCCTTTGCCATGAGTTCCATTTTGCCTATTACACCATTCCAGATAATCTGTGTACCATCAGTATAGGCATGGGCCATATTGAGATGGGTCATGTCGTATTGTTTGCTGTTATCTATGCGGATAACAAGCCGGTGCCGGCCTGGCTTTGCCAAAGCACTCAGGTCAAAGCGATGGGGAACACTCAGACTTTCCTGCACCCCAGCCTCCTGTCCGTCAATCCAGACCCTCGTGTTCCAGATCACCCGTTCCAGGTACAGGCTGATGTCTTTATCTTTCCAGTCTTTGGGAATGAGGATCTCCCTCGCATACCATGCCACACCAATATATGTATGTTTTCTGATCAGGTTGATCAAAACATCTTTAACCAGTTTATCTGCAGAGAGGTTATTTGACCTGCCCAGCCCTGCGTCATCCAAAGTTCCGGGTAGTTGGATACGCTGGCTGAATTGCTGATGATACCATTTTTCCTGTACACCTACATTTGCCGAATCCAGTTTAACCTGCCAGGTTCCTTCAAGAGGGATATGTTGCCGGGCCGTGGCACTGCCTGCTGAAAAACACAGGCAGCTGATGCATAACATCCCTAAAAATTTCATCGATATTCGTTTTGTTATCATTGTTTGTTCTTTATACTTGGTTCAAATGTTGTCCGACAATCCCTATCAGGCGCCCATTGCACGATATCGCATTAAGGCTTCCAGATAATAATAATCCGCATAGGAAACCGGGACATCCACTTCTATATTTCCTGGTACACCTCCTGAAGAATGCATCAGAATAAAACCGCCATTGGCTCCGGCAGCAGAACGGTATTGTGCAGAAGACAGGGACTTCAGCATGGTTTCGGCAATCGTCAAATATTTTTGTGCTGTTGCAGCATCCACATAAGCGGCCAGTTCTATCAGCGCCGAAGAAACGATAGCTGCAGCAGAAGCATCCCTGGGTATTTCCCGATATTTAGCCGGATCATATTTCCATGGCGGGATAAACCCAGGCTGGTTGACATTAAAATCCCAGTAAGGAATCTTGTCTTTGGGCAGGTTGGGATGGTTGATGAAATGCGCAGCCATCTTTTGTGCTGCTTCAAGGTATTTTTTCACCCTCGTTTCCCGGTATACCATGGTAAATCCATATATGGCCCAGGCCTGTCCTCTTGCCCAGGTTGAATTGTCAGAAAATCCCTGCATAGTCTCTTTACTTTTAACCGCACCTGTTTCCTCATCATAGTCTACTACATGATAACTGCTGTAATCAGGTCTGAAATGGTTTTTAAGCGTCGTTTCTGTATGTTTAATGGCAATATCTTTATAAGAGGGGTCGCCGGTAACTTTTGAAGCAAAGAACAAAAGCTCAAGGTTCATCATGTTATCAATGATCACCGGGAAATTCAGCATTCTTTTCCCATCCAGGGACTTGATCTTGTTCCATGATTTGATACAGCCCGTTTTTGGATAAAACCTGGAGACGAGGGATTTGGCAGATTGGACGAGTATATCTTTGTAACGGGTGCTGTCGAGCAATCTGTAAGCGTTTCCAAAACTACAGTACATCATAAAGCCAAGATCATGGTTGGCTGTTACATATTGTATCTTTTCCAGGTCCTTTAGCCTTATTTCTGCATCTTTTAACAAAACGCTGTCGCGCGAATATTCGTAGAGGTACATCAGTGAACCCGGATAAAAGCCACTGATCCAGGAATAAGGGCTTGCCGTAGCCAGCTTCCCGTTTTCGAAAGTGCGTGGCAACTGCCCCTGCGGTAATTGCCGCATCATGGTTTTATATTGGGCCACAGATTGCGCCAGAACCTGGTCTGCCAGCTTTAACATCTCTTTTTCAGGCTTAAGGCGCTTCATCTGCCCATGACTGTAATTTACCCCTATCAGGAGAAAGAAAAATAAGAGTGGAAGGTTTTTAAATCGTCCCATTTCCTTTTAAATTGCCGCGGGTTCATCTTTATAGCCTGCAGCCCGCAGGTGTACGCTTGCACCAAAGTGCATAGCATCATTTTTTAAAGCAAGTTCAAATTCCTTTTTGGCATTGCTCAGCTCTTTCAGGCCCAATAAACCTAAACCGATCAGGTAATGACAGTGCGTCTTGTTCCGTATATCCAGGTTATCTTCGAAAATAAGGAGATCAGGCAGTGATACCGCAAAATAATCTATTTTAACAACATCATTTAAGTGTGCCCTTCCATAGCTGATCAGGTTTTCAAAGATCATTTTTGCCTTTTCGGGTGCATTGAGCCTCATCCAGGCCAACCCCTGGTAAAAAATTTTGTCGGGTTGCTGATCATTATAAAACATAGCCGCTGATGGTTCTGACAGGCCCTTTACGGCAATATGATAGTGTTCGCGGGCAATATCTTTTTGTCCTAACCCATCGTATGCACAACCCAGCCAGTAAAAAATATCGTTTTCCTGTATACCGTAAAGCTTACCTTCGCCCAGGTTATGCGGATATTCCCGTGCCATCTGTAATTTGTCAACAGCCAGCTGATATTCCTGATCCTGTATGTGTTGCTTGGCCATCTCTGTCAGGCTGTAGAGGTACTGGCCCGAAACCTTACCCTCTCCGCCTTCCCAAGGGTGAAACTGCCGGGACATGATCATTGCATAGGCTTTTTCGTACCGACCTGTAAAATTATATAAAGCAATCTGTTCAAGGTAAACGTCGTCTCTTAATGCTACCAGAGCAGGATGTGCTTCAAGTAAATTCAGACGTTCACTTGCCGGGGTATTCAATCTTTTATACAGCTGATCAAGCTCCATAAAAATACGGGCATCTGTTTGATCAAGTGTAAAAGCCTTTTGAAAACATTCCAGGGCTTTACCGGCATCATTTCTTTTGTTAAAATAGGCAATCCCCAAATTGCGCCAGGTTGCCGGAAAAGTATCCTCCCTCTCTATGGAAGATTCCCACATCTTAATGGCCTCATCGTATTGTCGTTTATCATACCATAAATTACCAAGGTAATAAGGTGCTTTGCCATCATTTTCATTCCTGCTCATTGCCGAACGCAACACGGCTACATCTTCTATCCGGTTGGGGAAACAATAATCAGAATTGGCCAGAGCCGCTTTCTTAAAAAGTGATAAAGCCTTTTGCTCCTGGCCCATTTGTACATTAAACCAGCCCAGGTAATAAAATACCATCGGATAGGTATCGGTATCACTTTGGTCCAATGCAAAACTCATCATTTCTATGGCTTCACTGTATTGGTTTGCCGCAGCGTAGTCAAGCGCGTAGGTAATATAGCTGTGCACATTTTGTCTGGACAATTTAAACAGTACATTTAGTGCCTTTAAAGCCTTTTCTTCCTGCCCTTTACCCTTATATATTTTAGACTGTTCAAAATAGATGTTCAGGTTAAAAAGATCACGTTCTATAGCAGTCTCAGCAGCTCTGGCAGCTTCATCCAGCCGGCCCATTTTTCTGAGCACCATCACTTTTAAGGCCCGGGCCTTATTGTTCCTTGCATTACGGTCTATCGACCATTCAATGTGCTGCAGGGCCTGTTCAAAATCACCACGGGCGGCATCGATCAATGCCAGTGAAAAATAGGCACTATCCTGCCATGCATTGTTCCATGCCGATTTATAAAAGTGATCGTAAGCTTCATCGTATTTGCCCTGAAGCTTTAAACAAAGCCCCAGATTGTAGTAAGGTTCTCCGTCATAAGGATTGGGGTTACGTGAAACCAGGGTCTCAACAGCTTTGCGCAGATAAGGTTCACTTTTATTTAACTGTCCCCTTCTCAAATACCATTTTCCCATCGCATTGTTCACCCGCACATCCTTATCATCGCGGCGTAAGGCCTCTTCATAATAATCAACAGGATTATAAGTGGCATGCCGGTATTGTTCCAGGTGCAATCCTGTAAGAAAAAGCTGTTCGTTATTTTCTACTTCCTGTGGTGGCAGCGCTGCTTTTGCAGGCTCAGGAATTTCATTTTTCTGATCGGCAGCCGGTTCGTACTTCAGCAGGATTTTTCCTGAGGCATTTGTGATCACCAGCAAAATATCGGTTTCCTGCAGTTGGGTTGGGAGGGCAATTTCTTTTTCAAATGTACTTTCCGGGCTGACATCAAATACCACTGAATAAACCACTTCACCTTTAACAGACAAGCTAACCTTATTTTCACGCTGTATAGATGTTGCAAAAATTTGCAGCCTGGCTTTTTCCCCGGTCCGGGTTAAATTGAGTAAAATATCCTTATTGGCATTCTTTACCACCCCAAGTTCGCGGTAAGGCATAAAATATTGTACAAAAGATTTTTCTTCATAAGGCATCAGCCAGGAGAAATCGGGCTGGTTATCGGTATAAACACCGGTCATCAGCTCTATGTAGGGCCCGTCCTCATCAGTAAGGTTCCTGTCCCAGGCTTTCCCAAAGTCACTATTGCCCCAGGTCCACTGTTTTTTACCCGGCGAGATGTGGTGGCTGGCCACATGTAACAGCCCTGCTTCGGTATCATTTTCATAACCACCCATAAAATCATAATCGGAACGGATGGCCATATAAGAAGTAGGTACCGGAATATTCCTGTATCTGGAGATATCTGTTCCTGGCGCGTAATCAACTTTATAATAAGTACCCGTTGCTATTGGAAAGGTAGAAACATCACGTTTACCATGGTCAAAAACAGCGTTTACATCAGGCGGAAAAACCGACTGATAATCGTCGTTTACCTTTACCGCAGGGTTTGCCCACCATAAAAATGTTTGCGGCAGACTGGTCCGGTTATACAGTTTCCCTTTAATTTCGAGGTAGGCTTTATCAGGATGTAGGGTAAAACCTGCCATCCCCTTGGTAAGGAACATTTTCTCTACCTCATTAACCCATACCGTTTTACTTCCATCCGCATTTTCTTCAATGGCATAATCAACAGGCTCAAATGTACTCGGACGATGATGTTGAGGCCAGTTAAACTCTATTCCGCCCGATATCCAGGGCCCGCAAAGACCAACAAGTGCAGGTTTGATCACCTGGTTATAATAAATAAAATGACGCTGCTTTATCTTATCATAGGCCATATGTACCCTTCCACCTAATTCAGGAAGGATCATGATTTTCAGGTATTTATTTTCCAGGTAGAGGGCAGTATAACTTTTATCTTCTTTGTCATCATAGATTTTTTCGATCACCGGGTTCGGATAAACAACACCACTGCTGCCCTGATAAATCCGCTTTTCAAAAAACATTGGATTTTTTTCCGGCTTACCCGTTGGATATGTAGGGATACTGACCTGTTCTTCCCAAACATTTACAAATAATTCGTTCATATACAATTCTTATACTAAATAGATGATTTTTTGATGTTCCTGTTAATGTCTGACCAAATCCTGCTCCAGTTCTTCAAGTGTCCTTCCTTTGGTTTCACGCACCTTGGATTTCACAAACAGGAAGCCAAGCAGGCAAATTCCGGCATACAGGTAAAAAGGGCCATAGGTACCCAGTTTTTCTGCAAGGATGGGGAATGTAAATACCAGGATAAAATAGGCCCCCCAAAGGGATACAATCGCAATTGAAGAGGCTACACCCCTGATTTTATTTGGAAAGATCTCTGAAATGAGCACCCAGGTAACCGGTGCAAGTGAGGTGGCATACATGGCTATTGCCAACAATACAAATACAGAAACGATACCCGCTGCAGCATGGCTTTGGAGTAAAAATGCCAGGATAATATATACTACAGACAGGCCCAGGGAACCGATCAGCATCAATGGCCTGCGGCCCAGCTTGTCAACCTGCCACATGGCAACAAGGGTAAAAACAAGATTTACAATGCCAATGGCAACCGTTTCAAACAATTGGCGGTCCAGACTGGCACCCACCGACTCAAATATGGTTGAGGTATAATTAAATACGACATTGATGCCACACAATTGCTGGAATACAGCCAGCGTGATGCCCACAATTACTGCCGGACGCACACCCTTTGCCAATACAGCTCTATAAGATTGTTTTTCTCCCCCTCTAAGGGAAAGCTCAATGTCGTTATAGATGTTCTGTGCATAGGCAGAACTACCGATCTTGTTCAATACTGCCTTCGCTTTTTCCAAACGGCCTTCTTTAATTAACCACCTCGGACTTTCAGGAAGCCACACCACGCCCAGTAAAAAAAGGAGAGAAGGCACTGCCCCAAGGCCAAACATCCATCGCCAGGCTTCCGGGCCATTGTCTGAAAGTGTATAATTGACCAGGTTAGTGATCAATATGCCAATAACAATGGTAAGCTGGTTAATGGCCACATTCCGACCGCGGATACTGGCGGGAGAAACTTCCGCAATATACATAGGGCTTAACATTGAGGCCATACCTACCCCAACTCCTGCCGCAAAGCGCATCATTACAAAAATACTGAGCCCGGAAGAAAAGGCCATTCCCAGGGAAGAAAGGGCAAAAATGAGTGCCGCCAGCATCAGGCCCGGTTTACGGCCATAACGGTCGCTTAAATTGCCTGCCATCAGACAGCCAACAATACAACCCAAGGCAAGTGAACCGGTAAGAAAACCTTCCCACCAGGCATTAAGCGCAAACTCTACACGTAAAAAAGGAAGTGCACCCGATATAACGGCAAAGTCGAAACCGAACAGGTATCCGCCAAGTGCCGAGATAAATGATATGCAAAGAATATAACTGTTTTTGAAGGTCACCGGTTGCTGGCTCGTACTCATGTTGATATTTGGTTGTTGGTTGTAGCTGGTTAATATATAATTCAAAACTAAGATACCTATATAGCAATTGAAATGGGCAATTCACCGAAAAAGATAGATTTTGTTACACTCCATGAAATTTAAAATTCCCCCTCTATAAGCGTTTAAATCAAAAATTAATTATAATTTTAACAAGTAATGGACAATCTTATGAATGTAAGAAAAATCAAGGAGGGCTTCCTCGGGCAGCAGATGATCGTGCTTCCGCCTGATACCAAGAAAGTGGTTACAAAAAATCCACTTATCCGTGGATTGTACCTTACCGCTATCGGGTATTATCCAAAGGCAATCCATCACGACCGCGAGCGGAAGACAGGTAGTCAGCAGTATATATTTTTATATTGTACAGAAGGCAGGGGTTATGTCGAGATTTTGAAACAACGGTTTGAGCTGGTGCCAAATACTTACATTATCATTCCCAAAAATATTGCCCATCATTATTGCACCAGTGAATCCGACCCCTGGACAATTTATTGGATCCATTTTACGGGGGAACATGCAGATCAGCTTTATTCCAGGTACGCAAAAGATACAGCACCAGAAGTACAGACCATAGCTTATGATGAACAAAGAACTGAACAGTTTAACCTGATGCTTTCCCTGCTTGAAAATAATTACAGCACAAGAAACATAGAATTAACGAATATAAAGTTGCTCCAGTTCTTATCTTCTTTTATTTACCACGAAGAAATGTATCCTTCTCATTATTCTGTAGATCAGGTTAGCATTTCTATAAAATTCATGAAAGAAAACCTGACAAAATGTTATGCGATACAGGAACTCGCTGCACATTCCAATTATTCGGTTTCCCATTATTCCGATCTGTTCAAGAAAAAGACAGGCTGTTCTCCTATGCAGTATTTTAACCAGCTGAAGATCCAGAAATCCTGTCAGTACCTGTATTTCACCGATATGAACATCAAAGAGATCTGTGTAAAGATCGGTTTTGACGATCCCTATTATTTTTCCAGGATGTTCAAAAAACTGATGGGCTCTTCTCCGGCCAATTACAGGAATATTTATAAAAAGAAATAGCTTAAAGAATTATTTGAAATAACAGAACAACTCATCAGCGATGATCTGATGTCCTTTTTTATTAGGATGGTTACTTTGAGCCATATAATCTTTTAAGTTCCGCCCATTTTTTGCCAGTGCTTTAAATTCCCCAAAACTATCGGACAGGCCGATATGGTATTTTTTTGCCAGTGTAATGAGCTGCTCTGTGTGCTGCTGCAAAGGGTTATCTTCCTGAAGTATATTGGTGCTGATATCTGGAGAGGGTGTAAGCAATATGACCTTAATATGCCTGCTCAAAGCCACCTTGATCATTCTTTCCATGGCAATTTTCGACCTTTCCAGACCGACCCCCCTGTCGTTTAATGCGTAATCAATAAACAATACATCCGGTCTGTGAACAAGCACCTCATTTTTCAACCGTTTTTGCCCCTGTTCGGAGTTTTCGCCACCAATGGAAGTCGTGATCACATTGATGACCGCAAAAGGATACTTTTGTTTTAATTTAGCCAGTAAGGCATGCGGATAGGCATCCAGGGTGTTGACATCAGGGGTTGCAAAATAACCGGTAGGTACGGAATGTCCGTGAAATACCAGGTTGATGGTATGGTTTTCAGGCCATTTTTTTTCCAGTTCAGCTTTCAGTGCCGAAAGGTAGGTATCAGGAGCTGCGATTTGCTGTGCAGCTGCATGCTGAACGAAAAAACCAGTTAAGAAAAATAAAAAGACAAATAAATGGGGTCTGTTCATAAAAAACTATGGGGATTTAAATTTCATCATAATGGTTATCGGATATTCAGGCTCAATGGTAAGTGCCAACAAGTGTAACTACCGACCGGGGTACGATCTTTACTTTCTCTGCCGAAGCAGTTGTTTTTTTAAGGTTATTTTGTGCATCAGTAGTGTATACGTTCAGCAGGTTCCCTGCCAGTTTAAAGACAGTACCTGCGGCCCTAAGCTGAAATTCTTTTTCCTTCTGCTCCGGATTAACAATTACAACTACTATTTTTTTTGCGGTTTCATCTTTATAAGCAGAAACCATGAGAGAAGCTGCCCCTTCAACCGGACCGGCAATACCATCTGTCTTTACCCCGATACGCTTCATTCCCGGACGGATAAAACGGGAATAATTTCCCATCGCCCATAGTTGTTTGGACTCTAATACCTCACCATCATTTTTACATCCTGCGGCATTGATCATCCCCGAAGGGTCATTGATATACACGAGGGCATCACTGTAATTATAAGGACTGATGGACAGCCACCATTGCCAGGAAGTAACATTGGCAATGGTAAGGTCGTGATGGATCACCTTGGCTACATACAGCCCATAATCGATCCCGGTATTTCGCGGGCCGCCATTGTATTGGTTGCAGATGTTGCCCAATATACCGAATTCAGTTTGCCATACTTCCAGCAAGGGGTCTGTTTGTTTGGCCTTTGCAGCAACCTGCTCACGCACATGGATCAGGTTGTTATCCGGACATGTTGTAAAATAACTGTGTCCGGAAATAATACGCTTAACATTTGGACGATCAGCAATATAATGAGCAGAAGCGGGCGAAAAGAACTCGCTGATCTGATCACCCCGGCCATCTGTATTCTTTCCATAAAGAAAATCCCATTGCCCGGCTTCGCCTATCACCATCTGCGTTTTCGGACTTTCTAAGGGAAGCTTTGCAGAAACAGCTTTCACCAGATCTGCTATTTCTGCATTCGTTGCCTGTGAACCTTCCTGGCTGATCCTGTCCCTTCCCCAGAACCACTGCGGTTCATTTACGGGGCTTAAAAAGTCAAATTTAAAATGAGCAGAAACCGCAGACATGAATGCTGCATAAGCATTTGTCATACCGGCCTTTATATTCAGGTTCGGTGTATTGCTGTTGTTATAGGCCTTCCCATTCCCGCTCATAAAAGCAGGAGGAGTAAGCGAGAAACCCAGAGTATAAGCTACCCCCCGTTGTTTAGCCGCTTTCAGAAACCATTGCTGCCCTTTCTGTTTTTCCCAGTTATAAGTACCGTTTTCATTTAAAAAGCATTCTTCCCTGCGCCATTCATCAGGAATATTACTTTCCGCACCTTGTTCGTAACTACCCGATCCAATGTTAAACCGCCATAAAGACAGGCCTATACCTTTCGGCTTGCCATCTGAAGTCGTATCTGTACTGAATAAAAGATCAGCAATACGGTTCTTTTTCTGCAGATCGGACCAGTTGCCCACATATTTTGCCGACCAGCAATCGGAGGCCCCAAAACTGTGAATGGTCTGCTTTTCTTCAGTTAAACTGATCCTGATGCTTTGAGGAGCACCAGGACCAGGATTTTTTATTATTTTCTTCTGGGCAAAGACTAAAGGGTTAAATACGGACATCAAAATGATGAGCACAAAGGAAGGCAAAGAAGCACGCATATATTCCATTAATTACCTGTTCTGATTAACCTTAACCGCTCTAATGCCATATCGTAAGTTGCTTTAAAAGTACCTGCAGTATTGTGCGAAAACCCGTAATTGGTACCTGCACTGATCAGTCCCACAGCACTCACGATATCTATCGGATCGCCATAATCGTCTTTCATATTTGCCCTGGCACTCAACAACCTGAACCAGCCATTGGTACTGTTAACGAATTCTTTAGGTGCCGTAAAATTCAGGTTAACGGAATTTCCGGTAGTTTTGAAAGTCCCGGTATACAGGAAGTTATGGTTGGCTTCTTTCATTAGTTTTGGGGAAGTGGCTACTTCGGCCCAGCCTGCTGTTCCATCTACAACACTACTAATTACAGCCAGGTAAGCATAAGGTTTATTGGCGGCCCAACCCGGATATTTAGTGGCATCCACAAAGGGCTTGGAGGGCGTAAAAGGAACAGCCGTTATTGAACGGGCAGTCATGTCTACGGTAATACGGTAATATCCTTTCTGTGTTACCGGTAATTTAAAGTTGGCTTCGGCCAAAACCGGGGTCACTTTACCTGTAGCAGTCGCACTGTTGCCCAATACATTGGTCCCATCCAGCGTATACAAAGCCGCCGCCTGGGTAGTAGCCGTAAAGGGTCTGTCATTTCCTAAAAAGGCAATAAAACGAATATTGTCACTGGCTTCATTGCGGTAGTAATAATCGACCACAAAACTATTGGCTCCTTGTTTTTTCATAGAAAGTAAGGTACCAATACCCCTTGCATTGCCGCCATTGTCATAACCCTGATTGGTTACCTCGGCCATATTTTCTGCATCCGACAAATACAATCTATCCATATAACCAACGGTTATTACACCGCTTTTGATAGATTTATTTCCACTGGCATCAGTTGCTTTGATCAGGTATTGGTATTCTCCTACCTTACCTGCCGGTAAGGCAAATGTTTTGCTGTAAGCATAACTGTTTTGCTGGCCAGCAACAGGGCTGATCAGCTCTTCCTTGTTGACGAGTTCTCCGGAAGCGGTTTCTCCCCATACTTTTACTTCAATAGCAGCAATTCCAATTGCATCAGTTATGCCGGCCGCCACATCAATATTAATGGGATCGTTTGCCAAACCGTAAAATCTGGTTATAGTGGGTTTGGTAACAGTAATTACAGGGGGTAAAAGATCTGGTGTATAGCCAGGAATCTGGTTTTGTGCAGAAAGGTCCTCTACTTTTACCTTTGCTTTTGCAATTCCGCCTTTACTGTTGGTTATGGTCAGTTCAACGTTATGCTCAGTAACATTTACATCTTTTGAAACCACAAAGGTCTGGTTTACGGTATAGCTGGTTTTATTGTCGGCCGTCACTTCAGCGTCCAGCCCCCACTCGCCGTTTTTTAACTTCACCTTACTGATCCCATCGGCATCTTGCAGTGTGGCCTGAACCACCAGTTTATATTCAGGGCCTATCCATAGCAGCTGGGCTACAGCTTGTTTTACCTGCGGAACAGCTGTGGGTTCGGCTTCAGGAAACATTAAAGGTTTGCTGCAGGCAGCTATGCCAATCATTACCATGATCAGCGCTGTTAAATTATTAAATACTTTTTTCATGATCATTATATGATTAATCAATGATAAAACTTACCAGCCCGGATTTTGGACCAGACTTCCGTTACTTTTAAGCACCTCAACTTCGGGAATAGGGTATAAATACATGCGTTCGCTAAATGTCCTGTCTTCCGCCTTAACCACCAGATAACTAAAACTTCCATTTGTATTTTTCGTGATCTTCATGGCCATTACCGGTCTATTCTCTGTTTGTGCAGCAATTTTCCATCTCCTGACATCGAAGAAACGGTGTTCTTCAAATGCAAGCTCAACCCGTCGTTCGTTTCTGATGCGTAAACGCATTTCATCAACTGAAAGACCGGGAGGAAGAGGTGGCATAGCAATACCCGTCCGGGCCCTGACCATATCTACGGCTTTTTTTGCCGACATGCTATAACCGGCCGTAACGTCGGGGCCATAAGCTTCATTCATCGCTTCGGCATAGTTTAACAGCACCTCTGCATACCGGAAGATCATCCAGGTATGCAAACTGGTCGCCCCCTGGGCCAGGTTCAGGTTTTCGTCCACGTATTTGCGGATATAGTAACCGGTCGTAGTTGCCTTAAATTTACCAAGCCCATCCAAACCACCTACCCAGGCTTCCACCGGGCGTCCTTTAAAGGAAGTATTGCTGACCAGTATGCTAAGCCCTAAGCGTGGATCTCTGTTCGCATATGGATTGGCCGGATCATAACCTGACCCATTTTCAGTTATAGCAAGGCCCGTAGTTTTCATTTCATAAGCATCTACCAGATTCTGTGATGGAGAGGTGCTCCCCAAACCTCCCTGGTCATAGCCAATAGGGTAATTGTATTTTTCATAATCGTTTCTGTTATAACCCTGCTGTGCGAAAATGATCTCCGGGTTTCCATCAGCCCCATTCCCCAACCTAAACAATCCTCTATAGTCAGTATGCAAGCCATACTTATTCAGGGCAATTACATCGTGCGCTGCTTTTGCGGCCTTTTGCCATTTGGTAATATCATTGGATGCATTATTAAGCGGACTGGCAGCATATAGCAATACCCTTGCTTTCAGTGCCATTGCCGCTCCTTTGGTTACCCTGCCACGCCACTTGTCGCCATCAAAACCTACCCAGCTCTCGTTCAGCAGGGGCACTACCGCATCACACTCATCGGAAATAAATTGAACACATTCCTCATAAGTTTTTCGCTTATAAGTATTCAGTTCATCAATATCCGTTACAGATTTTAGCAGAATAGGTACTCCCCCATAACGTTTAATAAGCTCAGCATAGTAATATGCCCGTAAAAAGCGGTTTTCGGCCCTTAACCATTCTAAATCCCGTACTCTGTATTTATAAAGGTCTTTATTGGTTACATTAATGGTATCTCTGTAGATCAGGTTTTTAAAATCTGCCGATTCTTCCAGAAAAAGATTTGCCCGCCTGATGCCCTGGTAAAACAGTCCCCATACATCTTCAGGATTAAATGTAGCATTCCAGGTGCCCGTATTAAACCGCTGAATACTTGAAATATTGTCTGCATGATCGGCTTCATCACAACCTGAGGCCAGCATGGCACCATTGATCCGGTTATAGCCAATGGTATTAAAAAGGAAGGCATAAGCCCCATATCCTGCCTGTGAAATGCGGTCATAGTTCACAAATACCTGATCGTCCTTAACATTAGTTGGAATTTCCCTGTCCAGGTAATCCTTACAGCCCATAAAGGTGGTTAGAATTGCCATCAACCCTAACATAAATCTTTTAAGTTTCATACGCTATCTTTATTTATCGGGTTAAAATTTGACACTTAAACCCGCAGTATATGTTTTAATATTAGGATAACCGGCACTCAGCGTTTCCGGATCAACATTCACGTCCAGATCATCCCAGGTTAGCAGGTTTAAACCGCTAACAAATACCTTCACACTTTGCAAACGAAGTTTAGCGGTTACACTTTTGGGCAGGGTATAACCCAGTTCCACATTTCTTAACCTGAGGAAATTGGCACTCCGCACCCAAAAATCGGAAGTCCTGTAATTGTTTGCACTCACCTCGGTAGTCAACCGTGGAAAGGTAGCTGAATTCGGATTTTCCGGAGTCCAGTAACCTTCCGATGCCCATTTGATGATGTTGTTGTTATTTACAAAAGGCTGGAACATCGCTCCGCTTAACAACACGCTTCTGTGTGCTACCCCCTGAAAAAAGAAATCAAGATTGAAGCCCTTATAACCAATACCTGTATTAAAAGCATAAGTTATTTCAGGATAAATATGGCGCCCGACAGCGACCTCATCGTTCACATCGATGATCCCGTCGTTATTCTGGTCTTTATACTTAAGGTCTCCTGGCCTTACTACCGAGAAGGTTTGCTGCGGGCTGCTGATGATATCACTTTCATTTTTAAAAAAACCAATCGCCTCAAGCCCAAAGAACTGACCTACCGGTCTGTTTAACCTGGAGCTATAGGCTTCTTTTCTGGGTATATCGTAATTGGCCTTAACCCTATTTCGCGCGAATGAAAATTGTCCGCCTATATAATAGTCAACCGCGCCAACCCGATCATTAAATCTGGTAAAGAGCTCTGTACCATAACTCAACACCTTACCTTTGTTTTGGCGCATCCCATCGGCAATACCCGACATTGCAGGTGTGGCATTACCCATATCCACCAGGATATCCGATCGCATTTCCCGATAAATATCAGCTCCGAAGCTCAGTTTGCTGTTAAAGGCTTTTGCCTCTATACCCAGGTTATAGATCATCCCTTTCTCCCAGGTAATATCCGGATTGGCAGTACCCAGCTGTACCAGCGCATTGTAAAAACTGGTTCCTGTTCCAAAATAATATCCCTGCCCAGTCTGCGTGCCCCAATATTGATTATAATTAAACCTTGGTGAGCCTTTATCATTGCCTACCAGTCCTGCAGAGGCCCTCAATTTCAGGTAATTGATTGCTGAGTTTTCTTTCCAGAAACCTTCTTTATGGATTAGCCATCCCCCAGACAGGGCAGGGAAAAACCCGAAGCGCTTGCCCGGAGCGTAGTTTTCAATGCCACTATACGAAAAAGAGAATTCCGCAAAGTATTTATCTTTAAAGCCATAATTAAACCTGCCGGCAAGGTTTTGCATGGCAAAAGCCGACTGATTGCCCAGCACAGTATACTTATCCTGCTGGTACATCAGCATACCGCTAAGCTCACTGTTGTTAAATTTACGGTTGTAATCAAAGCCCGCCTGCAATATGACCCGGTTATTTTCGTAGTTAGGGTCTGTCCTTACAGTAAGGTCTGTATTAAGTCCGCGCTGTAAGTAATAAACGTAGGGTTCACCATCCGTATTGGTACCCACAATCGGTTCCGCATAAGCATAATCCCTTGTTTTATCGTACCTGTTATTAAACTCATTGTCGAACAACAAGGAACCGAACACACTTAGGCCCCTTGTAAGCACATCCAATTTCTGGTTTACCCTTACAGACGATTGGATATTGCGGTCATGCCGGGAAAAATAACCTTTCTCTAAAAGGTAGCCAACCGGGTTTATAGGGTAATTGGCACTACCTGTAATCTGTCCGTCCGGACTTCTTACTGTATATAAATTGGGTGCATAACTCGCCATACTCTTCCATAGGTCCTCTGTAGATATGGTCGGGAACATCCTGTCCTGTATATTCCCCCCTAAACCAATCGCGGCAGATAAATTTTTAGTGATGTTCAAATCAATATTTCCCCTGAAATTGATGCGCTTAAAATTGATGTTGGAATTCGTTTCCTGATTGGTATTGGCATATAACCCCTCATTGGCCATATAACCTACCATCAAAAAATACTTTACCTTATCGTTACCGCCGTTAAATGTAAGTGCGTAATCCTGAAGGACTGCATTTTTCCGAAGGATCTCGTCATACCAGTTTACACTAGGGTATAAATAAGGATCTGTTCCTTCTTTATAACCGTTCAGCTGTTTTTCTGTATAGATGGGAGGGAGCCCGTCATTTGTCCTTGCTACGTTATGCAATCTGGCATAATCATAAGAGTTTGCAAATTCGGGCAGCAATACGGGCGACTGCAAGCCATAGCGCGCGTTAAAAGAAATATTGATCTTATCACTTACTTTTCCCCGCTTTGTAGTCACCAAAAGCGCTCCGTTACCACCCCTTACACCATACATAGCCAATGCTGCAGCATCTTTTAGAACGGTAACACTTTCAATTTCGTCTACAGCTATATAACTTAAGCTATTGATCTGAATGCCATCAACCAGTACCAGATAACCATTGTTGGCAGTTGTATGCATGCCCCGGATAGCAAAGCTTGGATCATCAAATCCGGGTGCGCCACCATTGTTTAATATCGAGACCCCGGTGAGCCTGCCAATAAGTGAATTGGATAGTGATGCCGTATGTGTGGTACGCAATTCGTTACCACTTACACTGGCCATAGCCGAGGTAACCTGGTCTTTGTTTTGCCGGCCGTAGGCTACACTCACTTTTTCATTTATATTTTTTAATGAGTCAGAAAGCTTTGTACTGTCATTTACTTGCGCAATCACAGATAAAGGCAATGCTAACCCCATTAAAAGAAAAATCCTATTTAATTGAAAATTCATAATAATTGCGTTTTGTTTGAAAAATTAGGCAAAGAGACTACCATCCCGGGTTTTGAATTAAATAGCCCAAATCTATTTCTGTGCTGTTAAAAGGATATAAATACATCTTATCTTCCCATACCCGGTCTTCAAACTTTTCCAGTTTATAGGTTGGGGAAGTCCCTCCATACAATTTAAGGCTCCACATTCCACCCTTCATTACCCCTTCCTGTCCTGCAATTTTCCAGCGGCGGACATCAAAATACCGGTGCTCTTCAAAAGCAAGCTCTACTCCTCTTTCCCGGCGGATTTTCTGACGCATGTCATCCTGGCTGGTATAACTGATCCCAGGCATATTTACCCTGGCCCTGATTTCATTTAAAGCATTTGTGATTTCTGTTGAAGAACCATTCACTTCGTTAAGCGCTTCAGCATAGTTCAGATAAAACTCCGCCAGCCGGAAAGTAATCCATCTTGGAGCGGCAGAACCATTCGAAACCCCCTTTACGAATTTTCTTAAGAACCCAACGCCATTATACCTGTCCAGCTGCTTGGAACCCTGTTCATAAAAATGATATCTGGTACCTGAGCCCCTGGACCATTCTGTGCCTGACTGGAATACAGAAGCCTGAAAACGCGGATCAAGTTCACCCAGTTTTTGCTGATACTGTGCATAAGGATAAGCTGTTCCCGGAACCTCATTCCAGGTTTGATCTGTTCCATCAGCCTTTTGATAGAATTTGGCAAAATTAAAGGTGATGCCTACATTAACCGGATCAGAGCCCGTATAAACGATTGTACCAGGTGTCAAAAAACGTACAAAATAATTGTTGGTCTGCAAGCCCTGGATCCCTGCATCCAGAATGATCTCGCTCACATTCGGGTTGATAAAGATCTCTTCATAGCGGTCTATAGGATTTGTTTTTCCTTTATAAAGTTCAAGGCCCCACTTTTGGGCAGAATCCAGTACCATTTTACTGGCATTGGCCGCCAGCTGCCAGCGCTCAGCCTTATAGCCATCTGCATAGCCAATCATCGCCCTCAGTTTCGGATCGCTTACAGGTACATAAGTTTCGTTGGAATTGAAAAGCGGACTGGCCGCATACAACAGTACCCTTGCTTTTAAAGCATAGGCAGCGGCCCTGATGATCCGGCCCCTGTAATTGCTGGAATAGCTCACAGGCAAATCATTGGCAATATCATTACAGCTTTTAACAATAAAGTTGACCGTTTCTTCATAAGTGCTTCTTGGAATTCTTACGCCGGGAACATCTTCGGCTGAAGAAACCTTGAGTACTTTGTCAACAATCGGGATTCCGCCCAAACGCTGCATCAGGTCAAAATGCATCAGTGCACGTAAAAATATGGCCTCTGCTTTCATTGCCCGTTTTTCCTGATCCGAAAAAGGTGCTTTATCCACATTTTCTATAAAGATGTTTGCATTCCTGATACCCTTCCAGGGGTACTCGCTCCTGAATTCATAAAATTTTATATCATTTGGGCCCCAGTTCCCCTTATTCATGGCTTCTGCCCCGGTCAGATTGGCAAAAGCATCTGCCTCATCGGTAGCTGCAGCCACAATGGTATATGTAGCACCATAATGGTAGTAATTATTTTCACCGGAAGTCCAGTAATAAGGGAATTCATAAATAGAGGCAGTTCTGTAAACTGTCCATAGAAACTGCTCAGTTTTGTCGCGTGAAGCAAAAACATCATTCAGTGTGACATCGCTGCTCACAGGTTTTTCCAGATACTTTTTACAGGAAGAAAGTATAGAGGAAAATAAGATCAGACCGCTTATAAAGCATAAATATCTTTTCATATCAATTGTTTTTTATGATTAAAATTGAAAATTGACACCACAGTTAAATACCCTGTTAGGCGGCGTTACACGTCCCCATAACTCCCGGGCATCAGGGTCTTTGCTATATTTTAAATCAGTCCAGGTAATCAGGTTATTCCCGCTCACAAATACCCTCATAGAGCTTAGTCCTACCCTTTGCAAAGCTTTGGTAGCAAACCTGTAACCCAGCTCAATGTTTTTAAACCGGAAATAAGAGGCGTCCTGCACCCAAAAACTTGAAGGCTGATAATTGTGCTGTTTATCTGGTGAAAGTTCTACCCTTGGAAAGTCTATCTTGTCTCCATTGGCATAACGTTCAGGTGTCCAACGCTCCAGATGCCATTCCTGTGCGGCACTCCAGTCGGACACAAAAGGATAGGCTGCCGTATTGCTGAAACTTACCGAAACATGGTCTGTTCCCTGGAAAAGAACGGCCAGGTCAAAACCCTTCCAGGATACTCCTCCTGAAATACTATAGTTAATTTCAGGAGAACTGGAATAACCAATATTTCCCATATCGTCTGTTGTGATCTTTCCATCCCCATTCAGGTCCTTATATTTCATATCACCCGGCTTCAGCCCCGTTCCCTCCCATTGGGATTTGGGCCTGTTCGGGTCATCAATTTCCGCCTGGGTATTGTAAAACCCTTCAAAAGTTAACCCGAAATACTGATCAATGGGTCTGCCTGTACGCTGTAACCACTCGTACACCCGGGTTGGTTCATCCTGGTAAATGATCTTGTTCCTGGCAAAAGAATATGCGCCCTTAAGCCAGTAATTTAACGACCCTACCTGATCCTTATAGCCCAGCTCCAGTTCATACCCATGGTTTTTTACTTTACCGATATTGGCGGCAGGCAATTCTGCAGATACCAGTTCCGGAACGGTAGATAGCGTCCAGAGAATATTGTCCCTTTTTTCTTCAAAATAATCACCAGTCAGAGACAAGCGGTCTGAAAAGAACCGCAGTTCAGCACCGATATTGTATTTTACCGCAGTTTCCCAGGTTACATCAGGATTGCCCAATGCACCTTCGGTATAGACATTGTAAACTGCCATATTTGTACCCTGCTGACCAAAAACCACCTTTTGAAAACCACCGTTTCCGAGTGCATAAGGACCATCCAGATATAAATACCGCTTTCCGCCAATTTTGTCATTCCCTACTTCACCGTAAGACCCTCTGATCTTTAAAAAGGAAAGCCATTTATTTTTCCCGATGAAAGGTTCTTCAGTAGCCACCCAACCGAGCGAATAGGATGGAAAGAGCCCGAAACGCTTACCTTCGGGGAAATTCTCGGAACCATTATAGCCCATATTAAATTCTGCAAGGTAGCGGTTCTTGTAATCGTAGGTTACCCTCGATACAAAGCCCAGATAACCGGTTGGTAATTTATAGGCCAGATCAGGAAAATAGGCCTTCTGCAAATTTGCCAGCAATAAACCCGACACATTATGACCTCCTTCGAATGACCTTTTATAATCTACAGCCAGTTCACCGTACATTTTCCTGAATTTATCTCTTCTGCTGTCATTTATCCCTTCAGACAAGCCATAATAAGGGCCTTCTTCTTTACTCTGATATAAAATATAGCCTCCGGGACTGGCGGCATTTTTCATAACCGTGTAGGCAGGAAAGTACTTACTCCGTACAGCCGTTTTCAGGTAGTAAGTATCATAGGCACCCATAGCCCGTACCGACAAGCCCCGGGTTATTCTGTCCAGCTTATAATTAATGGAAAGATTGGTATTTAAGGTATTGGCAAACATTTCTGTAATAAAACCACCACCCGAACTTGTCAGGCCAGGTTGTCCCCATGGGTTAAAATGAGGTACGCCCGAAGGCAGACCGATAACCCCTTCAATGTACTTTCCATCTACAAAAGCGGGGCTGGACATGGGTGAGGCATTTGCAGCCCTGTCAATAGCAGAATAGGCACCGCCATTTGGTGCTACGTTATCGGTAATCTGCTCCCCGAGCTTTACCGACATGGACAGATCTTTCGTCAGGTCGAAATCAAAATTCATCCTGATGGTATAATTGTCGTATTTATGCTTGTATGGCAGTCCAAAATCCTGTTCGGGCTGGTTATAGGCCCCGCCCTGATTAAAGTAACCGAAGGAGGTAAAATACCTTAACTTTTCTGTTCCGCCAGAGATATTGGCATTATACCGCTGCTGAAACGATACAGGACTGATCAATTCTTTAATCCAGTCTTTACTTGGGTGAAATATCGGGTCTTCACCACTTTTATATAACCTAAGGTCTTCCTCACTAAAAGTTGGTGTTTTACCCATATTTGTCTCCGCCTCATTTCTCAACACAGCATAATCATAAGAATTGAGGTATTTTGGAAGTATAATGGGCTGTACAGCAGCCACATTTCCGGTAAAATTTACAACAGGTGTTCCTATCTTTCCCTGTTTGGTAGTAATGATGATTACCCCGTTTGCACCACGAACACCATAAACTGCTGTAGAAGAGGCATCTTTCAGTATGTTGATGGATTCTATCTCATTTGGGTCTATGTTGTTATAGGTTTCCCTTTCCACCCCATCCACCATAATCAAGGGGTCCCTACCCCCGGCATTCAGTGTGGCCATACCCCTGATCCTGATCTGGGCTTTATCGCTTCCAAATTCGCCGGAACTTTGAATGGCCTGTATGCCGCTGGATAAACCAATTAAGGCATTGCTAATTCCGGCAACAGGTGCCCTGACCAGGTCGGCACCGGATACAGAGGTGATTGCCCCAGTAGAGGTGATCTTTTTCTGTACCCCATAGCCCACAACAAGCACTTCATCCAGTTGCTGCTTGTCGGCCTCCATAGATTCAGTAATAAAAGTCCGCCCCTTTATGGAAACTTCCTTTGTGCTGAAACCAATAAATGAAAGGATCAGGACGTCTGTGCCTGATGCCTTGATTAAGAATTCCCCATTCGAATCGGTTACTGTAGCTACTTTGGAGTTTTTTACTTTTACACCTACTCCAGGTAAGGGTATACCCGCTTCAGTGATCTTTCCCCGGATATTTACAGTCTGCGCCAAGGCTTTTTGGAAAAGCAGAAGGGAGAATACCCATGTAAAAATGAGTATAGCTTTTTTCATATCTGTTTAATTGAGATTTGGTTTAAATATTTGGTTGTATTATTGGTTATACAATATTGTAGATATAAAGGCTCTGAAAAAATAGACCTTTTTAGGGAAATAATGGACAATTTTCTGCTAATACTTTTAAGTGATACCGTGCAGGGACACAACGCTATTGTCCTTCAGCAAAATTTCTTAGGGGCCGGTAACGTAATCTATGCAGCAAAATTATTGACAAGCCTCCAAAAACCGTTTTTAAAACTATCATTTTAATACCAAGCTTAGTTTAACCTTTTCATTTAAAAATGGACAATATTACAATTATCAGCATTCAATATCACAATAAAATAAGCCCTAAAGAAACCCCTGTTTAAACATCAAATTTCATCCAGCAGTAAATCAACAACTTAGACAATAAGTATCCTGTAATGACATTTTACTGACACTATTAATTCTATTAAACCTACTTTTGCAGCCTTAAATATTATAATTAACAATTATTTAACATTTAACACATTTATGAAAAAATTATTATTATCATTAAGCATTGCTATTTTAGGTTTAACAGCTCAGGCACAAGACTTTAAACCAGTTAAGGGCGATGTAACCACAGAATTTGGTTTAACAGGTGGCATTAACACGACAAATTTCAATTTAAACGAAGGAGCAGGTTTATTGCGTTTCCGTTATTTTCAAAAAGATAATTTAGCCTACCGTTTAGGTTTTAATGTTGGCAGCCAGAACGTAACCAAAAATGCTTATGGTGTTGTTGGTACACCAAACGAAGGTAAAGAAGGATCTGCGACTACAAAAGCTACCCAATTCTTAATCAACTTAGGCGTTGAGAAACACTTTGCCGGTACAGAGCGCTTATCTCCTTATGTAGGTGGCGATATCCTTTTCGGAACCGGTACAACTAAAACTTCTTTTGAAAATGCTACAGGTTCTGCAAATGCACCTGTTTATGCAGATAATACCAGCAGTGAATCTAAAGGACCAGGTTATACTTCTATCGGTTTGCGTGGGGTAATCGGCGCTGATTATTATATCGCAAAACGTTTATACCTAGGTGTTGAAGCTGGATTCGGGTTCAATTATGAGTCAGCTGGTAAAGCTACCTCTACTACAACTGTAGGTGGCAACACTACTACAGTTAAAACCAAATCTGCTGGCAACAGCTTTGAGATCAACCCTAGCATCATCACTGGTGTTCGTGTAGGTTTTGCATTCTAAATAATGCACCGGCATTCCGGGGAATAAAAAAACCTGTTCATGATCTGAACAGGTTTTTTTTATAGTCTACCAGTAGTTATAATAAATACACAATTTTAACGATTTAAATACAATTAAAAATCAGTATTAAGATACCTTTGAAATAGGGTTGAAATACCCTTCAATTACCTAATTGGTATTTCAACCCTATTCCAACCCTATTCCAACCCTATTTTAAGCATAGTTAAAGCCTATGTTAATTCTGTCTTTATTATATATTTTAATTGTAGTTATACTGTATTTATATTGAATCCTTGAGATCGTATCTGCCTGCTGGATTATTATATTTCAATTTGGTTTCCATGTTTATCTATTAAATTTTAACTTCGCAGGACATTATTTTAACGACTTGCATCTGATATTTATTATAATTATTGGTTCGGTTTTTATACTTTGCCTGGTTCCAATTAAGCTTCTTTTTTTTGGCAGCGACCGACATTATTTGAGCCTTCTGCTCTGTGTTGCCATAGTTGGGATAATTTGGTACGGCCTTATTTATTTGCTAACCAATTCCGGATTGATAAAGGAGTACCCAATACTTTTCAACAAAGGCTTACCGCTTTATTACCTCATTGCACCCTGCCTTTTTCTTTACATCAGGGGCTCACTGCAGCCGGCCCACGCTACCTTCAGGTTAAACCACGTACTGTACCTTACCATTTCTATTCCGGCGCTGGTATCCATAATGCCTTATAGTCTTGCCGATGCTGCCACCCAGCAATGGGTAGTGGACAAGATAGAAAGCAATGTAGCTTTTGCCTTTAGTGACAACAGGTATATCGTACCTAACTGGCATTGGTTCACTTTTCCGCTATCTGGGCTTGTGTTTACTTTACTGCAATTTCGGCTGGCTGTATTGGCTGCAAAAACAAAGCAGTTTGATAAAAGAACGCTCAACTGGATTTTTGCTTTTACTGCAATTTGTGGTGTCATTTTCTTTGGAATGCTGGCTATAAACTTAAACGTGCTGGCAAACTTTAATGATACCTGGCGTATCCTGAAATCCGGAAAACTGGTATTGTTCATCGGACTGGCCTTATTGATGTTCAGCGGTTCTTTTTTTCTGAGCCCGGGCCTGATCTTTGGTTTTTCCAGGATAATGCCTAAAGGATATACCAGGGCTAAAGCACGTTTAAGCGTACCGCAAAACGAATTCAGTGAAACCCGGGTTAAACTGTATGACAGTGCCCTTGTTACCAGGGTTGAAACATACATCAGCCAAACCCAGGTTTTCAGAAAGACGGGGCTTACCGTAAGTGACCTTGCTTCCTTGCTGGAAGTCCCCAATCATAAGCTGTCCGACCTGTTCAATAACCACTACAAGCTTAACTTCAATACCTATATCAACAACCTGCGTGTCCGTTATGTAAAAGACCGGCTGGAGGCCGGCGAATGGAAACAATTTACACTGGAGGCAATTGCCCAGGATGCTGGCTTTTCCTCACGCAATAGTTTTTCGCTTGCTTTTAAAAGGATAACGGGTATAACTCCATCCAATTACTTGACCGCGCTGAAAGACAAAGCAGCATAAGCACTTGTCCTGATTTTCAAAATAAGGACATCAAAAGCCATTTATAGCGCAATAAAAGCAAATTTATTCATGAATTTTTGCAGCGCGGAAGCCTCATCCCCGTTCCGCGTGTAAGCCAAACATTTTAACTGTTTTCATGAACAAACGTAGTCTTCTTTTTTTTATTGCGCAGTTTTTTATCTGCACTGCAGCTTTTTCACAATTTACTTTAACCGAGAATTTTAAGAGAAGTACCGCCCCCGGTATTGTGATGGGTGGCGATGCCATTTTGACCTCGGGCAGTGTCGACAATGTAAATCAGGGCTGGTTGAGGCTTACCCCTAATATTGGTAACAAAAGGGGATTTGCTTATATAGATAAGGCATTTCCATCGACGCTGGGGGTATTGCTCGATTTTGAATATAAAACCTGGCATGACGACAATAACAACGGCGCGGATGGCATCGTGGTTTTCCTGTTTGATGGTTCTGTTACATCCGGCCAATTTGTATTGGGAGGTACAGGCGCAGCTTTGGGTTATACACCGAGAACGGATGTGACACCAAGCCAGGCCGGCTTAAAAGGGGCTTACCTTGGTATTGCCCTGGATGAGTTCGGAAACTTTTCTGCCGCAGCCGGGACGCCCGGAGGTACTGCGCCGGGAGTTACTGCAGTCAGGGTACCCAATAGCATCACCGTGAGAGGCCGGGAATCAGATAATTACAGAATTCTGGCAACTGCAAACCCTCCGGGTGGGACACAGATACAGTATACTACAAACACTGCAACCAGACCTGCTGATGCTTCGTTTTACCGCAGGGTGCAGGTAGAAATAAAACCAAACACTACCGGTAAATATGATATTATCGTAAGATGGGCAACGACACCTACCGGAGCCTTAACACAAGCATTCACCTATACACTGGTCGATCAGCAGGGAGTGAGCTATACGCCTCCTTCTACTTTGAAAGTCGGTTTCACTTCTGCTACGGGCGGTTCGCAAAACAACCACGAGATCCGCAACCTCTCTGTAACTACTCCTGGAAACGTGAGGGCTGGCAAGAGAGCAGATAAAGACGTACTGCGCACAATTTCCAGCGGCAATGCCAATCAGGTGACCTATACCGTTGAAGTAGTAAACGACAACAGTGTTGCACTTAATAATATAGAGTTTAAAGACAGATTAACAGATGCCAATGGTGTTCTGATCCCATTGAGCGCATTTAATATTAGCAGCGTAAGTCATACTGGTTTTTTAGCGGGGACTACGGTAAATAAAACAGGTACAACGAACGAGATCCTGGGCAGCCTGAACATGGCCGCGGGGGCAACAGGAAAAATTACCGTTACGGGAACATTAAGTGCTGTACCTGCCGGGAACACGCTTAGAAATACGGCAACCATCAATCCTACAGATATCACCGACCTGGACCCGGAGAACAACGTTGCTGTGGTAAATACGCCGGTATTGGCTGAAGATGTCGATCTTACGATTTCAAAAACGGCTGCTGTTCCATGTCTTAATGCGGCCAGCGGAAATGATTTTAATGTGGTGGTTTCCAATGTTGGTGCGGTGGCCACCTCTGGAAATAAGATCGTAGTAACCAAAACCTATCCGACCAGTTATACTTTTACCGCACTTTCCAACCCGAACTGGACATTAAGTGCCAGGACTACCTCTGGTTCTAACTATGTTTACACTTATACATATACAGGGGGTAATCTGGCTTCAGGGGCAAGTGCTTCGCCGATAAGTTACCGCATTAAGGTTCCGTCAGGTGTAAGTTCGTACCTGGACGATATACAGGTAAATTATTTAAATAACTCCAATGCGAATATAGAAGTTGCGGCCAACCAGGGTAACAATACCGCAAGCAATACCATTGCAACAGTTTCGGCTAAACCAACGGCGGTTACAACAGCTACCTATTGCCTGAATTCTACAGCAGCAGCACTTTCTGCTACGCCTACAAATGGGAATACCTTATTGTGGTACAGGAACAAAGGCGGGGTATCCTCTTTAAATGCACCGGTACCAAGCACAACAACTGCCGGAAATACCAGTTATTTTGTTACCCAGACCAATGGAAGCTGCGAAAGTGATTATACTGAAATTGTAGTTACTGTACAGGTCGCAGTTAATGCTGGCGGCATTGCCGGCAATCAAACCATTTGTAATGGTTCGGCACCTGCAGCATTAACTTCTTCAACAGCGGGAAGCGGCGGAACTTCCGGGGCGACCGCTGCTTACAGATGGGAACAGTCTGCTGATGGCGGAACTTCCTGGACGGCCATACCCGGTGCAGCCAGCACCACTTATGCCCCTGCAGCGCTTACAGCCAGTACACAGTTCAGGAGGGTTTACAGTACAACACTAAATGGTGTATCTTGTGAGGCTGCTACCAATCCTGTTACCATTACAGTTCAGAATATAACAGGGGCCGGAACCATCGGGGCAGACCAAAGCATCTGTACCGGAACAATTCCGGCTGCCTTTACTTCGGTTACCAACGGAAGCGGCTCTGCAGGTGCCACACTCAGCTACAAGTGGGAAAGTTCTACGAACGGGACCGTATGGACAAGCATTAACAATGCAACATCGGCCACCTATACCCCAACTGCGGCCTTAACAGCAACAACTCAGTTCAGAAGGACAACAATTTCCACACTCAATTCGGTTGCCTGTTCTTCAGTGTCCTCCAATGTGCTTACCGTTACGGTTAACCAGTCGCCTACTACAGCAAATGCAGGTCAGGATGCAGAACAGTTCAATTCCGGTGTATTTACTTTACAGGGTAATGCACCAGCTGTTGGAACAGGTTTATGGACCGTAGCAAGCGGAACAGCAACGATAGACGATCCAGCTAACCGCAATACTACCGTAACCATTGCAGAAAATACCAGCGCAACGTTAAGGTGGACCATCAGTAATGGTCCTTGTGCGGTTTCTGCCGATGATGTGAAAATTACGTATACCAAAAGGACCGATTTGCAGCTGAGCAAAACGGTTGATAAAACAGCTCCAAAAGTTGGAGAGAATGTAACCTTCACCATAACGGCTAAAAACAATGGACCAAGTGATGCAAGCGGGGTTCAGGTTACGGATGTTTTAAAAGCTGGGTATACTTTTGTAAGCAGTTCTTCCGCAAATTATACGGCTGCAAATGGGATATGGCTGCTGGGTAATCTCGGAAATGGCGCTATCCAAAGCCTTACCATCATTGCCCGCGTGAATGCCAATGCCATCGCGGCCGATTATACCAATGTGGCCACGATCTCCGGCACAGAAACAGATCCGGATGGAGCAAACAATACCTCAACTTTGAATACCGTTGTTCCTGTACCTTCGGCAGACATAGAGATCAATAAAACAGCAACGCCAAAGCCTGCAATTGCCGGGCAGGCACTTAATTATACGATTACTTTAAAAAACAACGGGCCGAGTACACTTAAAACTTCCGATGTTTTCGTCCTGACAGAAAATTTCCCGGCAGGCTATACGGCCTCAACTTTTACGGCTTCTGCCGGAACGTTTAACCCGGCTAATGGAAACTGGAACGGCCTTACCCTGGCAGCAGGGCAGCAGGCAATTTTAACCATTGCAGGTACAGTGGCCGCAACAGCAAGCGGAACGCTGACCAATACGGTTTCTGTAGCTGTTCCGACCACAATCTCTGATCCGAACATCAGTAACAACAGTAAAACCGACAATACGGTAATCAACCGGCAGCTTGATCTGGGCATTAGCAAAACATCGTCGCCAAAACCTGTAATTGCGGGTAACAACCTAACCTATACCCTTACTTTAAGCAACAATGGCCCTTCGGCTTTACTGGCATCAGATGTTATAAAACTGAACGAAAACTTTCCCGCAAATTATACCGCCTCAACCTTTAGCCCATCAACCGGCACTTTTGACAAGAATACCGGCAACTGGACCGGTTTAACATTAACCCAGGGACAAACTGCAACTTTAACTATTACGGGTACTGTGGCAGCAAATGCTGTAGCAACGCTGAGCAATACCGTGAGCATTACTGCTCCAGCTGGCACTAACGATAACAATACGGCAAACAACACCGCTACCGAACAAACTGCAGTTAGCCGTTCTATCGATTTTGAAATTACCAAAACGGCAGTGCCAAAACCCGCGATAGCTGGCGAAACCTTAACCTACACCATAACGGTGAGCAACAAAGGTACAAGTACTATGACCGCTGCTGATGTTTTAAAAATTACCGATGTTCTGCCTTCAGGCTTTACCGGGGCCAGCTATAATGCTTCGGCAGGCACTTATAATGCTGCCACAGGAGAGTGGTCCGGTTTAACCCTGGCCAGCAGACAAAATGCCGGTTTAACCATTACCGGAAAAGTGGCTGCGGCTGCCACCGGTACGTTAACAAATAAGGCGGTTTTAACCGTACCTGCCGGAATAACCGACCCGACAGGAAGCAATAATGAATCGACAGACAATACCACAATTGTGAGCAAGCCTGTCCTGGCCATCACCAAATCGGGGGCTTCGGGCTTAACAGCAGGCGCTGTGGTAAATTATACCCTTAAAATTGTAAATACCGGAAGCAGTGATGCCATCAATGCTGCGATCAATGATGCCGTACCTGCATCGGTAGAAAATGTAAGCTGGACAGCTACGCCTAATGGGGCAGCCACGCTGGTTTCGGGAAGTTCCGGAAATGGCAATGCTGTGGCAGTTAGGGCCAATATTCCGGCAGGAAACGCAAATAACTATATCAGCGTCAGTATCAGCGGAACATTAAACCCTGGGACTACTGGCAATGTTATCAATACCGCTTCCGTGCTGCCTGCAGAGCCTCAGGGTTCGGGAAGCAACTCTTCGGTAAATGCGAATGTAACCAGTTCATCCGGAATTGTGGTGTCAAAAGCAGGGCTATCTTCGGCAGCAGCCGGAGACGCAGTTACCTACAGGATTGAAGTAGGAAACAACGGGCCAAGTAATGCAACCGGAGTTCAGATTACTGATCTTGTTCCGGCGGCTCTGACCAATGTAAGCTGGACGAGCCAGGCTCAGGGCGGCGCAGCTGTAACAAGCGAAGCTACCGGCTCAGGAAATAACATTAACCTGATTGCGAACGTCCCGGCGGGCGCACAGCATAAAGTAATTTTAAATGTAACGGGAACGGTAAAGCCCGATTATGCTGGCTCCATTACAAATACTGCTGTTGCTACACCACAGGAAGCGGGCAGTACACCTGTACAGGCGCAAGCAGTAACCGGCATTAACAGGAAACCTGTGTTTACAATTGTAAAGAACGGCCCTGCTACAGTAATTGCCGGTAATACCATTGCCTATACTCTAACTATAAGAAACACTGGCCCTTCCAATAGTTTAAACACGGTAATTACCGATAATATCCCTTCGGGTATTACCAACGTGGCCTGGACAAGCAGCGTTACAGATGGTACCGCCAGCATTACCGCCGGTGCAAGCGGAACAGGAAATGCCCTGAGCCTGACCGGAAATTTTAATGCGAACAGTACCGTACAGATCAATGTTACCGGAAAAGTAAGTTCGGAACTGCTGGGCAATATCATCAATTCGGCAACGGTTGCCCCGGCCGAAGCTGGTGTTGTACCGGTGACTTCAAATGAAGTGAAGACTGCAGTAAATACAAAATCAGGATTAACGATAGCCAAGAACGGGCCATCCTCGGTAATTTCCGGTACCAATATCACCTATACCATAGAAGTTGGAAATACCGGGCCAAGCGATGCTCTGAATGCAGCAATTACCGATTTAATTCCTGCTGAAATACAAAACCCTTCCTGGACCGCCGCTACAACGGGTGGTGTAATAATAGTTAGCGGTGGGACCGGGAATGGGAACAACCTTCAGACTGTGGCCAATGTTCCGGCCGGAGCAGGCAATAAAGTAGTTGTAACCATTACCGGTAAAGCAAGTGCAGGCTATAATGGAAGCGTAACCAATACCGCAAGCGTAACGGCAAGCGAGCAAAACAGTGCTTCACCGCAATCCTCTGTTACTACAACGATAAACAGGCTGCCTGCGGTATCAATTACCAAAAATGGTCCCTCCTCAGTTATTTCGGGTGCCGACATCAGCTATAGTATAGATGTCATTAATACCAGCACCGCCGATGCACAAAACCTGGAGATGAAAGATCTCATTCCTTCAGAAATCAGTGCAATAAGCTGGACGGCTGTTACGGCAGGAGCTGCTACTGTAAATGGGGCTGCTTCAGGAACTGGGAATAATATCATTTTGACAGGAAATATCCCTGCAGGTGCAGTAAACAAAATCACACTGCACATCAGCGGAAAGGTTAGCCCCGCCTACAAGGGTTCATTGAGCAATACAGCAACAGCAACACCTGCAGAAACAGGTACCTCAGCAAAAACTTCAACAGTTAACACTGTGGTGCAGAAAATACCGGTGCTTTCTATAGAGAAGACGGGTCCGGAAAACATCAGTGCAGGTCAAAACATCAGCTACACTTTAAAAGTTAAAAACAACGCTACTGCTAATGCCGATTTGGCAGCAATTACAGATAATGTTCCTGCAGCCATCCAGAACGTAACCTGGACTGCAACGGCAAGCGGTACAGCCAGCATTAACGGCCCGGCAAGTGGCACAGGAAACAACATCAATGTACTGGGCAATATTCCGGCGGGAACGGGAAATGAAATTTCGGTTACCATAAACGGAAAAGTAAATCCATCGGCAAATGCCAGCCTGGTAAACACTGCAACGGTAACACCTGCAGAAAGCGGGGCTTCGGCTAAAACATCAAATATCATAACCACCCAGGTAAACAAAACACCTTCGGTTAGTTTAATTAAAACCGGACCGGCTACAGCCAAAGCCGGGGAAACGGTTACCTATATTATAGATGCGGTTAATGCAGGTCCGTCTAATGCCGATAACCTGGCGATAGCAGATGTGTTGCCTGCGGTTCTGACCAACGTTACCTGGACTGCCCTTGCCAGCGGAACCTCAACTGTTACCATGGCATCAGGCACAGGAAACCTGGCCCTGGCCGGAAACCTGAATGTTGGCGATGCCAATAAGATCCGGATAACCATTAGCGGAACCATCCCGGCAAACCAGTTAAATACAACCATTTCAAATACAGCGACAGCAACTCCGGCAGAGACGGGCATTACGGTCAATTCCAATTCGGTAAATACGGTTATTGCTAACAGGAGCAATATTTCCATCGTAAAATCAGCTCCTGTGTCTGCTAATGCAGGCGAGCTGATAAACTATACATTGCTGATTAAAAATACCGGTCCGAGTAATGCTTTAAATGCAAGCATTGCCGATGCTGTTCCTGCCGATATACAGAATGTAAGCTGGACGGCTTTGGCAAGTGGAGCCGCAAACATAACTTTTGGGGCTGCAGGAACCGGGAATGCAGTGAATGTTAAAGCCAACCTTCCTGCTGGAGAGGCCAACACGGTTTTGGTACAGATCACAGGGAAACTAAACCCGGCATTTACCGGTACATCGATAAGCAATACCGCTTCGGTTACACCTGCAGAATCAGGAAACCCGGTGGTTAACTCCAATACTGCGGGTACTTCAATAAGCAAGCAGGCGGACCTTAGGATTTCCAAGACCGGACCGACCAGTCTTTTTGCCGGTGAAAAGGCTACTTATACCATTACTGTGGAGAACCAGGGGCCGGGAGACGTAACCGGGGCCACGATCGGCGATCTGCTTCCGGCGGCCATCATCAACGCCAGCTGGACTGTTGTTACCCAGGGTACTGCTACGACCAATGTAAGCAGCGGTACCGGAAACCTGAACCTCAGCGCCTCGCTGAAAGCCGGAGGGACAGATAAGGTTATTGTTACTTTGGTTGGCACGGTAGATCCTGCCTACGAGGATGCAAATGTGATCAATACTGCCACTACAACACCACCATCGGGGGTTACAGATCCAAGTCCGGCCAGCGCTGTGGTAACTACGGCAATTGCACGTAAAGCCAATGTAAGGATGGTGAAATCCGGCCCTGCGAATGCCAAGGCCGGTGAAGAAATAGCCTATACCTTAAAAATTACCAACCAGGGCCCAAGTACGGCTACAGGCACAACGATTGCTGATAACCTGCCTGCCGGTATTGTCCCGGGATCTGCAACATGGACCGCCACGGCCACTGCGGGCTCCAGTGTAAGCGTAGCTTCGGGAACGGGGAATGTTAACCTGACAGCAGATATTGCCCCGGTTTCAGGGATCATAGAAGTAAAGATCAAGGCATTGGTAAGCCCTTCGCTGGCCGATGCGGCTTCGATCTCGAATATGGCAACTGCAACTGTTGCTGCCGGTATTACAGATCCGGAGCCCGGAAACAATACTTCAACTTTTAATACCGTTATAGACAACGATCCGAACTTTACAGTAGCCAAATCCGGACCTGCAAATGCAAATGTAGGTGATCAGATCACCTATACGATCCTGGTTAAAAATACCGGTTCGGGCGACATTACCGAGGCCTTTATTGTAGACAACGTGCCAGATGATGTTGAGGTACTCAACTGGACGGCAACGGTTAATGGTAACGCTTTAATTAAAGCGGGCTCAGCATCATCGGGTACAACGAACAATGTATATACTGTTGCAGATATTCCGACAGGCAGCAACAGTGTACTCATCACCATTAACGGAGTGATCAAACAAAGTGCAGGTTCTACCTTCACAAATAAAGCGGAAGCAACTTCAGGCGTAGTTAAAGGCAGTTCGGTATCGACAAGTGTTAACCGCTCCACAGACATTGCTGTGATCAAGGCTGGTCCGCAAACGGCTTCGGCCGGAGAGAACATTACCTATACGGTAAATGTGTACAACAATGGTTCGGTTGATGTTAACAACCTTGTAATTACAGACAATGTGAATGCCTTGCTTACAGATGTAAGCTGGACGGCAACCGCAACAGGTTCGGCACGAATCAGTTCGGTACCAAACGGTACAGGTAACAATGTACAGTTAACCGCAGATATTTCTGGTGGCCAGGACAATTATATCACGGTTACCATTAATGGAAGAATTCCTTCGAATGCTGTTTTAGGCCCATTGTCCAATACCGCAACGGTAACCTTGCCTTCTGGAGTATCGGATTATAACACAGCAAACAACAATTCCCAGGTAAGTACAAATATAATTAGTACCCCAACATTAGTGATACAAAAAACCGGGCCTGCTACGGCTTCTGCAGGAAACCAGATCACTTACAAAATTAAAGTAGACAATACGGGTCCAAGTGATGCCGCTACAGTAGACATTGCAGACCTTTTACCGGCCAAGCTTAATGCCGTACAATGGCAGGCCTCAGCCGATGGCACAGCGGCAATCATTTCCGGAGCAAACAGCGGCACGGGGAATGTGGCGGTAAATGCAGGTATACCTGCAGGTGCTCGTGTGGTGCTTGATGTGACAGGAACCATTAACCCGGATTTTGCAGGTACCATCAAAAATACTGCAACGGCTAAAACAGGCAGCAACCCTGTAATATCATCACCGGAAATCAATACTGTTGTAGATAAATTAACGAACCTTACCATTATTAAATCTGCTGCAAGTACAATGAGTGCCGGACAGCCTATCGTATACACCATAGAACTGGGCAACAATGGGCCTAGTAATGCTACAGGAGCAATATTAACAGATAATATTCCTGCCGGGATCCTTAACCCGACCTGGTCTTCCAGTGTTTCGGGTGGTGCTGCGGTTACAGCCAACGGAACAGGCAGCGGAAATGTGCTGTCGCTGACCGGAAATATTCCAAAGGGCGGAAAAATCTATGTTACCATTAATGGCATATTGGCTGCCAATGCAACCGGAAGCGTGTCAAATACAGCAACTATTACACCTTCTGAACCAGGAAACCCTCCGGTTGTTTCTGTTCCGGCCATTACCACAGTGAAGCAGACACCTACGCTGCTGCTCACGAAATCTGCCCCGACGCTTTCTTCAGGTGGCGAGGGCATTACCTATGTCCTTAAACTGAGCAATTCAGGACCTTCTGATGCATTGAATACTATTTTATCAGATGCTGTTCCCGGCAGTGTTGAAAATGTGAGCTGGACCAGTACAACTGCAGACGGTGCGAATATGCTGTCTGGCGCTACGGGAACCGGAAACAACGTGTCGTTAACCGCTAACATCCCTGCAAATGGAAGCATAGATGTATTGATCAGCGGTACAATTAATCCCTTGTTCAAAAATACATTGGGAAATACCGCTACTGCTACCCCATCAGAGCCGGGTATTCCACAAGTTCAGAGTTCAGCGTCCACATCCGTTACGCCAGCAGTAGATTTCGTGATCTCGAAAAGTGGTCCGGCAAATGTATCGGCCGGTGAAACGATTAACTACCAGGTTATAGTTAAAAACAATGGTCCGAGTACGGCATTGAATGCGCTTATCGCAGATGTTGTTCCGCCAGAGATCAGCAATGTAAGCTGGACTGTAACCGCAGAAGGCACAACTGCAATTTTATCAGCAGATCAGGGTACGGGCAATAACATTTCAGTAAATGCCGACCTGCCATCAGCCGCGGCCGATCGTATTGTGATCAATATTACCGGTACGGTTTCTTCGTCATTTAATGGAACAATCAGCAATACGGCCAGCGTTACCCCGGTAGAAACCGGCACGCCGGTAACTTCCGCACCGGTTACAACAGCGGTTAGCAGACAGCCGGCAATTAAGGTCATCAAAGGCGGACCGGCAATATTAAGATCGGGCAACAGGATCAGCTACCTGATCAAAGTGGTAAACGAAGGGACAGGCGATGCGATAAACCTGTCCATAAATGATGCCGCACCAGCTGCGCTAAGCAATTTGAACTGGACAGTAGAGAATATTGGTGCAGCAACAGCTTCTGCTGCAAGCGGATCTGGAGATATCAATATCACAGCCGATCTTCCGGCAGGAGCAGCAAATGGAATCAACATTTATGTAAACGGAGAGATCCCTGCTGCTTTTGATGGGGCCATTCTGAATTCAGTTACGGCACAGCCCTCAGAAAGCGGGATTTCTGCTGTTACATCTTCCGTATCTACGACAGTTTACCGCTCATCTTTAACCCTGGTTAAAACGGCTTTAAATTCGGTGAGCAAAGCAGGTGATGCGATCAGTTACGAGCTGACCATAAACAATACCGGTACTTCTGCTTTAACAGACCTGGTAATTGAAGATGCAGGCGCAGATGCAGGAAGCATTACACCTGCAGGCATAGCCTCACTGGCGGCCGGGGCAACAGTTAAAGTAACGGCCAAACACACCCTTAGCCAGGCAGAGGTAGACCTGGGCAGTTTCAGCAACAGCGCGCTGGTACTGGCAAAAGCACCGGATGCTTCCGAGGTTACCGATGTTTCCGGAAATACCGTGGGCGATGATTTACCCACAGTAGTACAGATAAGCCCTGCTCCGGCAGTCGCCCTGGTCAAAGAAATCGCAGGCAGCATTCCGAACCAGGCAGGACAAAGCATAAACTATAATTTGACGGTTAAGAATACAGGTAATGTTACCTTAAACAATTTGCTGGTTACGGATGCAAATGCTGTCGTAGCCAATAGCCCGATCCCTCAGCTGGCCCCTGGTGCAACGGCTGTTGTTACGGCAAGCCATGTGCTTACGCAAGCTGATGTAGATGCAGGAACGTATATCAATACTGCAGAAGTTACGGCTAGTCCGGCAATCGGGGCCAATGTTTCTGATAAATCGGGCACAACGGAGGCGAACGATGAGCCTACCGTGGCTACTATTGTTCCAAACGGCGCCATGAGTTTGACAAAAGCAGCAAATAATACCGGTACAAAGGCCGGCGATGTGATCAGTTACACCATTGCAGTAAAAAATACCGGTAATGTGACCTTAAGCAATGTGGTGGTAAGCGATGCCGGCGCGGATGCAGGATCTGTTTTACCTGCAAGTGTAGCTGTTTTAGCACCGGGAGCAAGCACCACCTTAAGTGCAAAACATACACTGACCCAAGGTGATGTCGACAACGGAAGTTACAGCAACCAGGCTGCCGTTGCTGCCCTGGACACTAAAGGGACGCTTGTTTCAACACCAAAATCTGACGATCCGAACACAGCGGCTACAGACGATGCAACAGTAGTGAACATTTCCGAAAGCGGTTCACTGGTTTTGACCAAGGCGGCAGCCAATACCGGCAGCAAGGCTGGTGACGTCATTAACTACACCATAGTAGTTAAAAACACAGGTAACGTGACTTTAAACAATATTACAGTGACTGATACCGGTGCAGATGCGGGCTCAATTACACCGGCAAGCGTTGTAAGCCTGGCACCAAATTTAACGGCAACTGTTACCGCTAAACACACCTTAACACAAACAGAGGTAGATAACGGAACATATAGCAACCAGGCTTCGGTTTCAGGTAGTACGCCAAAAGGAAGCGTGATCAGCAATCCTAAATCAGATGACCCCAATACGCCTGCGGTGGATGATGCCACAATAGTTGCTATTGTACCTGCCGGGGCAATGGCTTTAACGAAAGTTGCAGATAATACCGGCAGCAAGGCAGCAGATGTGATCAATTACACCATTGTAGTGAAAAACACAGGTAATGTGAGCCTGAACAATATAGTGGTGAGTGACGCAGGTGCTGATGCTGGTTCAGTAAGTCCTGCAAACATTACAAGCCTGGCACCTGGTGCAACAGCTACAGTTAAGGCTAAACACACTTTAAGCCAGACAGAGGTAGACAATGGAAGCTATAGCAACCAGGCCTCTGTTGTTGCCAAAGACCCTGCAAATGCAGTGGTTTCAACATCAAAATCAGATGACCCGAATACGCCTGCTCCAGAAGATGCAACGGTTAGCACAATTGTGCCGAATAGCGCCATGCATTTAACCAAAGCAGCCAACAATACCGGGACAAAAGCTGGCGATGTGATCAACTATACCCTCGTGGTAACCAATACGGGCAATGTAAGCCTGAGCAATATTGTGGTAAGCGATGTGGGTGCAGATGCGGGGTCAGTAAGCCCTGCAGTTATTGCAGCACTTGCACCGTATGCAAGTGCCACTGTAACCGCTAAACATACATTGACGCAGGCCGAGGTAGATAACGGAAGCTATAGTAACCAGGCGGCTGTTGCAGCCAAAGACCCTAAAGGTTTAGTGGTTTCAACGCCAAAATCAGATGATCCGAATACGCTTGCTGCAGATGATGCGACGGTAAGCACCATTGTATCAAACGGTTCCATGCGCTTAACCAAGGTTGCAGGCAACACAGGAACAAAAGCAGGTGATGTGATCAGTTATACCATTGTGGTTACCAATACAGGGAATGTTACTTTGAACAATGTTGCGGTAACTGATGCGGGCGCAGACGCAGGTTCTATATTACCTGCAAACATTGCGAGCCTGGCACCAAACGCAAGTGCCATGGTAACCGCTAAACATACCCTGACCCAGACAGAGGTCGACAATGGAAGTTACAGCAACCAGGCTTCCGTTTCCGGTAAGGATCCAAAAGGAAATGTCATCGGTAACCCTAAATCAGACGATCCGAATACACCGGCACCGAATGATGCAACCGTGATCAGTATGGCTTCCAGCCCGGCAATTACCCTTGTTAAAACAGGTGTGGTAAGTACAGACGCAAATACTGTAACCTATAGTTTCAGCATCAGGAACACAGGAAACGTAACCTTGTCGGCCATCACCATCAATGATCCGAAAATTGGGTTGACCAGGACCGTTTCGGCGCCACTGGCTCCCGGCATATCAATTACAGAAACGGCTGTTTACACTTTGAGCCAGGCCGATAAAAATGCCGGAAGCGTAAGCAATAGCGCCACAGTGACTGCAAAGTCGCCAAGCGGCCAAACCCTAAGCGACGTATCCGGAACGGCTGAAAGCAACAATACGCCAACAGTAACAGTCATTCCTCAAAAGGCCCTGATCTCACTGGTTAAGACGGCCAGTTTCAGCGGCAACAAAGTTACCTATACTTTCAGCATTAAGAACCTGGGTAATGTAACCTTAAACACGGTAGAACTGAGCGATACCAAACTTGGCATCAGCAATAAAGCCATTGCCCTGGCAAACGGCTTATTGCCAGATGCTTCTGTGGTAACAACAGAGGTTTACACCTTAACACAGGCCGATAAAGATCTGGGCCAGGTCAGCAATACGGCTACTGTACAGGCCAAGGGGCCTTCTGGCGCTACAGTGCAGGATGTTTCCGGAACGGCGGAAGGCAATAATTCACCAACGGTAACTACTGTTCCGAAATCGCCGGTTGCGGTTGACGATAAGGCAGAAACCAAGGCGAACAGCCCGATTATCATATCCGTTCTGGCCAACGACGATCCGGGTAATTCCAGTCTTGACCTGCTGAGCATTGAAATAGTAACACAGCCTCAGCACGGTACGGTTAAAGTTAATACAGACGGCAGCATTACTTTCAGCCCTACACCGGGATATACCGGAGCTGATACTTTCCAGTATCGTGTTAAAGATTCATTTGGCTACTATACAAATGTGGCTACGGTAACGCTCAATGCAAACTTCTTTGAGATCCGCGTACCGAATCTGTTTACGCCAAACGGGGATGGCATCAATGATACTTTCGAGATCAGAGGGTTAAACCAATACCAGGACAATGAGCTGGCCATCTTTAACAGGTGGGGCAATGAGGTCTTCAAACAGAAAGGTTACCAGAATAGCTGGACAGGAGAAGGCCTGAATGAAGGTACATATTATTACGTGTTGAGGGTAAAACGCATTGGAAGTAATCAATATGAAATTTTCAAAGGTTATATAACCCTTGTCAGGGCATTTAAAAAATAGGAAACAGACAGGACCGGGTTGGTTCAATTACCTGGTCCTGATCAAAACGATATAAGATGAAGAAACTAATACTATCAATTACAGGATTAATATTTTTCCTTGTGCAACCGGTCTCGGCACAACAAGATGCACAATTCAGCCAGTATATGTTTAATGGCATATATATCAATCCTGCTTACGCTGGATACCGGGAGCAACTCAACGTCCATGCATTTTACCGGAGCCAATGGACGGGCATAGAAGGTGCGCCGAAAACAATGTCGCTGGCAATAGATGCCGTCGCTAATGATGGTAATGTTGGACTGGCTTTCCAGGTGTCGAATGACAAGCTGGGGGCACAAAGTAACCTTTCTGCGTATGCCAGTTATGCCTATCGTTTAAAAATGAACAGCGACGGAACATCAAGACTAGCCTTCGGCCTGAGTGCAGGTATAATGCAATTGGGAATAGATGGCGCGCTGCTTAACCCGAACGATCCGGAACCTTTTCAGCCTGTAGGGCTGCAAAGTACCATTGTTCCGGATGCCAGGGCGGGGATATATTATTCAGATAACCAATTCTATGCCGGCTTCAGTATCGATAACCTGCTGTCGCAATACATCGATGTAAGGAAACATGCTTTTATTCCGCAACCTAAGCCGCACTTTTACCTCACAGCAGGTGTATTGATGCCGTTGTCTGCCGAGGTCCTGTTAAAGCCATCCTTCCTGTTGAAAGATGACCGTGGCGGTCCTACCAGTCTGGACCTAAGCGCTTTTCTTATCCTGGCCGACAGGTTCTGGGTAGGTGGGGCTTACCGTACGGGGGTTAAACTATATCAAAAATCCTATATCCAGCAGGGCTTATCCAACCTCAATTCGGCTGTAGCAGCGGTGCAGGTTTTTCCTGCCCCGAACTTAAGGCTAGGTTATGCCTACGATTTCTCAATGGGCGCAATGCGGGGTTACAGTAACGGAACACATGAAATGTCTATCAGCTACTTCTTTAACCGCAAAAAAACCCGGATGTTAAGTCCACGTTATTTTTAAAAATATAAAGAAATGAAGAGAATCCTATCGCTAATATTGACCATTTCCGTATCGCTGTTGAACCTTGGTGTTGTAAGGGCACAATATATTTTAAAGGAAGCCGACCAGCAATTTGAGCTGTTTAATTATAATAAGGCCATCACTTTATACCTGCAGGCTTATAAAAAGAAAGCCACGGTGCATGCCGCCCAGCGTTTGGGAGAAGCGTACCGCTTCAAAAATGATTACCAGGCTGCAGAAAGCTGGTACGCCAATGCGGTAAAACTACCGGGAAGCAATCCTGAAAATACGCTTAACTATGCAAAGGCTCTACAGCAGAATGCAAAATTCAGTGCGGCCAAAGCACAGTATTTAAATTACTTCAGCAAAGAAAATACAACTTCACCGAATGTAAAAAACGAGTTGCTGGCATCCTGTGATTCCGCAATAAAATGGATGAGCAATCCGAAGCCGGTTCAGCTCAATAACCTTGGTTTGCTAAACGGTCCTGAATCAGAATGGGGCAGTGCAATTTATCAGCGCGCGCTGGTATTCGCATCCGACAGGGAGCATCCAAGCGGGAACAAGCCAATGAAAACACCATTTTTGAAGTTTGATGCTACAAAGCTTCCTGACAGGAAAGTTTATGGCTGGACAGGAAACGGGTACCTCAGGCTTTACAGCAAACAAGAGAACGATAGCGTACAGGTTTTTCCGGTCAATGTAAAGAGCAATTACCATATCGGAGCAGCAAGTTTTACTGCCGACGGGAATTATATGTACTTTACCCTAACCCGGATCCCGGAAAAACTGGCCAAAGGGGCACACAATATTGCGACCATTAATGTAGAGATTTACAGCAGCAAAAAAACCGATGAAAAGTGGGATGAAGCCGTTCCTTTTAAATACAATAAGGTAGATGCGTATTCCGTTGGTGACCCTTTTATTTCCAATGACGGGAACAGACTTTATTTTGTTTCAGATATGCCAGGTGGCCTGGGTGGAACGGACATTTACTACGTAGAAAAAAATGAGGGCGGTGAATGGGGCGAGGCAGTTAATTTTCGCGAGGTAAACTCGGCAGGAAATGAACGTTCCCCGTTTATGGCTAAAGCAGATGAATTTTACTTTTCTACCGATGGCAGGACAGGAATGGGTGGCCTGGATATTTTCAGGCGGTATAAAAAAGCCTACGGAGAAAATCAGATTGAAAATTTAGGATTCCCGGCCAATTCCCCCCAGGATGATTTTGCGTTCAATACCGACGCAAATACCGGGATATCTTATTTTTCATCCAATCGTTTTGGCGGTAAGGGCGGTGATGATATTTATAGTCTGGAGCCCAAAATAGCCGATAAACCCATTGCCCCTGTAAAAGCACTGACAGAGCCCCTAGCTGTTAATAAGGAAGTATCCCTTCCATCAACGGAAAACAATAAGCCCATCAGACTGGAGAACATCTATTACGATTTTAATAAATGGAATATCCGGGCAGATGCTGTGGTGGAACTGGAAAAACTTGTGCAGGTCATGAAAGACAATTCAAAGATCTGGATTGAACTGGGTTCACATACCGATAGCAGAGGAAATGACGCCTACAATTTCACCTTGTCGCAAAGAAGGGCAGAATCTGCTGTCCGGTATATCATTTCACGAGGAATAGATAAAGCCAGAATAGAGCCCCGGGGATATGGAGAAACGCAGTTGTTGAACCGCTGCCTGAATGGCGTAAAATGCACCGAACAAGAACACCAGCTAAACAGACGGACCGAGTTTAAAATAATTAAAGATTAATACGCAACGGTCCACATATCTGTGGTATTGTTTCCAATGATGGCATCATCTCAAAAACTTCTATTACAACGAAGCCCTGAGCGTTAAATGAAAAGGTACTTCCAGATGTGCTTTCGAATTGTCGAGGATCAGTTTAGCAGTCATCTCTCCCATTTCCCTGAAATCCGTAGAGATGGTGGTTATTCCGTTTAAAATGATCTTTTTTAATGGGGTTTCGTTATAGGAGATCACCCCAACATCCTTGCCCAGCTTCAGTTTCAGGTTAATGATCCTTTCAATCAGTATAACCAGGTCATCTTCCATCAGGTTAATGTAAACCTCTCCGGCACCTATTTCTTCTGTCAGGATCTGGTTGATCACTTTAGAAGTAAATGCGTACTGCTGACAAAAACGGTAAAAGCCCTTTAAGATCTCGATGGGATAATAGCTGCGCTTAGGCATGATGATCTTAATGGTATGGTATTTACTTAACTGTTCCCTTGCCTGTTCCAGCGCATTGTAAATGTCATTTTCAAAGTTCTCATAAACCGCAGCATATTCGCCGCTTACCCCCGGCACCAGTTTGTCCAGCATTACCAGCTTTTCTTTTGGGATCAGGTTGATCACTTCGTGGACATGGTCATGTCCTTCCATAAAATGAGGGATGATCACATAATGTGAATATTCTTCTTTATTGTTGGAAAGCAGCTTTTTAAACAGGTTAAAATCGTTGTTGTAGATATAAAAATCTACAGCCACATGATCGCCCAAAGCCTTGATAAAAGCATCGTAGATAATCTTTTTATGGGCACTGAGTTTGTTGAACAGCAGGAATATCTTAAGTGTACGCCTAAAATCGGTACTGATGATGTAATAACCTTTACCTGGAACAGAACCCACTACGCCGATCTTTTTCAGGTATTTATACCCTTTTTCTGCGGTATCTCTGGAGATTTCCAGCTCGTAGCTCAGTTCGTTGATAGAGGGCAGCAGGTAATCTTTCTGAATTTTACCTGCTTCTATGGCACTGAGAATAGAATTGGTGAGCTGCAGGTATTTCGGGGTAGAGGAATACTCGTCAACGTGTATGTAATCAAAAAACTTCAACGGCTTCATCAGGTTAATATAGCAGTTATTTAGGATAAAACCTTCCCGCCGGCGTAATATTTTAGTTCAATGATGTCGTTAGGTAAGGCTTTTGTATTCCATGAATGGTGAATGGCCAGTGCTGCACCAACTGCCGTTGCCTGGGCCATATAGGCTGCAAACACTTCCAGATCAGGAAAAACAGCGGCCAGTAAATTCATAAAGATAACGTTTTTACTAAAGCCCCCATCCACAAATATGCGTTTCACTGCGGTCCCATCCAGTACCCTCCTGGTAGAAATATATTGCTGGTTCACCAGGTCCAGGATCAGGCGGTGATAGGCCACAACATCTGAGGGATAATCGTTAAGGTCGCGCTGGGCGAAAGGTGATTCCTTTAAGCCTTTGGTCTCTTCTGCCCTGAATGGTGCAGCCTTATCTGATTGTTGTAAGTCCTCAACTATTTTAGGATCGTAAGCAACAGAACGGTAGGCAATGATATCTGTACCAAAATGGGCAGCAATCCTTTTTACCTGCTGTTCATGTTCATACCCTGCAAACAGCCGAGATGCTTTTACAGGCTTTCCTTCGTATTGTAAATAACAGAGACAGTCGTTCTCCAGTTCTTCTGTACTGAGCGGAATAGCATTAAAAGGATTTAAGCTGATGCACCAGGTTCCGGTAGAGAGGAGCACAAAGGGTTCATGGAAATTTACCAGGTAAGGGACCAGGGCAGCAGAACTGTCGTGGAAACCGGCACCAACGGCGTAATTGTTACCAGGGAATGCTGCCGGGATCACGCTGTCTGAGGGCACGATGGGTGCAAGTTTATCGATGATGCCTTCCTTACGTACCCAGTCGTGGTAATCGTTTTTCGTAAAATCCCAGAGATTGGTATGGCAACCAATACTGGTCAGGTCAGAATACGCCTCGCCCGAGATCAGGTAGCTCAGGTACTGGGGCAAATGGAGTGCATACCTGATCTGCTTAAACAGCTCAGGCTTTTCATATTTGATCCGGTACAACTGCATTCCGGAATTTAAGCTGCCCAATACCGGAGAGGCAGTACGATTGGAAAACGCTGCCATACCACCATAAGTATTGTAAAACTGTTCTTTTAAATTTTCCGGGTATTCCTTAAGGTAATTGTACAAAGGGGCCAGTGGGTTTCCATTTTCATCGATATAGACAAAGCTTGCCCCATAAGTAGCAAAGTTGATTGATTTTACTTCAAAAGCCGGATTTCTGAATACTTCCCGTAAGGAGTCAAAAACAGATAACCTTAAGCTTTCCAGGTTCTCGCAGGGGTCACCATCTTCATCTACTGTTTCTGTAAACCTGGCCGATCTTTCGAAAACAATTTTATAATGTTCATCAAAGAGGAACAGTTTTTTATTGGTCTTCCCTACATCAAATACAGCTATTACAGGAGTTGCCTTCATCTTTAATCCCATCAATTATAATCCAGTTGCTACAGTTTTTAAACCACGGCTTTTTATCAGTTCTTGTCTTACCTTACTATTTCTAAACAGCTCAAGCGGAGCCAGGGCCGCACCTGCACGTAAACGTGCTTCTGCTACCAAAGGACGCAGATCGCTACGAAATGCCTGTTGTAATATTTCCTGGGCACGCACCACATCATTTTCTTCCTGGGCCTGCTGCAATGCTTTACGGTCTACTGACAGTGCCTGCGCATAGGCCAGCATAATGGCTTCAACCGATTGTAACAGATCTTCTAAGGGGTCTTTAACATTATGTGAGGCATCGATCATCCAGCCCAGGTCTTTCCTGTGGTCCATACCACGTGCATCCATTCCTTCCACCAGTTCATTAAAGATCAGGAACAGCTGATAAGGTTTCATGCTACCTGCCGTTAAGTCGTCATCGCCGTATTTGGAATCGTTGAAATGGAATCCGCCCAGCTTTCCTTCCATCAGCAATAAAGAAACGATCTGCTCTATGTTAGCATTCGGCAGATGGTGACCAAGGTCGACCAGTGTAAAGGCTTTAGGGCCTAGTTTACTGGCGTACAATAAGGACTGTCCCCAATCGCCCACGGTAGTAGAATAGAAGTTGGGCTCAAAAGCCTTATATTCTACAAATACTTTCCAGTCGGCCGGCAAAGCTGCATAAATTTCCTGCAGGCTTTCCAATGTGTTCTGGAAGGCTTTCCTGAAGTTCAGCTGTCCGGGGAAACAGGAGCCATCTGCCAGCCATACCGTAAGTGCCTTAGAGCCCAGCTCCACACCCTGACGGATCACTTCAATGTTGTGTTCAATGGCCTGTTTTCTTACCGCCTTGTTTACATGCTGTAAGGAACCGAATTTATAGCTGTGCGCCTGGTTGGCCTGGTCCTGAAAGGTATTCGAGTTCATGGCATCAAAGCCCAGGCCATGCTGTGCTACCAAAGCTTTTATAGCCGGTACATTATCAGCCGTATCCCATGGAATGTGCAGGGATATGGTTCCGCTTGCTGCATTTAGTTTATGCAGCAGGCCGATGTCTTCAATCTTTTCTTCGATGTTGCGGGGCTCACCGCCCGAGGAGAAACGTCCGAAACGTGTACCCCCTGTGCCCAATGCCCAGCTGGGAATCCCGATCTGAAAGTCAATCAGTTTCTGTATGATCTCCTCTGCATTGGCAAGCTCATCTTTAACAAAGGTAAGTTTACGCTGATGTTTAGCCAACAGCTCATTGTTATGTGAATCTATCTGATAGTTCTCTAATATCATAATATTTGGTTTTAACGGACAAAGGCGTTGGCTACACCACCATCCACATTTAATACATTTCCGGTTGATTTATTAAGCAGGCCGCCTACAAAAGCGAAGCAGGCATTGGCTATATCGTCCGGTAAAATTATTTCATTCAGCAAGGTACGTTTTGCATAGTAAGCTGGCAACTCTGCCACGGTAATTCCGTAAGCTTTTGCCCGGCCTTCGGCCCAGCCACCAGCCCAGATATTGCTGTCGCTGATCACTGCATCAGGGTTAACCACGTTTACACGAATGCCATCTGCACCAAGTTCGGCAGCGTTTAACCTGCTTAAGTGCAGCTGAGCTGCTTTGGCACTGCCATAACCCGCATTGTTTGGCCCGCTTACCAATGCGTTTTTGCTTACAATGTTCAGGATATCACCACCGATATCCTGTTTTTTCATTACCGCTGCAGCAGCCTGGGTAATGAAAAACTGGCCTTTTACCAATACGTCATACAACAGGTCCCAATCCTTCTCGGTATGGTCTGCTATGGTTTTCGAAATAGAAAGGCCTGCATTGTTCACAATAATATCTACCCCGCCAAAAGCAAGCGCAGCAGCATCAAATGCAGCGTTAATGTCTTCAGCACTGGTTACATTCAGCAAGGCAGTGGCATAACTGTCTTTACCATATTTGTTTTTGAACTCTTCAGCAGCACCTTCCAGACGTTCTGCGTTCATATCGTTCAGTACCACTACAGCACCTTCTTCTACAAACTTTTTAGCAATTGCTTTACCAATCCCGCCTGCGCTTCCGGTAATCAGGGCTATTTTTCCCGACAAGGCTTTCGGCTTAGGCATGCGCTGCAGCTTTGCTTCCTCCAGCAGCCAGTATTCAATGTTAAACGCTTCCTGTCTCGGTAAAGAAGTGTATTCAGAAATGGCTTCGGCGCCTTTCATTACATTGATGGCGTTGGTGTAGAATTCTGCAGCCACCCTTGCCGTTTGTTTATCTTTTGAAAACGAGAACATTCCGATGCCTGGATATAAAATGATGACCGGGTTGGCATCACGTATGGCCGGGCTATTGGCATGTTTGCACGAATTGTAATATTCGGTATACATTTTACGGTAAGCCTCAAATTCAGGGGCCAGCCTTTCTTTCAGGGAGGACACATCACTCAGGTCTTCGCTGGCATCCAGTTTCAGTAACAGAGGGCTGATCTTAGTCCTCAGGAAATGGTCAGGACAGCTGGTACCCAAAGGGGCCAGACGGTCCAGGTCATTTGAATTGATAAATTCCAGTACCCTGGCGTCATCGGTAAAGTGCCCGATCATGTTTCTTTCGCTCGAGCAGAACCCCCTTAAAACAGGGGCAATAGCTGCGGCCTGTTTTGCACGTTGTGTTTTTTCGGCACTTTCAATTTTCTGTCCGCCAAATACCGGGCCTTTTTTACCATAATTTTCATCCAGGTATGCAGCACACCTTTCAATTACTTCAAGGGTATTTATATAGCTTTCGTAAGCTGTATCGCCCCAGGTAAATAAACCATGTGAACCTAACATAATGCCCCTGATGCCAGGGTTTTCGTCCAGGCATTTACGAAGCATCAGCCCCAGCTCAAAACCAGGTTTTTGCCATGGCACCCAGCCAATTGTTCCGTTAAACAATTCTTTGGTAATGCGTTCGCCATCTTTTGCAGCTGCAATAGCGATGGCTGCATCGGGATGCAGGTGATCAATATGTTTAAAAGGCAAAAAGCCATGTAAAGGGGTGTCAATAGAAGGCGCTTTACTGTCCAGATCGTAAATGCAATGGTTAAACAATTCCACCATTTCATCTTCGTATGCCAAACCCCGGTAAACATTTTTAAGGTTGCGCAGGCGGTCAACATATAAAGCGGCCAGGCCGCTTTTCTTTAAGGTACCCAAATCGCCGCCAGACCCTTTTACCCACATTACCTCTTTTTCTTCTCCGGTAAGCGGGTCTTTGGCCATGGCCTTGCAGGAGGTGTTACCTCCACCGTAATTGGTTAAGCGCAAATCTGCACCCAGTAAATTTGAACGGTAGATCAACAATGCTACTTCATCCCCGGCCATTTCAGCAGCCTTTGCATCATCCCACAAATAGCTTACATGTTTAAAATCGGTTGTTCGAGTACTCATAAAAATATTTCATTAATTGTTTATTGTTTCTATTTAATTGAATTGCCATAACCCACAATGAGTATGGATAAGATCAGGATTACAATGCCCGCAACTACGGTTCCAAAAGTCTTTTTCTTTACTCCCGACCATTCTTTAAAGAACAGGCCCCAGCCATTGGCCACCAAAATGATACAGGCCATGTGCAGGATCCAGCCACTGGCACCGTTACCCAGCTTGCTTTCGCCCATGCCATAAAAAAAGAACTGCAAAAACCAGGTGGTTCCGGCCAGTGCCGAGAAAATATAATTTTTAAGCAGCGGGGCTTTTTTATCCGAATAATCGCCAAAGGTTTTATTGCGGGAATTGAGCAGCATACACCAGAACAGGTTGGTGGTTAAACCACCCCATAAGATTACCACATAGGTTACATTGTTCTGGAACAGGAATTCACCCTGTCCGGGATTCAGTGCTTTCCAGGCCTCATTGGCATGATGGGCCATGTCTTTACCGGCATCAATACCAAAGGCAAAACAGGCACTTAAAATACCCGATACAATGGATACGATTAAACCGATACCCAGTTTATATTCTTTATTTGAAGGATCGGCCTTGCCCGAAGCAACCAGGTCCTTCTCTTTCATGCTGCCCGCCAGCCCGCATACCACAATACCCACTACGCAAACCAAAAGACCAAGCAATACCATTTGCCCCCATTGGGAAGCAGCCATATCTGATAAGCTGTCCTTACCAGCTGTAGGGTTAAAATCATAATACAAGGAAGGGATCAAGGCGCCAAACACCGAGCACAGGCCGAGTATAATGGTACTGCCCAGCGATATGCCCAGATAACGGACACCCAAACCATATGTAAGGCCTCCAATGCCCCATAACAGACCAAAGAAGTAAGTCAGGAATAAGATCTTGCCATCGGTTTGAACAATGATGTCCATAAAACCGGGGATGGTGAGGTAAGCTGCAAGTGGAGGTACGATTAACCAGGAGAACAGACCACCAACAATCCAGTAAGTTTCCCAGGCCCAGCCTTTAACTTTTTTGAAAGGGATATAGAAACTGCCGGAAGCAAAGCCGCCGATAAAATGAAAAATAACTCCTAATAGAATCTGCATGTTTAAGGTTTTAAATTTGGTCCGACTAAAATAGAGGAATGACAGTTGACTTCCGTCATGTACTGTCATGCCTAAATTAATGAATTACAATTATTTTGTAACTTTTATAATTACGGGGCCCAATAATCCGGATGACAATAATTTATCTTCTTTCTTAAAAACAATGTTTGTATTGGTGATGCGCTGCTCTTTCGGTAAAGCGGCATCTCCAATCAGCCTGTTGGGCCATAGGTTGATCACTTCTATCTGCAGCCTGTTCTGACCGGTCTTTAAAGCCGGGGAAATGTCGACATGCCAGGGTGCAGTCCACACCACGCCCAGGTTTTTACCATTCAGGCTTACTTCGGCTATGTTTTTCACTGTACCCAGATCCAGGTATACGGGTTTATCTTTCGACAATGGCTTATCGTAACTGAATGTTTTGGTGTAAACGGCCTTACCTGAAAAATACCTGATCCTTTCGTCAGCATGCTGGCTCCAATCCAGCAGACTGGCAAATTCAACAGCTTTAGGGCCGCCCCAGTTTTCATCAAAAGCCACCTGCCAGGCACCTGTCAGTTCCAGTCCGCCTGTTAATTCCGGATAATTGGCAGCAGTAGTTTTAACGGAGGAACTGTTTTTTGGAAAGACGATGAACCAGGATTGAAATGCCTCAAATTTTAAAGGTATTTCTACACGATCACCGGCGTCCCGGAAATTGACCCTTTTTATCACTGCGCCTTTAACAGGGTCCCAGATTTCGGGAAGCCGGTTTTTTACCCTGAAGGTACAGGTAGAGCTGACGCTAGTGCCATGTCTATTAGTGATGAAATAGATTTCAGCTTCCGGCGTACTGCGGTGGATAAAATCAATGTGTTCACCAGCGTTACCTGTATATTCAAAGTCTGGCTTTATCCCTTTGTTCATCAAAACATTACGGATAGCTGCTCTAGCTAAGACCTTTCCCTGCAATTCCCTGGCAATCTCCTGTACTTTGGCATCACATTCAGGATAGTTTTTAAGCCCTGAGTCTTTAACCGGCAGATGGCCAACAACTGTTGCGCCGGCTGCAACCAGCTCGCTGACCTTAGTGATGACTGCCAAAGGCATCCTTTCAGTATCCGGCAATACCAAAATGCGGTAATTCATTCCATCCGGCAGGGTAATCCTACCGTTTTTAACGCTTACACGGGTGAGAAGGACTTCTTCATTGCAAACATCATAATCATAACCTTTACCCAGCAAAGGGTCGATGTGTTTTTGTGCGACCAGGTTGGGTGCCCCGTCGCCATTATAATACAGCACATCGGCAACAAATTTACCCGAACGCAGCAGGTATTGTGAACGTGCAACATAATCAAAAAAGGGCCCTGATTTTTCCCACCAGGTTACATTAGGGTTAAAATGTGTACCTGCGCCATACTCATATCCGGGCTTACCATCTTTGGGCCGGGAAGCGGTTGAGGTATGGATGGCAATGCGGTTTATGCCTTCACAAAAGGCCCGGTCAAGGGCCTGCTTCAACGAGCCCGGATAATCGAGCCAATGCCGCATGGTGGTAAATGCCTCTGCTGAGGCGGTCTGACGTCCATAAACATGTGCTGCCGAAGCCACCATTTTGGTTACTTTATTCTGACCATAATCCAGCCTCGAAACGCCATAAGACTGGTCGTCTGCCAGTGTGCTTTCATCCTCGTGCTTAGGGCCGAGCCAGAATTCACCCATAGGGAAATCGCTGCGCCCAAGATTTTTGAGTCCGTCCAGACAGATGGTACCTGAGCGGCTTGGCCCTGCAGATTCATTCTGGACCAATATACCCTGCCCGTGACAGAGTTCTGCAAAACGTTTATAATGTTCATCAGCCATACAATCTGCCAGGGTTTTCCTGTAATCGTGCAAAAAGCGGTCGGCTATTTCTGCACTGCCGATCAGGTAACCTGAAAGTGCAGGCAGGTAGGGTGTAGGATCATAACCCCGGTAATGCTTAAAGTGTTCAATAATTTTTGCGGTCCAGTTGGGAAAGCCATCTTCAAAACTATCGTCACAAAAATATTTGGGTTTATTCCCAACTTTTGCAGCTTCTTCAATAAACATTTTGCCCAGCTTTTCAAACTGGATCTCTACGCCTTTACGGTCAAACCAGTCGACCGACAAACCATCTGCTTCGGGCTGGGCAATCATTAACTTCGAGCCCGTCATGCGGTGACCGGTACGGATAATTTTCCATTTACCGGCCGGCACCTCCCAGTCAAGATGCCCGTCTTTACCTACTTTATCTGTCAGGTTGATCACCTGTTCGACAGGGACAGGCTGATCGGCCGGATCATTTTCCCAGGCCTGCCTTACCGGGCCCATTACTTCATTTGCCTTGGCAAAATTGCTCAGGTCTTTATGATTGGTTTTAGCTGCCAGTACTTCTGCACGCGTTCCGCTGATGCGCATATCAGGCATTCCGTTATCAGGAATGGCAACGATGGCGGTATCCTGGTAGTCCATCTGCTCCAGAGGCAGGTCTATGTATTCCTTATAGCCAGGTGGGTTAAATACCTTATCGTAGCCTACCCTGTTGCCTGGCAAAGGCAAGGTGCCGGAAAACTTCCTGGGACCACTCAGGGCCAGTTCCGACTGCAGGTACCAGCGTCCGGAATTTTCAGGTTCTATCCAGGGCCCGCCCATACACCAGCCCGAGCTCATATTGATGCCTACGGCTATGCCTACCCTTTTGGCTTCTTTCATGGCATGCCGGTATAAGGCTTTCCATTCTTCCGACATGAACTTTGCACCCTGCGGATAGGGCACGCCACCAAGCCCGCCAGCAGAATTTACCAGCAGTACCTCACCCATGCCCTTCGCCCTGAATTCTTCCATATCGCGGGTAATGCCCGCTTCATCTACCAGCCCGTTAAACCACCACCAGTAACAGGATGATTTTGACGCATCTGGCGGATGGATAAAATTTTTTTCCAATGGAGAGCGGTCGGGTATCGTTGCTAACCCATCCACACTGAACAGGGATAAATTTAAGGCGCCAATAGAACTGATCTTTATAAAATTCCTTCTTCCTAATTTCATTTGTATTTTTTGCAGGGCATCGGTTAATATTCAAAATGATAAGTACCAGAACCTGCAGTAAGCTCGGTATTGTTATCCACATTTTTAATGGCTCTTAATCCTTTGGCTTTATTGAGGGCGACGTTAGATTCCGTTACCACAGCATTTCCGGTTCCCGGCAAAATAACTCTGGCAGTGGTATTAGGGGGAACGACAATGTCAATTTTAGTTTTACCATCAGCAACAGACCATGCAGATTTTACTTTGCCATACATGGTTTCCAGCTCGGCACCTGCATTTTTAAGATCGCCTCCAGGTTTTGGAGCAATGCTGATCTCTTTATATCCTGGTGCTGTTTCGTTAATCCCCGTTACGGTACGGTACATCCAGTCGCCAATTGCTCCATAAGCATAATGGTTAAAAGAATTCATGCTCACTGCCTGAAAAGAACCATCAGGTTTAATGCCATCCCATCTTTCCCAAATGGTAGTGGCCCCTTTTTTAACAGGATATAGCCATGACGGATAGGTATCCTGCAACAACAGCTTGTATGCAACATCATTGTATCCAAAACGGGTAAGGACATGGCACAGGTATGGCGTACCTAAAAACCCTGTTGTCAGGTGGTTGCCATAAGCTGCCACATTATCTGCCAGTCTTTGTGCGGCCTGGGCCCTTAAATTTTCAGGCAAAAGATCAAAATTCAGGGCCAGTACATAAGCCGTCTGAGAGCTGGAAACCAGTCTTCCTGAAGGGGTAACATATTCATCCAGGAAAGCTTTTTTAATTATTTTGAGCAGTTCAGTATAAGTTTTTACGTCCTCTGTATTGCCCAATACTGTGGCTGCATTGATCAGATTTTGAGTAGAATGCGCATAAAAAGCTTGTGCGATAAAAAATTTGTCTGTAATTGCTGCCTTACCATCACGGTCATCGGCCATCGTATAGAAAAGCCAGTCGCCATAATGCGGCCCGCTGTTCCACAGGTTATTTTTGCTGATGCTGCGGATATATTCTACCCAGGCTTTCATACTGCTGTATTGACGCGAAAGCAATTCCTTATCTCCATAAGCACGATAAAAATCCCATGGGATGATGGTGGCTACATCGCCCCATCCGGCAGAACCTGCATTCTTTATCGTACGCACATCAGGGATCACCACTGGCACATTTCCGGTTGGGTGCTGGTCTACTTTCAGGTCATGCAGCCATTTGTCGAAAAATCCGGCCACATCCATATTGTATGCAGCTGTTTTGAAGAACACCTGTGCATCGCCAGTCCAGCCCAAACGCTCGTCACGCTGCGGACAGTCGGTAGGCACATCTACAAAATTCCCTTTTTGCCCCCACTGGATATTACTTTGCAGCTGGTTGAGCAACGGGTTTGAAGTAGAGAACAGACCTGTAGGTTTCATGTCTGAATATACTGCAATGGCATTTACAGTAGTGCTGTCCAGTTTGCCTTTATAACCCGTAATTTTAATATAACGGAAGCCCTGAAAAGTAAAATGTGGTTCCAGCACATCTACTTTTGTGCCGCTCAGTATATATTTATTTTCCTGTTTGGCCTTTCTCAGGTTTTCTGTATAAAAATTACCGTCTTTATCCAATACCTCGGCATGGTTAATGGTCAGGGTATCTCCTGCTTTTCCTTTAATTTTCAGTTGGGCCCAACCTACCAGGTTCTGGCCAAAATCGATCACGGTTTCACCTTTAGGGGTTTTGATGACCTTTAGTGGGGCAAAATGTTCGTGCTTACTTACGGTTGGCCCGAGCGGCGCAACCAGGTTATCCATTTTCAGGTCAACCACTTTAGCCTGCTGCCAATCGCCCGTATTAAAATCCTGTACCAGCGCATTTTTTTCCAGTCGGGCGTCATAAGTCTCGCCATTGTAAATATCGGAGGCCTTTACCGGACCGCCAAAAGAGGTTTTCCAGTCCTGATCAGAACTGATGGTTTCTTTTTTACCATCTGCATATTCAATTTCCAGCTGGAACAACAGCCCAACCTCTTTACCATATAAATTGCGTTTATTGTTAAATTCCAGGTTTCCACGGTACCATCCGTCACCAATGGTAACCAGTGCTGTATTTTTACCCGCTTTTAAAGCCTGTGTCACATCATAGGTCTGATATTGTAAGCGTTTGTGGTAACTTGTCCAGCCCGGTGTAAAATAGTGGTCGCCAATCTTCTTTCCGTTTAGTTTTGCTTCATAAAGACCATGTGCGGTGATATAGAGTCTCGCATTTTTTATTTCTTTTGCTACCGTAAAGCTACGGCCAAACATCGGTGCGGGTCCTACTTTGCCTTCTGTATCGCGGGCGGTCTGGATCCATTTTGCCGACCAGTCTTTTGGCGACAACAACCCCATCTCCCAGAAGTTTACTACACTCCAGTCAGATGCTTTCCCATTGTTGTCCCATACACGTACCTGCCAGTAATAGCGTTGTTTGGCCTGCAGTGCGCTTCCTTTATAAATAACATGGGCAGATTGATCTGAATTTACCTTACCAGTTTGCCAGACAAGGTTTTTTCCATTTAAGAGGTCCTTGTCACTGCTTGCCACCCTTAGTTCATAAGCTTTCTGCATTACATTTCTTTCAGTAGCGCTTAACTTCCAGCTAAATTGAGGCTGTAATACATCGGTGCCTATCGGATTTTGTTTATAGTTGCAGGTCAGTTGTCCTACCTCAAGTTTTTGTGCCTGTACAAAAACTGAGAAATGAATGAGTAAAAATAATGCGCTGAGTTTGTTCATCTAATGTTCGTTATTTGGTTCATTTGTGCTACAATATAGAAACATCCATGTTAAGTCTTTAATAAAGTTAAATTAACTTTCAAATAACACCAACGCCAGTTTCATTTTATTACTAAATTATAATAATATGAAAGTAAAACTGTCATGAACTGTCCTGTTTAAGAACATGGGAAGAGATTAAATCAGGGCTTTATTTTTAAAAGGATAATTTCCGATCGTTTGGTGCAGGCTGCCGCTGTGAACCATGCGTCTGAGTTCATCCAGGTGTTGATGATGGTGCAGGTCTGTTCCTGCAAAGTCGTAAAATTTTTTCTGCAGCAGGTATCCCGCAACCTGCTTTATTTCTTTACCATAATATCCGCTTAAGGACAATAAGTTCAGCTGGAACAAAACTCCCATATCCTTTAAACGAAGGTACCTGTCTGGTTTTTTATGGTAATAACCATAACGTTCCGGATGGGCCAGGATTACTTTATGACCCATGATCTGCAAATCAAAAATAACCTGTTCAATGGCTGGCATTTCAGATAGGTAAGACATCTCAATTAAAACATGCCGGCCGGGAAGACTCAATAAATTTGTAGCAGGCTTAAATGTCTCATCAACCATATATTCCGCTGCGGCATCAATTTTTACCTGAACACCAGCTTTAGTTAATGCCGTTGTGGTAATTGTTAAAGCTGCATCAATTGTTTCGGCCGTATTGGGGTACAATTCTGTAAAAATATGCGGGGTACAGAAGAACTGGCTAAAGCCCAGTTCCTTTAAGCCTTTAATTAAACTCACAGTATCTGCTACGTTTTTTGCCCCGTCATCAATCCCTGGCAATAAATGTGTATGCATATCTACACCAAGCCATGCCACATCACGTATACCCGTATTTTTTTTAAAGAATGAAAACATGGTGGGTTTTTTAAATGGATTTATAGGTTATCCTGCAAACTGGGTTATTTTTCTGAGCGGCTTCATGATCAGGCCAAATACAGGAACATTTATACCGTGCTGCTTCATGGCTTTAAGGTCGTTTCTCCAGGCCTTAATCCTGTTTGTCAGGTTCTGGTTGCTTACCCCTCCTAAACTCATTTTAACTATTACTTTATTTAAATAAAAAACTTTCGCCCTGTTTAAATACATGAAACGGAGCATCAGCTCATAATCTGCAGCGGTTCCATAGCTAAAATTATATAGGCCAAACTTGTCAAATAGCCCCCTTTTTACATAAAAAGTTGGATGGGGTGGCATCCAGCCCCAATTAAATTTATTGGGCCGGTAATGGCCGGAACGCCAGCTACGGATTACCTTTCCATTCTTGTTTACATAATCCAGGTCAGCATAGAGCAGATCAGGATCATTTTTGATAAAAGAACTGGCTATCTCATTCAGCACATGTTCATTATCCAGGTAATCATCTGCATTCAGCATACCTATAACATCTCCTGTACACATAGAAATCCCTTTATTCATGGCATCAAAAATACCATGGTCGGGTTCTGACCTGAAAAGCTGAATGTGCGCGCGGTTGTTCAGCACAATCTGCCGGGTCTTATCGCTAGAATTACCGTCAATAATAATGTACTCAATATGCTTATAGGTCTGCCTGATCACAGAATCTATACATCGCTGTATGGTAAGTTCGGCATTATAGGAAACAGTTATCAACGAAATTTTTACATTCAACATAGCAACAAATTTAATAATTAATTATAACCATCTACAATTAATATGTATTTTTGAAGTCGTGGCGTGTTGCTATAAATGTTAAGTCTGTTTTTCATTATGTGTTTTGTTAAAAAACTCATTATTTTATTTGCGGTTGTAATGCTCTTTGTTGCTAGTTTTTCTTGCTCTTATAAGCAGCAACAAATACTTTTTGAAAGTAAAAATGCAAGTGACAGTTTAAAAAACAAAGCTTTTATACTGAACGTTTACAGGATAAAACCTCAGGACCTGCTTCAGATCAGGAATCTGCAAAACAAAAAGTACATTGTAGATGAAGCAGTTACCGGCAAAAGCAGCTCCACATCGGCTGATAATGGACAGACCTACCTGGTAGGCGCCGACAGTACAGTGGCCCTGCCCATAATTGGACATGTAAAGGTTGCCGGTCTTACACGGGAACAGGCCGCAGGTCATATAGAAAACCTTTACCGAAAAGAACTAAAAGACCCGATAATTGAGTTAAAAATTATTAACCTAAAAGTAACCCTGCTTGGTGAAGTTAAGAACCAGGGTGTTTACAACCTGATAAAAGACCAGACTTCGCTGATTGAGCTGATTGGTGAGGCGGGGGGATTAACAGAAAAAGCAGGCAGCAAACAAATCAAAATTATACGCGGAGGAATGCCCGCCCCTGAAGTTATTGAAGTTGACCTTAGTGACATCAGGGTATTTTCCGATCCAAGAATTGTACTTCAAAACAATGACATCATTTATGTGGCCCAAAATAAACGGGCTATACGATCCGAAAAGTTACAAAACGTCTCGGCCGTTTTACAACCCGTTATCACTTTACTAAATACAGCATTAATTATCTATACATTGACCCGTTGACACAGGAAGCAGAAAAAAACCAAAGAAAAACCAGGGAGATTGACTATTTAAAAATAGCCAGGATACTGTTTAGTCATTGGTATCTGGTAGCAGCAACTATTTTACTGGGTTTACTTCTTGCTTATTTTTACCTGTGGTACACTCCGAAGACATATACAACATCGGCTGTGCTTAAATTTGAAGAAAAGAAAACCGAATTGTCCGATCTGGTGAGTGCGATGAGCAACTCAGGCAGGGGCCCGGTTAACCTGCAAAGTGAAAAATTTATTATACAAAGCCGCGACTTGCTGCTAAGTGCCATCCGGAGCCTGGATTATAAAATCAGTTTTTATATAGCAGGCAGGGTACGGTCTTATGACTTGTACCCGAATAAGCCAGTTCAGGTCAGCATATTAAAATTTGACACAGCGCATCCCTTTCTGGGGCTGATTACCTTTAAACCCATAGATAAAAAAACATTTATGCTGACCTGGAACGCGGGGGAAAACGAGATACAGCGGAATTTTCAGTATCACGAGCCAGTAAATATTGAAAATATGGGTTTCATGATCAAATATCCGGGGCCGCTGAACGCCAATATTTCCTACCAGTTTAAGTTCAATACCCCTGAAAGTTTACTGGACCGTGTACGTAATGGATTGCGCACCAATGAAATTGTGAAGAACTCCAATATTGTTACCATACAGCAAACAGATTCCAACCCCCAGTTTGCAGCAGATATATTGAATGCGGTAATGAATGAATACCTGAACTACGACCGTGATCAGAAAACGCAATCGGCCACCCAGATGATCCGCTTCATCAACGATCAGCAGCAATATCTTTCTTCTGCAGTAAAAGGATCAGAAAGCTCGCTGGAGAAATACAAACAAAACTCGGGCATACTGGATGTCAGCTCGTCAGCAAATATGGCCCTTTCAAAAGTAACGGAACTGGAATCACAGCGGTCATTGTTAAAGATGCAGCTGATGGCAATAGAGCAGTTGAAAAAACAAATTACAAACGACAAGCACAATGTAAGCCTCAATTTTAACCTTGAGGGGGTTGTTGATCCTTTGCTTGGCGTACTGATCGGCAATATGAACAATTTGCTGGCCGATAAAAACGTCATGTTAAAAACTTACAACAGCGGCTCAGAAACTATAGCAGCGCTCAACGATCAGATTGCGCAGGTTAAAACCGCAGCACTGCAGAACATCAGCTCTTCAAACCAACGGATCCGGAAAAACATGGATTATCTGGACAGTCAGTTGTCAAGAGCAAACCAGCAGGTGAATGCACTGCCGGCCGCAGAAAAAAATATGATCAGTTTGAGGCGCGACTTTGAGATCAATGAAAAAGTATACTCCTTTTTATCCGAGAAAAAACTGGAAGCGCAGATCAATCGCTCCGCAATTTTACCTGGTGCAACAATCATTGAACAGGCCCAGGTAAACAAAGTGCCCGTATCGCCAAATGGAAGAGAAATTTATCGTACGGCTACTATATTTGGGCTGTTGGCTGGTGTTGGAATTATCCTTTCAGCAAGGGTATTTAATCCTTACATTTACGATAAGGAATCGGTTGAGCATGCCACAACTGTTCCTGTCATCGGCATTATCAGAAAGTTTCCCGATCAGATAGATGAGGACAATTCCCAGATTCTTGCTTTAAGCAAACCCAGGTCCCTCTTTGCAGAATCGGTACGTTCAGTTCGCACCAACCTTAATTTTCTTGCTTCCGGAAAAAAAAGTAAAATTATCAGCATCACCTCTGAGGTGGCCGGAGAGGGTAAATCCTTTGTTGCCCTTAACCTTTCCAGTACACTTGCGCTGATTGATAAAAAGGTGATCCTGATTGGGGCCGATCTGCGCCGGCCCAAACTACATCATGCCTTTGGACTGCCCAATACTACCGGGCTCAGCAATTACCTTGTCCACCAAAGTACGGTAAAAGACATTATCCAGCAAACAGCTTATAAAAACCTGGATTTTATCAGTTCGGGGCCTATTCCTCCAAACCCGGCAGAACTACTCCATCACGAACGCATTGCCCTGCTGCTCGATGAGCTCAGGACAAAGTATGAGGTGATCATGGTTGATACTGCACCGATCGGCCTGGTTTCTGACTCCATTCCTTTAATATGCCAGAGCGATATTAATCTTTTTATCATCCGGTATGGAAAGTCTAAACACAGTGCAGCCACCATACCCGAGGGCCTCGCCAGGGAATACGGCTTAAACAACATGGCCATTGTATTAAATGCTTTTGAAGAAAACCTTTTGCAGTCGAGCTATTATAAAAACAGTTCAAATCATGGCACATTTCATTACTATGCAGATTACAATGGTTACAAAAGTTCAGGTTATTACGAAGATGATGCCCCTGTAAAATGGTGGAATGTGAAAAATTGGTTGAGATCCTAATTTATGGAAAGTATGGCCTTAACATCAGATATAAAAAAATGGTACCCGGTTTATACACAATCGCGTGCAGAAAAAAAGGCATATCAGGCATTATTGAGTAAGGGTATTGAAGCCTATTTGCCACTTCAGCGGCAGCTCAGGCAATGGAGCGACAGAAAAAAATGGGTAGAAGAGCCGCTGATCAAATCGTACGTCTTTGTACGTATTGCCCGGCAGCAGCAAACAGAAGTATTGATGACCACCGGCATTTCGCGGTTTATCTATTTTTCCGGGAAAATAGCTGCTATGCCAGACAGGCAAATTGAAGAACTTAAACTATTGCTGGCCAGTCCTTATGAACTGGAAATTACAGAAGAAAGGCTATTACCGGGAGAGAAAATTGAGATTAAGGCCGGGCCACTAAAAGGGATCAGAGGAGAAATTATTGAATACCGTTCTCAAAAACAACTTCTTTTAAGACTTGGGGATATATCGCATTCCATTGTTGTGAATGTGTCAGCGTCTTTAATAGAAAGAATGAACAATAAAAGTTGAGTTCCGGCCAGACCGGGATTTCAAAAACAGGCTATCATCAATTATAAGTTACAAAAAAAGAACTGTGACTTAGGGGGCGAAGCTATGGGCAAGGCCCAATGACTGGAAAGTATAAAACAAATGTCTAAAAAAATTCTGCTGCTCACACTGGAAACATTTTGTGCCACGGGCGGTATACAGAAAATGGGCCGGATACTGGCTTACGGCTTACAGCAGTTGGGTGCAAAACATAAATGGGAGGCTGAGCTGTATTCCTTATGCGACCGGCAAACCGACTTAATGCCCGAATATTTAGCGGAAGAAAAGTTTAAAGCTTTTCGCAAAAACAGGCTGAAATTTATGTGGGAGAGCATAAAGGCAGGAAAGAAGGCAGACCTGGTTATACTAAGCCACATCAATTTATCGGTACTCGGCTGGGCAATATACCTGCTTAATCCAAATTGCCAGATCTGGCTTATTGCACATGGAATAGAGGTTTGGCGCCCCTTAAGGTTATGGAAAAAGTCGGTTTGGAAAATTTGCAGTAAGGTAATCTGTGTAAGCAGGTATACACAGGAGAAAGTTATTGCCTTACACCAGGTTGCACCCGAACAGTGTACAGTGGTCAACAACGCAGTCGACCCCTTTATCACCTTTCCTGAACATTTCCATAAACCCGGGTATTTACTGGAACGGTACGAATTAAATACAGATCAGAAAATCGTATTTACGCTGGCCCGCATTTCCGTTACAGAACAGTATAAAGGTTATGATCAGGTGATAAAAGCCCTTGGCAATCTCGGTCAGAACAATATACAGTATGTGCTTGCAGGACCTTATGATGAAGCTGAAAAGCTACGCCTTACACAATTGGCAAGCCAGTACGGCCTGGGCAATAATTTTATACTTCCAGGTTATATCAAAGCTGAAGAACTGGCCGATCATTTTTTACTGGCTGACCTGTTTGTATTGCCCAGCAAGAAAGAAGGCTTTGGGATTGTGTTTATAGAAGCTATGGCCTTCGGCTTACCCATCATCTGCGGCAATGCTGATGGCAGTGTGGATGCAGTGAAAAACCAGGAGATGGGTACAGCCATTGATCCGGATGATATCGGGGCCCTGGAACAGGCCATCCTCCGGAACCTTGGCCGCACCTTAAGCATTGGGGCACGCAAAAGCATTCAGCAACAATGTTTAAAATATTTTAGTCAGCAGCATTACCTGCAAACCTTAGAACGGTTAATCAAAAATGAAGCCTGTAACTGAAGAAACATGGGACATGGAGATCAGGCCAAAAAACAGCCTGATTGAACTTAAGCTCAGGGATGTATGGCATTACAGGGATTTGCTGGTATTGCTGGTGAAGCGCGATTTTGTTTCCTTTTATAAGCAAACCATACTGGGCCCGCTCTGGTTCTTTATCCAGCCCATTTTTACCACTATCACCTTCACTTTCATTTTTGGTAACCTGGCCGGGATTTCGACCGACGGGCTTCCGCAGCCTTTGTTTTACATGGCGGGCATTACTGCCTGGAACTATTTTTCAGATTGCCTGAACAAGACCAGTACTGTGTTTAAAGACAATACCAATCTGTTTGGGAAAGTATATTTTCCAAGGCTGATCATGCCCCTTAGCATTGTGGCCTCTAACCTGGTGCGCTTTGGGGTACAAATGCTGTTGTTTGTCCTGATGATTGTTTACTACCTGTTAACCGGCAAAGATTTTGGACCAAACTGGTACCTGCTCCTGTTCCCCGTACTCATTGTACTGATGGCCTGCCTGGGCCTGGGCTTAGGGATGATCATCTCGGCAATGACGACCAGATACCGCGACCTCAGCTTTCTGGTAAGCTTTGGGGTACAGTTGTTAATGTATGCCACTACAGTCATCTACCCCCTATCCACTGCGCTGGAAAAATATCCGGCCTATGCCTGGATCATTGAGTATAACCCCATGACGCCCATCATAGAAACTTTCAGGTATGGCTTTCTTGGAAGAGGTAGTTTTAGCTGGCAGAACCTGGGTTACTGTACGTTCATAACTTTTTGCATCACCTTTTTAGGGGTTGTTGTTTTTAATAAGGTTGAAAAAACATTTGTAGATACAATTTAGGGTAATTTATGAGCAACATCGTGATAAAAGCGAGCGGCCTTTCCAAAGCTTATCAGCTTGGTGAAATAGGAACCGGTACAATTTCCAGGGATCTGGAACGCTGGTGGGCAAAGCTGCGGGGCAAAGAGGATCCCTTTCTTCGTATCGGGGAGACCAATGACAGAAATACCAGGGCTAAAAGCGACCTGGTATGGAGCTTAAAAAACCTGGATTTTGAAATTGAACAGGGCGATGCCATAGGCATCATTGGTCGTAACGGTGCCGGAAAAAGCACATTGCTAAAAATTTTAAGCCGGGTAACCGCCCCTACCAGCGGTTCTGTAAAAATAAAAGGCAGGATAGCCAGTTTACTGGAAGTAGGTACAGGCTTCCATCCGGAACTGACCGGCAGGGAGAACATATTTTTAAACGGTGCGATTTTAGGGATGCGCAAAGCAGAGATCAAACGAAAGTTTGATGAGATCGTAGATTTTGCAGGGGTAGAAAGGTATATCGATACACCTGTAAAAAGATATTCTTCAGGAATGTATGTTCGGCTTGCCTTTGCAGTTGCTGCACATCTGGAATCGGAGATCCTCATTATCGATGAGGTTCTGGCTGTGGGTGATGCGGAATTTCAAAAGAAATGTTTGGGAAAGATGGGCGATTTGAGTAAAGGAGGAGGCAGAACGGTACTTTTTGTGAGCCATCAAATGAATGCAATACAGTCTTTTTGTAATAAGGGGCTACTGCTTACAAATGGAATACTGAGTTATCGCGGACTGGTTAATGATACGCTTCAAAAATACCAGCAAACAAATTCAAATGTACAATCGGCTGTATTGAGAACCCATCATTTTGGCAAGGGAAATACTCTCGAAATCCTGAATTTTAAAATAAATGAAATCGATATTGATCTTTCGTTCAGAATCACCTTAGCTCCCAATGAAAGGATAAAATCCTTGGTGGCTACCGTTTCTGATACAATAGGTCAGCGGATAGCATTAATTGATCTAAGAGAAAAATTAACTGAAATAAAAGGGAGAAATTTTGAGGTATGCAATAATATCAACCATGAAGGATTAGTTGAAAACGACTATGATTTTGGCATAAGTATAGAAACGTCTATTCAATGGTATGATTTTAAAACAATTATGCCAGCAGAAATCCCTGCAAAAAAAACCGGAATAATACCTTATGAGCCTTACCTAAGAGGATATTTGAATATTTCACATACCTACTCCATTAAAAATGCAAGGCAAAAATAACTATACAGTTTCTTTGGTAATTTTTACCTGCGAAGGGCGGGAACACCTCTTAATAAAAACCATTTCTTCATTCCGGAAAAGCTGCGGTTACAATTTCTTTCAAACTATTTTAGCCATAGATGGTCAGATAAACCCTGGTATAGTGGATGAAATTAATGCAGATGTCCTTGTGCAGAGCCCCGGGCGAAAAGGTTATGTAAATAATATTCTCCAAGCCATCCGCCAGGTAGATACGGACTATTTTTTCTGGCTTGAAGACGACTGGGAATTTCCTTATTCTATTCCTGTAAAATCATTATCAGACCGTTTATCGAGGGAAGAACGCCTCATACAACTGGTTTTATCTAAATCTGACAGAGACAGTTCCGGCAAAATACCGGCCTACATTTCTTTTAGCGCCAACCCCTGCTTATGTAATACCCGGCATATCAAAAACGGTTTTTCTGAAATTGTAGCTGCAGAGAAAAATGAGCAAAGCAGGTTCATGGGTTTTGAAAATTACCTTAGCGGTTATATGCTGAGAAATGGCTTGCGGAATGACTATATGTACCAGGACAATGAGGCCTTTGTATCTCATTCCGGCTATCTGGAGAGCACATCAAGAGCATTTCACATGATCAACACTCTTAAAAAAAATAATAACCTCTCCAAAACCGGATACATATCCGGCTTTGGACATCAAAAAAAGATCAGCATTTGGAATACATTCTTTTTATTACCCAAGCTATGGATAGCGGTGTGCATATTAAGTTTTAAAATATTTTATCAAAGACGGGCTTATGACTTTGCTTTCAGAATCTATTTATCATATAAACGAAAATTCAACACATAAGACCTTACCCGTATTTTCATCACCTCAATAATGCTCAGCATAAAAAAAAGTCTGGTATTTCGTATCCCTTTTATCTATAAGCAAATACTATCTCTATCAAAGCCAAAAAAGACTACAGTTGGAGGATCTGCAGGCATCAGCATGTTGATGTTTTGCGGTTTAAACCAACTGGAATTATTAGAACAATCATTGTATAGCGTATACCGGAAGTTCGAAAATTTGCCTACGGTACATCTTTTTACAGATCAGGACCTGGATAGCAGGATATGCCAGAATAAACTACACTGGTTTCCCTCAGCTAAACTTAGGATAATTTCTGCAGCAGACTGTATCCGCTATCATCTGAATAAAGGAGACAGCCTTTTAGCTAATTTTGCTAATCTAAACCCAATGGGGCTTAAATTAGCTGCAATTTCACAGCTGACAGACCAGGGACTGTCCTTGTTGTACTGTGACACTGATGTTTTATGGCATAAAGATCCATCGCCGGTTTTTTCGGCGTTCCTGACCAATGATAGCCTGACGCTATCCCTGTCGGAAGACTTTCAGCCATCTTATGATCAGCACATGATCGACAAGGCTGAGCTGAATATACTATCAGACAGGCCCTATTATTGTGCCGGAATGCTATTTATCAAGAGATTTACACCCGAAAGCAAGGTCCATATACAGCGCTTATTGGAAATTGCTGTTAAAAACTCTAACCATTTTACAGAACAAACCGTTTTAGCCTATCTACAGAAAGTGGGTGGCCATAAAAGTTTAGCTAAACATCAGTTTGCCATCATCCTTGAAGACAAATACAAGTTAATACCGGAAAGGAGACCCTTATTGATCGCGAGACATTATGTAGGGCCGGTCAGACACCAGTTCTGGAGGGATGCTTTTTTTATGAGGTTAGGTCTTTTATGAATATTGCTATGAGGATGAAAAAAAACATACTGACAATAGCAACAGGTAAAAAAGTGTATGTAGACCTGGCTGTCAATTTAGCGCGTTCATTCTGGTATTGGAATAAAGACGCTAATATGCAGTTGTACATCGCTACAGACCAAAGCAACCTTCTCCCGGATGATGTTAAGGCATATGCTATCGTTATCCCCGTACAACCAGATCAGTTGGGTACAGGTTTTAGCCCTAAACTACATCTGGATAAACTGGCCCCTGAGGGGCAAACTATCTTCATAGACAGCGATTGTTTGATTTTTGGCAAGTTAGATGAATTATTTGAGAGATTTAAAGGGCATTCAGTGTCGGTAATTGGCGATTACATCAGTGAAGGCGAATGGTTTGGGAATATTCAGGCAATCTGCAAACAGTTCCATGTACCTCATATCCCTAAATTTAATGGAGGAATATATTACCTGGAAAACGGCACCAAGGCAGCAGCAGTTTATTTAACAGCCCGGGAACTGGAAAAAACTTATGACCAAAGCGGATTTATACGATTAAGGAACAGCCCAAATGACGAATTAATTATGGCAGTAGCAATGCAGCTGCATCATGAGCAGCCCATCACAGATGATGGCACGATCATGAGTGATCCACAGGCCTGTCCAGGAGGTTATGGTATCGATGTTATTAAAGGGAAATGCTGGTTGCTTAATCCTCCAGCATCCCATCGTTTGCACCAGAATTGGTATCCTTTTGAAAAAGTATTTCCCCTTATTGTTCATTTCCTGGGTTATTATACCAACCATTACCCTTACAAAAGAGAGGCCTATAAACTTGCCAGGATCAGCAAAGGCAAATCGTCACAACTTGTGATCAACTTAGCAGCCTTCCTGACCATAGTATTTCCATCCCGTGTCAAGCATCTTATCAAATATATGCTCAGACCTCTTTATCGTTCACTTTTCGGGACAAGAGAAGTAAAGCCCTCCAATAGAATCTAATGGACCTGAGCATAATTATTCCAGCATACAACAGGTTGTGGAGCCTGCCCGAAACCATCGAAAGCTGCAGAGGGGGCCACTGCCTTAAGGAAATCATAGTCGTTGATGATGGCAGTAATGATGGCACCTATGAATGGCTGAACAAACAAAATGACATCATTACCCTGCGCCAGAGCCACTTGGGTAAATGCTGGGCAGTAAACAAAGCCTTCCAGATTGCCAAGGGCAAATATATTCGTTTTCTGGATGCTGATGATCTATTGTTTCCATCCGCAAATGACGAGCAGCTTAGCCTGGGAAGCCTAACTTCTGCCGATATCGTAGTCAGCGGTTATCAAACCTTCAACAATTTAAAGCAGACGTTGAAAAAACAAATGTGGATAGAAACTAACGACTTCATAGCACAACAATTGGGCGAATGCGACAGTTCACATTATTCTGCTTATCTTTTTAAGCGAACATTCATTGAAAATATACCACACAGGCCTGATTTTGCTTTTCGCGACGACAGGCTTTTTGTACTGGAGGCGGCATTAAAATACCCTAAAGTTGCCATCCATAAAGGAACTGCCCTGCTCCATCGAATCCATTATGCTGACCGGCTACAGGTATCGAGCGGTTTGAAACAGGAGGTTCAGAATTTTCAGCACCTCCATATCTATAAAAACATTCTCCAGCAGCTGGAACTTGAGGGCCGGCTTACCAAAAGACACATTGACGCGGTATTAAAGATTTTGTGGCCTTTGGCACATTGGATAGCCAAAAATCACCTGGATGAGGCAGAAGAGGTAGTAAAGTGGATTTACAACCTAGATCCCGGGTTCAGCATCCCCGACAGGGGACTGCTGGGAATGTTATATCGGCATCTTGGCTTTAAAAACGCGGAAAGGATATTGAAATTACGTAGACAATTAATTGAGATATGGAAATAAGTCCTTTAAACTTATTTTACGAAGAACCCGATCCGGACAGGTGGTTTAAATTTGACCGTTATCCCCGAAAAATAATACGGAGGATCATCAGAGGAAAACCACGCCCCGGAGGTGTCAAAACAATAGCCATCAATTTAAAGAAAGGTCTGGACCTAATCGGTATACCTTACCGGTTTAACGACTATCGTCACCTGAAAAAACATCCGCAAGAAATTGCCTGCATTATCGGCAAACCACAATTACTATTTGAAAAGCAATGGAAAAACCCCGTAATCTTTGGAGCAGGGGTTTACTCCCATCCTGTAGATTGTCCGGACCTGTTTGAAAAATATCCTCATGTAAAACGCTTTCTGGTCCCAGGCAACTGGATGCTCGAGATGTGCAGACCTTACTATGGCAACCGGGTATTGGCCTGGCCAGCCGGAATCGACACCAGCTACTGGTCGCCATCGCTAAATGCTAACCCACACTACGATTTTCTGATTTACAATAAAATACATAGCGCAGGTAGGGCTCAACAAGACCTGTTCCATATGCTTATACAAAAATTAGAGGAGCATCAGCTCAGTTATCAGATGATCAATTATGGCCATTATACCCTGGCAGAAATGAAGCATAAACTTTCCGACTCAAAAGCAGCTATATTTTTATGTGAGCATGAAACACAGGGAATTGCTTATCAGCAAATATTGTCCACCAATACACCTGTACTGGCCCTTGACAATGGCGGGTATTGGAAAGACCCTGCATATTTTCCTCATAAGGTTAAATATCAACCGGCAAGCTCAGTCCCCTATTGGGATGAACGTTGCGGTTTAAAATTTACGGGAATAGCAGATTTTAACTTAAAACTGGCTGAATTTAAGTCAAAAAGCGTTTATTTTAAGCCAAGAGCGTATATCCTGGAAAACCTTACCCTTGAAAAAAGTGCCCACATGTATTGTACTATTGTTCAGCAGGTTTATAAAGAACTATTGCCATTCAATTGAAAGCCCGCATCTGTATCGTATCACAATCGCATATATGCCGTAATCCCCGGGTATACAAGGAGGCTACTTGCCTGGCAACACAGGGCTACCAGGTGAGCATACTAACCGCCATCTATGCTGATGAACTGTTAAAAGAAGATGAGCAACTGCTGGCAGGTTTTTCCATCAATTATCATTTTTACAGTGATCAGCGTAAACTCACATTACGAACATTACTGGATAAGGCATTAAAAAAAATATTCATGCTGCTGCAAGCAAAATTCGGTTTGTCGTCTGTATATAGTCTGGGATACGCGCCGGGCAGACTCAAAATAAAATGTAAACATGAAGCTGCAGATTTATATATTATGCACCAGGAAATGCCATTAGTTGTAGGCTGTAAATTATTAAACGAAGGCCTGAAAGTTGGATTTGACCTGGAAGATTTTTACTCTGAAGACCTGCTACCTGCTGCCCGGCAGCAAAGACCGGTTAAATTATTAAGTAAAGCAGAGTCTTTTGCCTTAAACAAGGGGGCTTTTACGCTCACTACTTCAGCATCTTTAAGCGCATACCTGACAAAGGAATACGGGGGCACAAATCCTTATGTAATCAGGAATGTATTTCCCCTACCTGCAAAAAAGCTCATGTCCAACGCTGCCGGAAAAGCTTTAAAACTATATTGGTTCTCTCAAACAATAGGCCCTGGAAGAGGCCTGGAACTACTGATCGCAGCGGCAAACAAGGTAAGCAGTCCAATAGAAATACACTTAAGGGGGAAACCGGTCAACGCATATGCGGATATGCTGCGTAAAAACTTAAAGCCTCATCACCAGCTGGTGCTGAAATCCATTATCCCCAATGCTGAAATCACATCCGATATGCAAAATTATGATATAGGCCTGGCCTTAGAACCGATAACACCATTAAATAAAATGCTTACTACCTCAAATAAACTGTTTCATTATTTATCAGGCAGCTTGCCGGTAATTATCAGCCCTACTTCGGGACAGAAAGAGATCATGGCACTACAGGAAGAGCCCTGCATTTTCCTGTCCGAGGAACAAAATGCTGATTCTTTATCTGAAGTAATCCATACACTGATCCAGGCTTCAGACCAGGTTGAAACATTAAAAGAAAGGGCATACCAGCTGGCAGAAAGAAAGTTTAACTGGGAAATGGAAAGTAAAAAACTGGTCCTTATCATTAAACGTCATCTGGCTTGAAAAAAGTACTCATCATTTCGCCTTACTTCCCGCCTTCAAATGCGGCAGACATGCAACGGATACGCATGAGCCTGCCTTATTTCGAACAATTTGGATGGGAAGCTGAGATCGTAACAGTTGATCCCAAATATTCAGACCTGCAAAAAGACGATCTGTTAATGGAAAGCATTCCTGAAGGGTTAAAAATATATACTATAAAAGCCCTGGATAAAAAGTGGACATCTAAAATAGGATTGGGCAGTATTGCGCTAAGGTCACTATGGTTTTATTTTAGAAGGGTTAACCAAATCCTTAAATCCCGGAAGTTTGACCTTATTTATTTTTCCACCACACAATTCCCTGTTTGTATACTTGGGGTGTATTGGAAAAAACGGTTCAAAATACCTTATGTAATAGATATGCAAGACCCCTGGCATACCGATTATTATCTTAGCAAACCAAAAAATGAGCGTCCTGCAAAATACTGGTTTTCCTATCGCTTAAATAAATGGAGCGAACCTATAGCCATTAGAAATGCTGATGGTTTAATCAGTGTTGCAGCACAATACATTATGGATCTGGAATCCAGATATCCTGTGATCAAACCGATTCCAAAACAAACCATACCGTTTGCCTTCTCTGAAATAGATTTCAGGATAGCTAAAGATTCGCGTTTGCCCATTACTTTCCAAACAGGACAATGTTCAATAGTCTATGCAGGCGTTGCTGGTCACCAGATGCAACAAAGTATAAGGCACCTGTTTCAGGCTCTTCAACAATTAAAAGAGCAGCATGTTGAATTATATAATAAAACGACTTTTTATTTTATCGGAACAAGTTATGCCCCGCAGGGAAAAGGGGGGGAAATAATTAGCAAAACTGCCGCTGAATATGAGATTAGCAGTCAGGTCATTGAGTACAAAGCGCGCATCGGATTCTACGCTACCTTAAAATTGATTACGCAGGTAGATGCACTGTTGATTATCGGGACAGATGACCCTGGTTATACCGCTTCTAAATTGTATCCCTATATTTTTGCCAAAAAGCCATTATTGGCCATTCTACATCCAACAAGTAGTGCCGCCAAAATCCTTAAATCCTGTAAGGGAGGTACATTGATTACGACTGACATGCCTGCAGAGGATGCCAGTAAAATAATAATTGAATATTTGACAGCAGTGAACCTCGGCAAATACGAGATCAGGACAGATTGGAAGATTTTTCAGAAATACAGTGCTGAAGAAATGACGCAGTGTCAATGTTTACTTTTTAATGCAGTGCTGAATAAATGAAGAAACTCGCCATCATTACCACGCATCCTATCCAGTATTACGCCCCCGTGTTCAGGTTGCTGGCCGAAAGGCAGCGTATAGAAATCATGGTATTTTACACCTGGGGTATGGAAGCAGCTCAAAAATTTGATCCGGGCTTTGGTAAAGTTATTAACTGGGATATTCCCCTGCTTGATGGTTATCCTTACGAATGGGTACAGAATACCGCAGCGGTTAAGGGTTCCCATCATTTTAAAGGTATTCAAAATCCGGGCTTAGTCCGGCAACTGGAGTTCTGGCAGCCAGAAGCTGTCCTGATATATGGCTGGGCCTATCAAAGCCATTTAAAGGTAATGCGTCATTTTAAAAACAAGCTGCCTGTTTATTTCAGGGGCGACTCTACACTTATTGATGAAACATACAGGTTAAAAAGTCAGATTAAAACCTGGTACCTGAAATGGGTATATTCACATATCAATCATGCATTTTTTACCGGCACCCAAAGTAAAGTCTATTTCAAAAAATACGGATTAAGGGAACAGCAACTAACCTTTACACCACATGCAATAGACAATCAACGATTTTCAGTAAAAAGAACTGAGGAAGTCCATGAGCTGAGAAACCATTTAAAAATTTTGAACGGAGCGCTTCTTATTGTTTTCGCAGGCAAGTTTGAAGAAAAGAAAGATCCGGAATTATTGCTTAAAGCTTTCCTTGCTTTAAAAAGGAAAGACTTGCACCTGTTGTTCATAGGAAACGGAACACTGGAACAATCGTTAAAAAAAACTGCACAAGCTGATGCACAGGTACATTTTTTAAATTTTCAGAATCAGCAATATATGCCTGTGGTTTACCAGGCCTGCGATCTGTTCTGCCTTCCATCAAAAGGCCCTGGCGAAACCTGGGGGCTGGCCGTAAATGAAGCAATGGCCTGTTCAAAACCCATTTTAGTATCCGATAAAGTAGGTTGTGCTGTTGATCTGGTTAAATCAGAATGTAATGGCGCTATTTTTAAATCCGGTTCTTCAGACAGCATAGCCCTTCATTTAACAGCATTGCTGGATAAAGGAAAAGAAGGTCTGGCACAGATGGGCCTTCATTCGAAAAAAATTATTGATGACTGGAGCATCCCGGCACAGGTTGAAGCCATTGAATCCGCAGTTCTAAAACATGGATAACCGTACATCCATTGAACAATACTTTATCCTCTTTGCACCCTGGGTGCTGGCCTCCTTATTAAAAGACAATGCTGTACTGTCTTATTTTATCGCGTGGGCAGGCTCGTTTTTTATATTCTACCTTACTTTAACCGGAAAAATAAAAGCCCTGCCCGATGATCGAAATATAGCAGGACAACTTATGCGGCCCATTTTTCTGGTCCAGTTCATTTTTGCCGGTTATATGTGCTGTACCACCCTATTTTACTTTTTTGATGTACTGGGTTATGTCAACTTTAGTAAGATAAATGATTTCTACCTGGTTGATCAGGAAAGGCTCAGGCTAACTGCACAATGCCAACGTTATTATTGCCTGGCCCATGCAAGTTTTGTAACTGGCATACTTGTTTTCATGCACTATCCCATCCCCTCAAAATATCATTATAATGAGCTCAAACTGGTTAACCTGATCTTCGCTATAGCTTTAATTACACTTAGCCTATCTTACCTGCTTTTATATATCGGGGGCTTATCACAGTTTTCCCATCAGCTCAATACCCTAAGTTTTATTGCAGGTACCCTTGCCCTGGCCTTTGCCGTCCCGCAAAGAAAAACATGGAGTATAATTGCCTGCCTGGTCATCTATGGATTTAATTTTTATCAGGCCCTCATCTCGGGGTTTAAAGAGCCCATTATTTTAAGCATACTCATCCTGGGGATTTTTTTATACCCGGCCTATAAAAAGACAGTGGCCACCACCTTCATACCACTCCTGTTCATGCTTTTTATATTACTGCCTACCTATAACCGGGTATTTCGCCAGCATGCCTGGTCAGACAATGTATCTGCAGATGAAGCGAGCCAGCTTGCTTTGGAGTCGGCCCTGAACGAAGAAGAGGCGGACACCGACAACTGGTCCTTTTTCGCTTACAGGTTAAGTGAAATAGATATGTTTACCAAATATGTCCAATCTACACCAACCCATGTCAATTATTATGGGTTTGAGCTGGTCAAACAATCCCTCAGCTCCATCATTCCCCGTATTTTCTGGCCATCTAAGCCCATTACTGAGCAAATTGTAATGGAACGGGTTTACAACGCAGGCGTCGCCTCCCGGAGATCAAATGTTTCAGCCAAACCCGCTTTTGTGGTAGATGCTTATCTATCAGCTGGTACTGCCGGAATATTTATATGCCTGTTCATTTACGGGGCGGTTTGCCAGCTGATAGCCACAAAGGCCGAGGAATTGTTTGGCGGATATGTATTGGGCACGGCATTGGTGTTTACCGGTCTGTTCCAGGTTTTCTGGCGGGGACAAAGTTTTGAGTTCCTGTTCAATACCGTCTGCTGGAGTTATGTAACCATGTATATCATTTTCTGGATTTTGCGCTTTACCCAGATTTTAAAACCACAATGATCAGTACCATTCAGGGATAGATTCCAATGAAAATTCTTCAAATTAACGCCGCTTATAAACCTGCTTACGTTTACGGAGGACCAACCATGTCTGTTTCAAAACTTAGTGAACAGCTCAGCAAACATGGGCATCATATAGCAGTATTTACAACTACCGCAAATGGCCTGGAAGAACTTCCCGTAACCAGAAATATCCCACAAAATGTGGATGGTGTGCCGGTAACTTATTTTAAACGCCTCACAAAAGACCATAGCCACTTTTCTCCCTGGTTATTGATCAGGTTATGGAAAGAGGTAAGAAAATATGATGTGGTCCACATCCATGCCTGGTGGAACCTGGTGTCTGTATTGTCCTGCCTGATCTCCTGTATGCGCGGCGTGCCCGTGGTATTGTCGCCCCGCGGCACTTTAAGTCCCTATTCCTTTGGCAATAACCACATCCTGATCAAAAAAATGTTGCATAAGCTTATCGGCAGGTCCCTCTTAAACCGGTGTTATTTACACACTACTTCTGCCCGGGAGCAGGAGGCCATGTACAAGCTTCTTAAACCCAAGGGTATTTTTAACATTCACAATGCAGTAAACCTTCCGGCCATTTTCCCAAAACAGAGCCTGGACCAAACAGTACTGGTACTTAAACTTTTGTTCTTTTCCAGGATTGATCCTAAAAAAGGATTAGAATTACTGTTTGCGGCACTTTCGGAGATTTCTATTCCTTACAGTTTAACGATTGCCGGAAACGGTGATGAAAATTACATCACCTATTTAAAAGAACTGGCCAGGCATTATCAGATTGAGCACTCCCTGACCTGGCTGGGTTTTAAAAACAACCATAAATTTGAGCTGATTGCCGGGCACCACTTATTGGTGCTGCCCTCTTATGATGAAAATTTTGGCAATGTGGTAATCGAAAGCCTTGGCGTAGGCACTGCCGTCCTGATCAGCAAAGAAGTGGGTTTAGCCCAATATGTCAAAAAAAACAACCTGGGCTGGATCTGTGAAACAGCGGCCAGTTCCATCAAAAAGAATCTTGTCCATATATACCATAACCCCGGCACATTAAATATCATCAGGGAATTTGCCCCATTTATAGTAACAAATGAGTTTAATGAAGACAAGCTCATTGAACAGTATGTAGTCATGTATCAACAGATCAGCCTTGCTTAACCCTCATTACACTTTCATTATATTAACCTATAATGAAGAAACACACCTGCCCAGGTTGTTAAACTCCATTTATGAATTAAATGCAGCGGTTTGCATCCTGGATTCTGGAAGTACCGACCATACCATGACCATTGCAGCAACTTACAATGCACAAATTAAACAACATCCTTTTAAAAACCACCCCTGGCAATGGCACCATGCCTTAAGCACTTTTGACATCAAAACGCCCTGGGTTATTGGCCTTGATGCAGACCAGGTCATTTCTGATGAACTCAGCACACTATTGCTGAACTTTAGAGATGAAGATTACGCAGATGTATCCGGCATCTATTTTAACCGTAAAAATTATTTCAAAGGCCGGTGGTTAAAATATGGAGGCTATTATCCTTTCTATCTTTTAAAAATGTTCAGGTATGGTACGGGCTATTCCGACCTGAGCGAAAATATGGACCACCGTTTTATTGTTCCCGGAAAAACCATCATCTGGAAAAATGCTTACCTGCTGGAAGAAAACCTGAAAGAGAACCAGATCAGCTTCTGGATAGATAAGCACAACCGTTACAGCGACCTGCTGGCGCAGGAAGAAATAGAACGCAGAAAGAAATTAAGGCTACAAACCATCAAAGCTTCATTTTGGGGAACACCCGATCAGCGCACTGCCCGGCTTAAACAAATGTGGTGGCGCATGCCATTATTTATCCGCCCGGTTATATATTTCATTTACCGCTACATCTTCCGGCTGGGTATACTGGACGGCTATGCCGGTTTCATTTTCCATTTTATGCAGGCTTTTTGGTTCCGTCTGGTGGTAGACATCAAGATAAAAGAGCTTTTAGATAATGAACAAACAGACTGACCTTTCTACCTATGTCCATGCGGCAGCGCATCGCAATTACAGCCCGCTGAAAAGGATACTCTGGTTTTATGTCAACACCTTGATCTTTAAAACAGGGCTGTTTCCATCCAGCCGGCTCAAAGTTATGTTACTGCGTTGTTTTGGGGCCAAAGTTGGCAAAAAAGTGGTCATCAGGCCTGGCGTAAACATCAAGCATCCCTGGCTGCTGAGTATCGGAACACATGCCTGGATCGGTGAAAACGTCTGGATCGACAACCTGGTACAGGTATCCATCGGCAACCATGTCTGTTTATCCCAGGGTGCAACCCTACTTACGGGCAGTCACAATTACAAAGACCCGGCCTTTGGCCTCATTACCGGGGCCGTTACTTTAGAGGATGGGGTATGGATTGGTGCCAGGGCTACGGTTAACCACAGCATAACGGCCTCCTCTCATGCGGTACTTACAGCCGGATCAGTGGCCACAAAGAATTTAGAAGCCTGGTTTATTTATCAGGGCAATCCTGCCAGCAAAACCAGGCCCCGTTTTATCAGTTAATTTAAATGTAATGACAAGCTATTTACAGGAACACCAGCCGATCTATTATATCCTGGTTGTGCTCAGTTCAATTTCTATTACCTTACTCAGCATCCCATCTATCATCTTTATAGCACGTGAAAGGCGACTGTATGACGACCTGGGACATTTGCGAAAGCTGCATAAAGCTGATGTGCCGCGTTTGGGCGGGGTGGCCATATTTGTGAGCTTTACCATTACGCTGCTGTTCTGGAACATTACAGGCCCGGCCTTACCCCTCAATTACCTGTTAACGGCCTGCATTATGCTGTTTGCAATTGGCATTAAAGACGACCTGGCAGGCGTTAACCCTCGTACCAAGTTCATCATACAATTTATTGCAGGCTTAACACTCAGCGTTGCGGGCAATATCCGGCTCAGCAACCTATATGGTTTGTTTGGCATCTATGAACTCTCCTATTTTCCAAGCATGCTCCTGTCTATATTGATCATCATATTTATCATCAACGCCTTTAACCTGATCGATGGCATCGACGGGCTGGCCGCCACTACAGGGATCATTGTGAACAGTGTATTTTCAGCCCTGCTGATCAGCATGCACCAGTACCAGCTGGCGGCCATTTCCCTGTCACTGGCAGGCGCTATTCTAGGTTTTATTAAGTTTAACATCAGCCCTGCAAAAATATTTATGGGCGATACCGGCTCATTGTTAACCGGACTGGTATCGGCAGTGGTGGCTTTAAAATTCCTGGAAGCGGCACATTCCTCCGGCGGTCTTTTCAGCTGGGGGCCATCTGCATTGGGCATCTGTATGGCCATTTTAATCGGCCCCCTCTCCGATACCTTAAGGATCTTTGTGGTGCGCTTATCAAAGGGCAGGTCGCCATTTGTGGGCGACCGCAACCACATTCACCACCGGATCTTAAAACTGGGTTTCAGCCATCTGCAAACCACCCTCATTTTAGCAGGCCTAAACGGATCGGTCATTCTGCTGGCTTTTTTTCTGGCCGATTACGGCAATGGGATCATCATCCTTTCCATCGCCCTGCTCCTGATGTTGTTCAACTGGATACTCACCTATTTTATCCGCTCAAAAGACCGCGAAAGCTATGCGCTGCGCAATTTGTTTGTTTAATTATTTATATCCTACATATCACTTTTATAAATTTAATTCGCATATTGCAGTAATCCTCCCTTATTATTTTTTCGAAATCATGTAGCGTTAATTGAACCACAACTAAAGTGTATATCAGACCGTGCCCAATTTTAAAGAACTAGCCGAACGCAGCCACCTGATGGCCCGATTAAAAATAGAGGAAGAAAAGTACAACAATCTGTTGACCCGATTCAATACACTTTCAAAAGCTACCAGCGATGCCATCTGGGACCTGGACATCAAAAGCGGATATATGGTATGGAACAAAGGTATTGTGGGGATTTTTGGTCACCGGGACATTGCCCCTACCCGCGAATGGTGGTTAAGCCATATCCATCCGGAGGATTTGGACCTGGTGCTTAATGAATTCGAACAGCTGTTCAAAAACCATAAAAACCGGACAAAGACCGAATACCGTTTCAGGTGTGCCGATGGCACCTATAAATCAGTTTTAGACCGCTCTTTTACCCTTTTCGATGAAGAGGAAAAGCCGGTAAGGATCATTGGTTCTATACAGGACATTACAGAGCGGGTCAATTATGTGAATGCCATGCAGGAACAAAATGTCCGGTTAAGGGAGATTTCCTGGATCCAATCACACGAAGTACGGGCACCCTTAGCGCGGATCATGGGCCTGGTGAAGCTGCTGGATGCTACTGCTGAAACCCATCCTGATGTGAAAGAGCTGGTAGGCCACCTTAGCGGATCTGCAGCAGAGCTGGACAATGTGATCAGCAATATCCTCAAACGGACTTCTTAATTTAAGCGGCCTTTTGCAGACCGCTTAAATGTGAGTACTAATCCGGCTGCTCCATTCGTTTTACCCGCTTTTTTCTTTGCAGCCTTCTGGTCGGTCTTTCTGGTATGCGGTCTATTATTTTTTTATAATGATCGCAGGTGATGTTCTGATTGGTCAGGTCCCCATACTTTACACCAAAAATAATTTCCAGTTTTCTGATCGTACTGTAAGGGACATCCTTTTTACTGGTAATTTTGATCAGGCTGTAATTGATCAGGGTATTGCGCGACACCCCGATAACCCGGTGCAATTGGGTGTTCAGCTTTCTGTATTCTATTACAGGAAGCTGGTCCATAAACTCTTTAATTTTATATTTATACATGGTTAGTGGTTTTTGTTAATTTAAGCAAGTTGCTCGTACAAAACCACAGTATTCACAGGTAAATAAAGCGAAAAAACGGATTTTACAAAATATTGTTTGGCAGGTATAATCGTTCTTTCAATCAGGCCAACGCTTAGTGTTTCGGTTTCAGTGGAATCTGGAACCAGAATTCTGATCCCTTACCTTCCTCACTTTGCACACCAATGGTTCCCCCATGACGGGTTACGATCTCGGCACAAATGTATAACCCCAGTCCGAGCCCCGAAAACTGGTAATTGACATGATCTACCCTAAAGAACCTGTCGAACACCAATTTTGCCTTATCCGGTGCTATACCGATCCCAAAATCCTGCACACATACCCGTATCTCCTTACCCATCAACTTAGTATACACAATCACCACCTTATTGTCAGGCGAATACTTGATGGCATTCGACAGAAAATTTTTGATCACCTGTTCAATTCTGTGCTGATCGGCATAAATATCGATATCGTCTGTATGTTTAAGGCTGATTTCATATCCCTCAGTATTCTGCATATCATCCACGCATTCTGCTATCAGTTTACGTATATTAAACTCGCTGTAATTGAACTGCATCTTTCCAGCCTGGATTTTGGATACATCCAGCAGGTCATTTACCAGAAATGTTAAATTCTCCAGCTGCCGGTTGGCCTTGTCAATGTAAATGAGCATGTCGCGGTCGGCCGTACCTTTTGCTGCTGCCCGTTTGGTCAGCTGTAAAAACCCTTTAATACTGGTAATCGGCGTTTTCAGCTCATGGCTTGCAATACTCATAAATTCGTCTTTCTTTTCCATGAGTTCTTTTTGCAGTTCATTTGTTTTGGTAATGTCTACCATAGAGCCCACCATCCGGTAAGGTGTATTAAAGTCGTCGTGTAAAATACTGCCCCGGTCAAAAATAATGGCATATTCCCCATTGGCCTTTAACACCCGATACTCTGCCGACCACTGTTTTTCGTTGTTGTTAATGGCCTCGTAAACACTATCCTGCACCCTTTTTCGGTCTTCCGGATGAATTTTATCAAACCAAAATCCAATATTGCTATTTTCATCCGAATTCGAATAACCAAACATTACATTGAGGTTTTCACTTCTCCACATGTTATTATTTACCAGGCTCCAGTCCCATATGGTATCATTGGTGGCCTTGGCAACCTCGTTAAAGCGGTTCTCACTGGCCGTCAACTCTTTTGTACGCTGTCTTACCTTTTCTTCCAGCTCTACATTCAACAGCTTCAGATTTTCCCGCACAGCAATCAGTTCATTATAATTTTTCTTCAGTCGCTGATCGGCCCGTTTACGGTCGGTAATGTCGGTTAAGGTTGCGGCAAACCCATCAGACATTTTTACGGCCACCAATTGGAACCACCTTTTGTTCGTCAACTGAAATTCAGTCTGTAAAGAACTGCCTTTCTCTACCACACTGGTATATCTGCCAAACAGGTTACCTTCTGCAAGTTCAGGTAACTGTTTCACCAGCATCGCGTTGTACAGTTCGTCTTTTTTCTTACCCAGAAAAGCAAGTGCTACATCATTAAAGGCAACGCACTTAAAATCCACGATAAAATGTTCCTGATTCCTGACGGCTGTAAAAGCCATTACCGCATTTAAACTTGCATTAAAAACCCCGGAGATGATGTTGTTCAATTCCGTAATGTGCGATACATCCACGAAAGTAATCACAACGCCATCTGTTTTTCTATCCTTGCGCAGGTAAGGCAGTATGCGCATCAAACTGCGGTTACCATTCTTTAGCTGCACTTCCTTTTCCATTGTCCTGCCGGTAAGCAGAACCGAACGGATATCTTCTGACAGGTTTTCGGCCTTAATGTTATTCGAAATATGGTCAATCGACCTGCCAATATCTGCATCAATCAGGTTTACCATACTTACAGCTGCTGGGTTAAATTTCCGGATGTATAAATTACCGTCTAAAAAAACCTGACCAATATCTGTACTCCGGAAATAGTTGTCCAGGTCATCGTTCAGCTCTACCAATTCCCTGATTTTCACCTGATGTTCCGTATTTAAGGTGTGCAATTCCTCATTCAGCGATTGCAGTTCTTCATTTCCCGACTGCAGCTCCTCATTTGCAGACAACAGTTCCTCATTGCTCGACTGCAACTCCTCATTGGTGGTTTCCATTTCCTCCACTGCGAGCTGCAGATTGCTGCGCGTCTCGTTTAGTTCAGCCTCCAGTTCAAATACATATTCATTTTGCTGGTCATTGGACAGGAGAGACATCACCAGGTCTTCCTTGTCCGGAATTACCTCCATCGTGCTTTCACCAAATACAATCATGGTGTAATCATTGCCTTGATGTATTTCTGGGGGCCTGATAGAAATGTTCAGATATACATCATCCTCCTTACGCTTAAAGCGGATCCGTTTCAGGTGTGTATTTTTATTTTCCTTCCATGACTTTCGCAGGGCGCTGTTCAAAACAATAGAAATCTCTCTGGGTACCATTTTCAACAGGTTGAGCTCTATCTTATCATCCGGTAAAGACAGAAACTGTCGGTAATTTCCTACAGCATCCTGTATGATATAGGCTTTGTCGATAAATATTCCAACATAGCCAAGGTCATTGGTAATAAATTTATTGAAACTCTTTTCTGCTGCTGTAAGCGGAACATCAGCAATGGATTTCTCTTTTTTAGCCTTTTGCTCCAGGATCCTGCCACCAGTACTATAGGTATTGTAATTTGAATAATTGATTGGCCCCGACTTCTGGTACACCTTCCATTTACCCGAAATCTCTCTGAGGCCCTCCTTCAGCACAGATGCGGTTTCACTCGATCCGAGGAACAGGTAACCATCTCTGTTCAGGGAAAAATGAAAGGTTGATAAGATTTTTTCCTGCAATATGCCATTCACATAAATCAGCATGTTGCGGCAGGTTACCATATCATTCTTTATAAAAGGGGGCGATTTAATCACATCGTGCTTCGCAAATACCACCTGTTTCCGGATTTGGGGAATCACCCCGTAAAATTTACCATCCTTTACAAAATACTTGCGGAACAAATCCGGGGGAATTTCCTTAATGATCGATTCCGGATATTTGTTGGCCGATGCAATTTCAATGCTTTTTTCATCAATGTCGGTAGCAAAAACTTTAATGTCCAGTTTTTTACCCGACTGCTCTACACATTCATTCAGCAATACGGCTATAGAATAGGCCTCCTGACCGGTACTGCATGCACATACCCATACCTTTACCAGGTCGTTTTCAGTTTTTGCATGAATCAGATCGGGAAATATTTTTTCTGCCAGCAATTCATAAGCCTGATGATCCCTGAAAAATTTGGTTACCCCGATCAGAAAATCTTTGGCCAGTATTTTAACCTCTTCCTTATCCGATGCCAGGTATTTCACATAATCCTCCAACCGCTTTATCCTGGTCTCATTCATTCTTCGTCCAATGCGGCGGATAATGGTGGGTGTTTTGTACAAATTAAAATCGTTGCCACTTTGCCGATGCACCATATTGAAAATTTGATCCAGCAATTTTTCATCCATCCCCTCTTCTTCCAGCAGCAAGGGTTCTTCTTTAATATAATTGAACAATTCCTGGTACATCTTTTTTGCCGGCAATATAAAATCTGCATTACCCGAAGAAATTGCGCTGTTGGGCATTCCATCAAATTTGGCCGTTTCAGGATCCTGCACCATTACCATTCCACCACATGCTTTAATGCTTTGTATGCCCCTGGTACCGTCTGTACCCGTACCAGATAAAATGATGGCAATTGCCTTTTCCTTTTTGTCCTCGGCAAGGGTATGCAGAAAAGTGTCTATGGCGGTGTTCGGGGCTTTTATCAGCGATTTATCTGCCAGTTTAAGCTTCCCCCGCTTTACGGTCATCAGCTTATTGTTGGGAATGATGTATACACAGTCCGGTTCAATCAGCATATCATTCGCGGCTTCAATCACCTTCATATTGGTATGCTTGGCCACCAGTTCAACGAGCAGGCTTTTGTAATCGGAAGAAAGGTGCTGGATGACCACAAAAGAAAAATTTGAGCTTTGTGGCATATGGTCAAAAAACTCATGTATGGCTTCCAGTCCACCTGCCGATGCACCGATTGCAACTATATATTTTTCCTTATGTTCAGCCATCATATTCAATCAATTGTATAACTGTTTTGTCCTGAATTCAAACAAGAAACTCCTCAAGGCCTCTGCGGCTTCCAGTTCCTGCTTTTTCCAGGGCAGGGCATGTTGTTTAACGGTTTGTTTCCATAATTTAAACGAGTTCCTCGGATGATACCTTTTCCCGTCCTTTTCAAAATTGATAGCCTGGTTAGGGTCGCCCCCCCATTGAATTGTTTCTACCACTTCAGGCCTGAAGCAAAAGATATAATCTCCTTTATTGTTGTCTATCGGTATGACCAGTACACCACTTGCTATATCGGCAAATTCACTGGCCTCCTCATATAAACCACTCAGGTGTTCCGTTGCAAAAACCTTGTTTATGCTTTTACCTTCTACCCACATCATCAGGTTATCTATGGCCTCCTCCGCTGGAACCATTCCCTGAGTTACCATTCTTCCATTTAAAATCATGGCTGCCCCCGTTGCATTAAACAGGTCAGGTAAACTCAGGCCCTCTTCAGGCAGCAAGCCAGCCACGATATTGTCGGCATCGTAAATCCGGTCTGTCAAAGTACTGCGTATCTGCTGAAGTGAGCTGGAAAAATCGTAGTCTTCTTTGTCAAGTATACGTGATACACCATTGGAAATCACTGCCGACAGCCATTCAAAAATAGAGCATACCTCATAATCCAGGTATTTTTCGGTCAGGTGATGGCAGGAGATCAGTCCCCATAACTCAGCATTTCTGATCACGCGGATAGACATGGACGCGTCAATGTTCATGTTCTTCATGTATTCCAGGTGCACTGCTACCACGCTTCTCAGGTTACAGTCGGACAAGTCTATGAACGAGTTGGTAACCGGGTTGATCACCGGATATAGGCGAACCGGCTGATAAGACCGGTTTGGGATCAGCCGGTAAGGATTTTTCAGGTAAAGCTGCCGGGCTTGTTTAGGCACATCAGATGCCGGAAAAGTTTGCCCGATATAAGGTTCAAGCCTTTCATCTTTTTCCTCTGCTATAACGGTACCATTCCAGTCGCGGTCAAACTGGTACATCAACACCCCGTCAAAGCCCGATATTTTACGGATTTCGTGAACGACCAGTTCACAAACTGCCTGCACGGTATCTGCCTGTTCAATGGCAGCCATTATTTTTTTTATTTCCTGGAAAACATCCGTAAAACTCTTTCTTTCCAAATCCCTGGCTTTTTCCAGTTCAATCAGTATATAGTCTGCTTTAATGTGCATTAAAGCATGGAAATGTTCAGCATTCTGTCCATTCTTTATAGATAGATTGAAGGGCAGCCTCTGTTTGATACCGGATTTTAAATTATCACTTAATTTGTCCGCACTTTCCACATCCAGGTATTGTGAAAGCGCTGTGCCTACCAGTTCCTGAACCGGCCTACCGGTTATTTCAACTGTATTTTCACTTGCCTGGATGATCTTTAAGCCTTTTGGTTCAAGCACCAGCAGGTAACCATAATCCTGTATCAGGTTCACGTTATGTAACGGCAAATTGCCGCAAAATTCAGAATCAAAGTTTTTTTTCTCTGCCATCTATTGCTTAGTTATCTGTTTGTCCAGCCTGCATCCCCTAAATTTGTATAAGTAAAATGGCTGTTGTTTAAACAATGCATTAAATACCAAATAATGTACCAAATTGTTTGCTAAGTTTACCTGCAGATACGTGTTTACGTTAATCAGAGATTTAATCCCTAAAATATATCTTTGCAGGCGGAAAATAAACAGAATTGAAAAAAAATGATTGCCGATAAAGTTAAAGCACAAACCAGCACTTACCACAGGGAGCTTGAAGCCATCCTGGTACGGAAAATAAAATCTATCCGTTCGGTCCAGGATTACATCCAGATCTTAAATGATTTTTACAGTTTTTTTGCTGGGCTAGAACTGCTGATCAGCAAACATCTGCAGCCTACACTTGCAGATGCAGGTGAGCGAAGGAAAACAGCCGCTATTGCAGATGACCTTAGCTATTTTAAAGCGAAAGTTCCTGATCTGGCGACCGGAGCAGAGCTCCCTGTCATTTTAAACCATTTCCAGGCGCTGGGCGCATTGTATGTGATAGAAGGCTCTACGCTAGGTGGAAAATACATCAGCCAGATGATATCGCAACAGCTGAATATTCCTGTTGATGAGGGTTTGTCCTTCTTTAACGGCTACGGAGAAAGTACCATGGAAATGTGGGCCAGGTTTAAAGATTATTTGAATAAAGAAGCAATTGCTGATGAACAACAGGCAGATGTAATTGAAGCTGCAAATCAGACATTTTTGAAGTTTAAAGATTGGGTAAATCTATCTTAACCTTTCTATACAAACCTTCAGGCTATCTTTCCAATAAGGGATATCCAAATTAAACGTAGATTTAATTTTAGTTTTATCCATTACGGAAAACTTTGGTCTTACGGCCCTTGTAGGGTATTGAGATGTTGGGATAGGCTTCACTTTGATTTTAGTGCCACTTAGTTCAAATATGCCAACAGCAAAGTCGTACCAGGAGGTTACGCCTTCATTGCTGTAGTGGTAAACACCATAATCTTTTTGGCCAGATTCTATGATGGATAGTATTGCTCCCGCAAGGTCTATGGCATAGGTAGGTGTTCCTATCTGATCGGCGATCACATTGAGTTCATCCTTATCCGCACCAAGCCTAAGCATGGTTTTTACGAAGTTATTGGCATATTCAGAATAGAGCCAGCTGGTACGTAATATAAAATGTTCTTTGAGATTATTAATGACATCTTGTTCCCCTTCCAGCTTTGTAAGGCCATATACATTAATTGGCTCGGCCAGATCATCTTCTTTGAGCAGCTCTGGCTTATCACCCTTAAAAACGAAATCTGTAGAAACATGGATTAAGGTTGCCTTATTTTCTTTGCAAAGCACTGCAATATTCAAAGCTCCATCTTTATTGATTTTTCTGCAGAGTTCGACATCATCTTCTGCCTTATCTACGGCAGTATAAGCAGCGCAATTGATGACATGGGTAGGCATTTCTTCGTTAAAAAGAATTTGAAGGAGTGCAATATCCAGAATATTGGCCTTGCTTTCATCAGGGAAACTGATGTTGTTGATGTTTCTTTCTGCAGCAACCTTTTTGAGGCACTGGCCAAGCTGGCCGGAAGCTCCGAGAACTAGTATTTTCAAAATTTTCTATTATTAGGAAATCAAATCAATCTATTTTTAAAAAATGTTAAGATCGTCAAAAATAAGACTTCCCTTAACAAAAGCAAAAAGGGTATAGCCATATTACAAAACAAAGGCAGTTTTTACTTTATCTACAAAATCAAGTTTTTCCCAGGTAAACAGGTCTACTGTAACTGTTTTTTCCTCACCATTAGGCGACCTGAAAGTTTTGGTTACGGTTTCTGGCTTGCGGCCCATGTGGCCATAAGCTGCGGTTTCGCTGTATATAGGGTTTCTTAGTTTCAGGCGCTGTTCAATAAAGTAAGGGCGCATATCAAACAAGCCCTCTACAATCTTAGCGATCTCGCCATCAGTTTTACCAACCTTAGCTGTTCCGTAAGTATTGATGTAAATTCCCATAGGCTGGGCCACACCAATGGCATAGCTTACCTGTACCAGGATCTCATCAGCAACACCGGCTGCAACCAGGTTTTTGGCAATGTGACGGGTAGCATAAGCTGCAGACCTGTCTACCTTGCTTGGGTCTTTACCCGA